>JAEZKY010000237.1 GCA_023435985.1 Bacillota bacterium | reverse complement strand
TGATTCCTTCACTTGCTAATACCTTTGTTGCTTTAAGTCCTTCTGCTGTCATTGGTATCTTTACTATCATATTTTTATGGATTGCAGCTATTTCTCTTCCTTCTTTTATCATTCCTGCTGCATCCTCACTTACTACTTCTCCACTTATTGGTCCATCTACTATTTCTGTGATTTCCTTTATTACTTCATTGAAATCTCTTCCTTCTTTTGCTATTAGCGATGGATTTGTTGTTACTCCACATATTACTCCCATTTCATTTGCTTCTTTTATATGTTCTACATTTGCTGTGTCTAAAAAAAATCTCATTCTCTTAACATCTCCTCTTTATATATAACAATAAATTATTTTTTACACATTTATTTAAGGAAACTCAACTTACATTCATTCGCGAAATAAATCTATGGAGTGAAATCATAAATTTTTATTTTTACTTTAAGGAGAATTTCAAAATAGGAGTTCCAATCATAATTTTGAAATTCTTCTTAGAAATATAAGTTTAAGCTTGTCATATCTTATTGACCATAGTATGCATTTGCACCATGTTTTCTAAGATAATGTTTATCTAAAAGATGTTGCTTAACACCTTTTACATCTTTGTTTAATGTCATTGTTTTGTATGCCATTTCAGCAACTTTATCTAATACAACCGCATTATAGACTGCAGCATCAGCATCTTTCCCCCATGCAAATGGGCCATGATTTTTTACTACTATAGCGGGAATTTCTAAAGGATTTTTATCTCCAATTGTTTCTACTATTACATTTCCTGTTTCTTTTTCATATTCGTTGCTGATTTCTTCATCTGTTAAATCCCTAGTGCACGGAACATCTCCATAAAAATAATCTGCATGAGTTGTTCCAAACGCTGGTATACATATCCCTGCCTGAGCAAAAGTTGTCGCCCATTCCGAATGAGTATGTACAACCCCTCCAATATTAGAATATTCCTTATATAAAACCAGATGCGTCGGAGTATCTGTTGACGGTTTATATTTCCCTTCAACAACATTTCCATCTAAATCTACAACTACCATATCTTCTGGCTTCATGGTATCATAACTAATACCACTAGGTTTTATGACAACTAATCCACTTTCTCTGTCAATCTCACTTACATTTCCCCAAGTATAAATAACAAGTCCTTTTCTTTGAAGTTCCATATTAGCTTCATAAACTTTTTCTTTTAATTTTTCCAGCATATTTACACCTCATTCTCATATAGTAATAATTTTTCTCTTAATTTACTATTGGTGACCATTTTGTCACTTCTTGATTTATATATTTTAAAATTAATAAAAAACATTTATCATTCCTTTTCTCAAGGTATACGGTTACATTAATTTTAAATTTATGTTTATTTTTTATTATAAATATTACTCCTCTAATGATTAATTCATGCCAACTATTTCCCTTTGATCTTTCAAACACTTCCTGTTGCACTTATGTACGTACAAGTATTTGGAAAATCCTTCAAATCTCATATAGATTCATCCTTGCTTTAGATTGTCCAAACTCTCTAAAGCAAGAATAAAACTTAAATTCTTGAACAGGAATCTCTAACAATAAGTTCAGCACTATATGTATATTGAGGCTTGTCTATTCTGCCTTCAATCATATCTATTATACATTTAGCTGCTCTTACCCCCAATTCTTCTTTCGGATGTTTAATTGTTGTAAGCTTAACATCAGATGAAATAGCTAAACTTGAGTCATCAAAACTTACAATTGATAAATCTTTAGGTATTTTTATATTTTCTTTCCTACAGTTATCTATTACTCTCAAAGCAACTTTATCATTATAACAAAAAATTGCAGTTGGTCTATTTTCAAGATTTAAAATTCTTTTAATAAATTGATCTATATACATTTCCTGATTGTCAGTTATATATTCTCCAACTACATTTTTATCAAAATTCAAGTTATATTCTTTAAGAGCTTTTATGTAACCTTTTCTTCTTTTTTCACCTTGCAGGTCATCTGCTTTGAATAATGCTGCAATATTTCTATGCCCAAGTTCTAGTAGATAATTTGTCAGTTTATAGCCACCTTGTTCATCATCTACTACAATATAAGCTGAGTTTTCTTCATCACAATTAGCATTTATTGCAATGTATTTAATATTTTTCTTTTCTAGTTTTTTTATGCTATCGTGATGTAAATTATTTATGGTACTTTGTGCTGGTTCTACTATTAGCCCTGCTATATCTTGATTTATGATATTTTCAAAACAAATCCTCTCATTTTGAATATCATTATTACTATTGAATAATAGTAGATTGTACCCTTTTTTCCTTAGTTCTTCTTCTATGCCTGATATAATTTTAGGAAAAATATAATCTGATATATAAGTTGTAAGTACAGCTACATTTTTCTTAACTTCATTCGCTTTTCTATTAGAATAAAAACTTCCTTTTCCTCTTTCTTTGTATATCCAGCCTTCCTGTACCAAATAATTGAGTGCTTGTCTTACAGTATGCCTGCTTACATTGAATTGATTAGCTATTTCATTTTCAGAAGGTAATTGGTCTCCTGCTGAAACCTTATTTTCCTCAACAAGGTTAATATAGTGATTTTCAATAATTTCGTGCTTTGTTTCAGCTTCTTTCATTTTCTTCAACTACTTTCATCAAATAAAATGTGCGATTTTCTCTCAAACTATTTAAAAGTTTTTAAGTTGTACGCACTTGATATTTAGATTATATATTGTTTTTAAAATTATATCAACAGTTTTTTACAAATTTATTTTTTATATATTATTTATATTTAGTTCAATACGTTTATAACTACAGGGGATCTTCCTTGGTGTAATGCTTAATCATATGTACTTTAACTTGTTAAGTTTAAAAAAATTCATTTAAAATTCAAACTCATTTCGAAATAATATTTATAATTTTTAATTTTAATCTTGTACGTACAATTTTATTATATTATAATATATTTGTGCATACATTCAAGATCATGTATGCACACGAAAGCTATATATTTTGAATTAATATTCATTAATACTAGGAGGAATGTTAAATGATAAAATCAAAAAACTATGAATTTTGGTTTATTACAGGAAGTCAACCTCTTTATGGACCAGAAGTAATAGATCAAGTATCTGAGAATTCTAAAGTAATAGTTGAAGGTTTAAATGCTAAAAATTTACCTTACAAGATAGTGTTTAAAACAGTTGCTACTGATTCTCCATCAATTAGAAAGATATGTAACGATGCAAATAACGATGAAGACTGCGCTGGTATAATCACTTGGATGCATACATTTTCCCCAGCAAAAATGTGGATTCATGGTTTAACTCAGCTTAGAAAACCTTTACTTCACCTTCATACTCAATTTAATAAAGAAATTCCTTGGGGAACAATTGATATGGACTTTATGAATTTAAATCAAGCCGCTCACGGAGATCGAGAATTTGGCTACATTGGAGCTAGATTAGATATACCTCGTAAAATAGTAGTTGGGCATTGGACTGATACTTCAGTTGCAGCCGATATAGCTAAATGGATGTCCCCTGCTGTTGCAGTTACCGAAGGACAAAACATTAAAGTTGCCCGTTTTGGTGATAATATGCGAGATGTTGCAGTTACTGATGGTGACAGAATTGAAGCTCAAATCAAATTTGGCTGGACCATTGATTACTATGGAGTTGGTGATTTAGTTGATTCAATGGAAAAAGTCACTGAAAGTCAAATTGATGAACTTATGACTGAATATTCCAAGTTATATGATATAGATCCAAAAGCTTCTATAGATTCAATTCGTGAACAAGCTAGAATTGAGATAGGTTTAAGAACCTTCTTAGATTCTAAAGGATATACTGCCTTCACAACTAATTTCCAAGCTCTTCATGGAATGAAGCAGCTTCCTGGACTTGCTGCTCAGCACTTAATGGCTGAAGGTTATGGTTTTGGAGCTGAAGGTGATTGGAAAACAGCAGCTCTTCTAAGAGCTATGAAAATCATGGCAAACGGAAAAGGTACAGGCCTAATGGAAGATTATACGTATAATCTTGATTCTGAAAATGGATTAATCCTTGGAGCACATATGCTTGAAGTTTGTCCAACTCTAGCTGGTACAAAACCAGTTATTGAAGTTCATCCTCTTGGAATTGGTGATAAAGAAGATCCTGCTCGTTTAGTATTTAAAGGAGCTTCTGGTCCAGCTGTTGCTGCTTCGCTAATTGATATGGGAAATAGATTCCGTTTAATAGTTAATAGTGTTGATGCTGTTGAAATGACTGAAGACATGCCTAATCTGCCAGTAGCAAGCGTACTTTGGAAACCGCAGCCATCATTAAAAGAAGGTGCTAAAGCTTGGATTCTTGCTGGTGGTGCTCATCATACAAGTTTTTCATTTGTAATTGACGAAGAGCAATTAGTTGACTGGGCTGACATGGTAGGTATTGAATGCGTAGTAATTAATAATGATACTAAACTTTCAACTTTCAAAAATGAACTAAAGCTTTCTAGTATTGCTTGGAAATAATCAATTATTGTTAATCCCATAATTATATAGATCAAATGGTAAATATACTTTAATTTTAGGAAACTAAAATTACAACTAAATATTCCCCCCCACAAAATTATATTTACCATTTTATTTTCTTATTAATAAAAAGATAAAGCTTAGGAAGAGAGCTTTATCTTTTTTTATTTAATTATTGGGTGTCTGAGTTCTACAATTGTCCCTTCACCATATACACTTTTGTAATTCAAACCATATTCATCACCATATATAATCTTTATTCTTTCGTTTACATTAAAAATACCATATCCTAACTCATTTTTCTTTATATCTCCGTTTCTTAGCATATGATTTATTTTATTTAATACTTCTTTTTCTATGCCTTTTCCATTATCAATTATATTAAAACATAAATAATCTTTTTCAATCTTACCTCTAACTATAATTTTTCCATTTCCCCTTTTCTCCTTTATTCCATGATAAATTGCATTTTCCACTAGAGGTTGTAATATAAGCTTTGTTAATTTATATTGCAGTATACCCTCATCAAAGATGATTTCATAATTTAATTTATCCTCATATCTTATCTTTTGTATGGTTAAATAACTTTCTATATGTTTAAATTCTTCTTTTACACTTATGATTTCTTTTCCCTTACTTAAGCTTATTCTAAGTAAATTAGTAAATGCTTCTATTATTTCTACTATGTCTTCCTCCTTATGTTCTTCCGCCATCCACCTTATGGTATCCAGTGTATTATACATAAAATGAGGTTTTATCTGAGCTTGCAAAACATTCATTTCTGCTATCCTCTTATTCTTTTCTTCAATTTGGACTAAATTTATAAGATTATTAATTTCTTTAACCATGGTATTAAAAGAATTTCCAAGCTCACCTATTTCGTCATTATATTTAGCTTTAAAAGAAACCGACAACTCTCCTTCTTGAGCCCTCTTCATAAGCTTCTTCAGTTTATGAATCGGTTTTACAATAGACTTTGTAAAAATTACAGCTAAAATTTCAGCTATTATAAGTGCTATAACTGCAACAGCTAAAGAATAATATTTTATATATTCAATAACACGCAAACTTTCTTTTTCAGGAAATACTCCTATCGTTTTCCAACCAGTATATTGTGATGCAATTTTGGTTAATTGATAATTTTCCCCGTTTATATTTTTTATTATTATTTTATTATCACTATCATCAATCCATTCATTTTTAATTCTATATACTATATTATTTACCGGAGTATACACAATCTCATTATTTTTATCCATAATATAAACAAAACCTGCTGTACCTGGCTTGGAATTCTCTATAATATTTTTTATGGCATCTAGCTTAATATCAATTAAAATTACTCCTTTTATTTTATTGGTTGATGAATCTATAACTGCTTTAGATATTGAAAAAACCTCGTCAGCTGAATACTTAAAAATATTATCAATATTTCTTCCAGTTGGCTTAGTAAATAAGTGTATTCTCTCAGGATCATTATAAGCCTTCGAGTACCATTCCTCATTAGTTAATGATTCCCTTGATACTTTATTCATAACATCACTTATATAACCACCATTACTGTTAACTATCATTATTCCTGCTATTTCAGTATTAAATTTCACGAAATTATATATAGACTTATATGCCTCATCTTCTATATCGTCATTCTCAAATTTATTATCATTTAAAAATTTTAAGATTCTAGGATCTATAGACATATAATTGATTATATTTTCAGTATTGTTAACATAAGATTCTATATTGTTATTTATTTGCTTTATTATTTGATTAGTATTTTCATTTTGAGAAAAATTAATTGAATTTCTATATGACAAGTTCCCTAAAAGAGTAATAGTTGTTGTTAAGATTAAAATGACACAAAAAAAATAAAATATAAGCTTACTGCCTATGCTTTTATTCATAAAGTATATTTTCAATTTATTCAACGTATTCCCCCCAATCACTCAAACCCAATCTACATGTTAAATTATACCATTCACTAACCTTTGTATGTATATAATATCTAGAAACAAAAAATATATACAACCTCTATTAGACTTAAACATATATTTTCACTTGAAAAGCAGATACATTTATATTTCCTTGAACTATGATGTATCTAATTTCATCCTAAATATATGCTTAAGTCTAAATTGTTCTGTATATACTAAGTTATAGCATTTTTTCGCTTTTCGTCTCTAATAACAATAACTCTTTGTAACACTATAAATATAAACAATAACATTCCAACTGCTATTTTAGTCCACCATGAATTTAAGGTTCCATTAAACATTATAAGGCTCTGAATAATTCCTGTTGTAAGCACTCCAAATAATGGTCCTATTATATTTCCATAACCACCAGTTAAAAGTATACCTCCTATTACGCATGCAGCTATAGCATCCATTTCCATACCATTGCAATGAAGTCCATAACCTGAAAGTGTATATATTGTAAATAATAAGCCGCCTAAAGATGAGCAAAATCCCGAAAATGTGTATACAAGTATTTTAGACCTTTCAACTGGCAAGCCCATTAACTTAGCTGAATTTTCATTCCCGCCAATAGCATACACTGTTCTTCCAAACTTTGTAAACCTAAGCATATAATACGCAGCAGCTACTACTATTAAGCTTACAACAACATTAATCGATATAAATGCATTTGGCAGTATTGGTATTCTAATTGATGAAATTTGAGTAAATACAGGATTATCAATTATAATTGTATCTATGCTTATAATATAACTAGCGCCTCTTGCAAAGAACATTCCTGCAAGGGTTACTATCCAAGGATGTAAGTTAAATTTCTGAATCAAAATACCTTGAACTGTTCCAAAAAATACTCCTACTATAAGAACTATTATTATTACTAAAAATGGATTTACTTCCTTTTGCAGCAAGCTTGCAGCAATCATACTTACAAAAGCTATCATAGCTCCTACCGAAAGATCTATTCCTCCAGTTAATATTGCCACTGCTTCACCTGTTGCAACTACTATCAAATATGCATTATCTATAAATAAATTAGCAAATACTTGCGATGATAGAAAGCTATCATATAGAATAGAGCCTATTAAAAATAGACCTACAAATAGTGCGATTGTAGCATAAATTGCAATATAATCCTTGTTAATCTTAAATATTTTCTTATTTGCTATTGGTTTATTCATGCTCTAATCACCCCCTTTTCCTTTATTTCAGCTTTAGGAGTTTTTTTCACTTTAAGCATTTTTCTAAACTCTGGAGATTGAATTATACATACGACTATGACAACTATGGCCTTTACCACTAGGGTTATTTCTGGCGGAACTCCTAAGCTATAGATTGTGGTTGTTAATGTTTGAATGAATAAAGCGCCTACTACAGTACCGGCAAGATAAAATCTTCCTCCAGACATAGAAGTTCCTCCTATAACCGTTGCAAGTATCGCATCAAGCTCAAGCCACAAACCTACATTATTAGCGTCTGCACTTTTTATATTAGAACAAAGTATAATTCCAGCTATTCCTGCAAGTATTCCACTTAAAACATAAAGAGAAAACACAACTTTTCTAGATTGAATCCCTGCAAACTTTGATGAATTACTATTTACACCTATAGATTCTATAAATAATCCCAGAGCTGTTTTTCTTATTAAAAGATACATTAAAAATGCAATTATTATGGCAATGTATATTGCTACCGGAAGCAGTATATAACCTGTCCCAATAAATATAAAATCTTTATTGGTAAAGGTTAATATTTGTCCATCTGTTATAAGCTGAGCAATTCCTCTTCCTACTATATATAAAATCAGTGTACCAACCATAGGCTGAACCCCTATATAAGAAACTAAAAATCCATTCCAGCCTCCACATATAATTCCACTTATCACTCCTATAATCACAGCTAGAGGAACAGACCCACCATCAACTATTACGGTTGCTGAAAGTGCAGCACTTATTGCTATTATAGAGCCAACAGAGATATCAATTCCTTGAGTTGCTATAACAAGTGTCATACCTATAGATATTAAGATAAGGGGAGATGCACGATTTAATATATCAATGGTATTTCCAAATAAATGTCCATCCTTCATTGTTATACTTAAAAAGCCAGGCGTCATTATGAAATTGAACAGCAGCAATACAATCAGACTAGTCAACGGCCAAAATATTTTTGAACTATAGATTTTTTGAAAACTGCTTTTTCCCTTATTCTTTATCATGCTGTTGCACCTCCTGCTATAGTTTTCATTATATTAGCCTCCTCTATTTCATCCCCAGTTAATTCACCTATAACATTTCTATCTCTAAGTACTATTACTCTATCACAACATTTGATTATTTCTGGTAATTCAGATGAAATAAATAAAATAGTCATACCATCTCTTGCTAATTTTAAAATTAATTCTGTTATTTCGCCTTTTGCACCTATATCTATTCCTCTTGTAGGCTCATCTAAAATCAATAATTCCGGCTCAGTTGCAAGCCATCTTGCTAAGATTACCTTCTGTTGATTGCCGCCACTTAAATTATTTATTTTCTGTTCCATGCTTGGTGTCTTTATCTTTAATAGGTCTATATATTTTCTTGAAATTTCCTGTTGTTTTTTCATGGGCAGATATTTAAAAATGCCCCTATTAGCTTGAAGGGCTAGTACTATGTTTTCTCTTATGGTTAAATCACCAACTATACCTTCTACCTTTCTATCCTCTGGGCAAAATCCCAAGCCTTCTTCAATTGCTTTTTGAGGATAAATATATGAATATTTCTTTCCATTTATAGTTATCTTACCACTTGTAGATTTATCTATTCCAAATATTGTTCTTGCGCATTCACTTCTACCAGAGCCAAGAAGTCCTGCAAATCCAAGAATTTCTCCTCTTTTTATCTCTATATTAAATGGATTAATGGTTCCTGTTCTTCCAAAGTTATCAGTTTCTATAAAGTTTTCTCTTTTAACATTTTCAGTTTCCTTTTTGCTTCTTGTATTTTTTTCTATTTCACTATAGTCCTTACCTATCATTTTAGAAACCAATTCAATTCTTGGCAGTTCATTCGCATCATATGTTCCAACTAATTCCCCATTTCTAAGTACTGTAATTCTATCTGATACTTCATACACTTGATCCAAAAAGTGAGTTACAAATATTATTGACATACCTTCTTCCCTAAATTTTTTCATGATTTTAAATAGTTGTTTTACTTCATTATCATCTAAACTTGATGTCGGTTCATCTAAAATCAATATTCCTTGCGATATATCAACTGCCCTCGCAATAGCTACCATTTGCTGTACTGCAACAGAATAATTATTCAATGCTTTTTTTACATCTATCTTTAAGTTTAATCTCTCTTGCAATAATTTATCTGCATCATTATTAACTTTTTTCCAATCTATTCTTCCATTTTTCTTTGGTTCACGTCCTATATATATATTTTCTGCAACTGTTAAGTTTGAACATAAATTAACCTCTTGATAAACAGTACTGATACCAAGATTTTGAGCTTCCTGCGTAGATGAGATTTTGATATTTTGTCCCCTTAATATAATTGACCCTTCATCTATCTCATAAACTCCTGTTAATACTTTAATCAGTGTTGATTTACCTGCACCATTTTCACCCATAAGGGCATGAATCTCTCCCCTTTTAAGATTAAAATATACATCTGAAAGAGCTCTAACTCCAGGGAAGAATTTACTGATATTTTTCATTTCTAAAACTACATCCGAATTCTCCATTTATATCATTCCTCACCTTTATTCAGTTTACAGTTATCAGTTCACAATTTACAGTTAAAGGATGATATTCCTTTGGAATATCTTTAAATTTATTCTATGGAAGAAAAGCCTGTAGGCTTTTCCACCTAAACTGTGAACTGTAAATTATAAATTGATTTTAGTATTTTCTATTAGGTAATTCTGCTGCTGCATCCTTTTGTAGGAATTGACCTTCTTTGGAATTTATGCTCTTTTCAACGTCTTTACCATCTAGTATATTTTTTGAAACTTCTAATAATTGTGGTCCAAGTAGCGGGTTACATTCTACGGTTGCATTGGACTTACCATCAACCATTGCTTGGAATATATCCTTAATACCATCAACTGAAACTATAAATATGTCTTTTCCAGGCTTTTTACCATACTCTTCTATAGCTTGTATAGCTCCCATTGCCATATCATCATTATGAGACCATAGCACATTTATCTTATCTCCATCAGATTTCAAGAAAGCTTCCATAACTTCCTTACCTTTTGCACGAGTAAAATCACCAGTTTGTGATTTTATTATCTTATAGTTAGGACAGTCTTTTATTGTGTCATTGAATCCTTGTTGCCTTCCAACCATAGCTGTAGATCCAACTGTACCTTGAAGCTCTGCTATATTAAGTGTTGCATCTTTTCCAAATTGATCTATTATTATTTGTGCTGCTTTTTTGCCTTCTGCAACCATATCTGAGCCTAGAAAACACTTATAAAGTGAATCATCTGATACTGTTACTTTTCTATCAACAATTACTACTGGAATCTTAGCATCTTTAGCTTCCTTAAGCACTGTATCCCATCCTGTTTCAACAACTGGATCTAAAGCTATTAAATCTACCTTTTGAGCAATAAATGATCTTATTGCTTTTATTTGATTTTCTTGTTTTTGCTGACCATCAGAGAACTTCAGATCAAAATTAGGATCTAAGGTTGGAATTGATTTTATTGAGTCTGTCTCTGCAGTTCTCCAACCACTTTCTGCTCCAACTTGTGCAAACCCAATTACCTTTTTAGCAGATGAACTTTTAGCGGCAGTTTGTGCTGACTGACCTCCTGATCCTGAATTTCCGCAGCCTACAAACATACTAACGCATAAAACTGTACTCGCCACTAATGCAATCATCTTTTTTAACTTCATAATTCTTTCCCCCTATATTTATGATTTCGTTTTCATGAATTAATTATATATCCATAGTTTAAAATTGTATTTGCATTAATTAGCACTTTTGTGCACTTTTATGATTTCATTGAATTTATATTTTAGGCATATGAAAGAAAATAACGAGTCCAAAATGCCATGATTTTTTTGATTATGCCTTATTCCAATGTATCTCTGGTAATTTTTTTACATTCTAATAATACCTTTTTAGGAATGTCCCCTTCTTTATTTAGAATCTTTATAGCATATTCAACTGCTTCTTTTCCTCCAGTTTTGCAAGTAAATGTCCCTTGTAATATTCCATTTTTGACTAACTCAATCCCACCCTCATGCCCTTCAAGTCCGTCGACTCCTATTATTTTGATATTTCTTGAATTTGTATTTACTGCAGCATAATATGCTCCAAGTGCCATATAATCACTATGTGCAAATATTATATCCACATTTTTATCATCTTTTAATATCTCTTGTATTTTATCTTGTGTTTCATTTTCCTGCCAATTTCCCACAATCGTTCTATCTATATTAATGTTTTTATAGTTTTTAATAGCATCCTTGAAACCATTAGTAATCTCTTTGTCTGTACTTGAATCTAATACGCCTTGGATTTCTATAACATTAACTTTATTATCACTCGCCAATTCTCTCACAAAATTTCCTGCTTGAAGTCCTATAGATTCAGCATCAGAACCTATATATATGGTGTAATCGTATCCACTCACAGCTCTATCTAACATTATTACAGGTACAGATTGGTTCACTTCTCCTACTGTTCCTGTAAGTTCTTTCGAATCATTGGTTGATACTATAAGTACATCAGCCCCAAAATTTATTAAATCCTGAATGTCTTTTTTTTGTTTTTCAGTATCTCCTCCTGCATCTTTAAATATTATCTTTATGTTATCATACTTTTTAGCTTCCTCTTGAATTTCTTTATTCATTTGAACTCTCCAGGGCTCATATAAATTGGCTTGAGACATTCCAATTATAAAAATATCCTTTTTTTCAGAGTTTGTCCTATAAACGTATATTGTTAAAAAAATCAATGATGCTACAAAAACTATAATTATGCAAAAATAAATTATATGTTTTTTATTTTTCATTTTATTTTCCTCTCTTATATTCCGTTGGAGAAACTCCAACCACCTTTTTGAAAGCTCTGCAGAAATAATGCTGATTACTATATCCAATGAGCTCAGCTACATCGTATATTTTAATTGTGGGATCTTTCATGAGATACATTGCTTTTTTTATTCTTATGTTTGTTAAATAATCAATAAACGATAGTCCAGTTTCTTTTTTTAAAAACTTGCTTAAATAAGAAGATGTTACTTCTAGCTTATCCGATATATCATTTATACTTAAATTATTTAAATAGTAGCTTTCTTCTATATGTTTTATAGCTGCCAAGGTCATTGGACTATATCTTTTCTTTACATTAACACTATTTATTAATTTTAAATACTCATTTTTTACTTTTAAAATTTCATCACACACATTTGCTTGTTCAACTATTACATTGCATTTTAGATACTGCATTATTTCTGCCTCTAACGTATTTCCAATATTAACCCATTTGATCATATCCTGAATACTACTTACTAATATAATATTTTCACTATCATCATTAAAAATAAACTTTTCCTTAAAATCCCTAAACTTATCACTTAATAAATTAGCAATAGCAAAATCTAACAATTCTTTATTCCACTTTTCACCCACCATTTCAAGATTTAATTTTCTCAAGATTTTTATAACAATTATTCCAATCCTCTTATCAAGCTTTATATTAAAAAATTTTATTTCATTTAATACCTCTTCATCATTTTTTTTATTATTTAACCATTCACTAAAAAAGTTCTTTTTTAACGTATCTATATTTTCATTTACTTGTGTTTTTATCCACTCTAAATAATTACTTTCTTTTCTATCCTCAGAGAGTTTATAAACTACCTTCTTCATTATTTCTTCAATATTTTTTCTACTTACAGGTTTTAAAACATAGTCAAAAACATTAAATCTTAAAGCTTTTTGTGCATATGCAAACTCATCATATCCACTTATTATAATTACAATGCTGTTATTATTTATAGTTCTTAACTCCTCCAGAAGATTTAATCCATTTAAAAATGGCATATTTATGTCTAGAAGAATTATATCTGGTTCTTTTTCTGTTATTACTTTCAGTGCAATTTCGCCATCTTCTGCTTCCCCCACTATCTCAATGCCATAATCATGCCAATTTAAAATACTTTCAATTCCTCTTCTAATCTTAGGTTCATCATCAGCAATAACTAATTTCCACATAGAAACCTCCAGCTCTATTTTTTACCAATAAATCCCTTTTTATACTTAGTAATATCTATATTAAATGTATATTTACATTATTTCAATATATATGGAAAATTATTTTATTTGAATAATTGTATGTACAACCTCTTTGTACTATAATATACTTGTACATACATCAAATCAGGATTTTATGTAAATGTATACACTAAGAATCTTACTTAATTATTATTGGAGGTGCTCACAATGGCAATAGAAAAAAAACTTTTTGGAAAAATGCCTGATGGAAGAGAAGTTGATATTTATACTTTAAAAAATGCTAATGAATGACAGTAGAAATTTGTACTTATGGAGGTGCAATTGTCTCATCACTTGTTCCTAGTAAAACGGGTGAGTTTTACGATGTAGTTTTAGGATATGATAACTTAGAAAATTATTTAAAAGGAGATAGATTTTTTGGTGCTTTAATCGGACGTTTTGCAAATAGAATACAATATGCAAAGTTTACTATAAACGATACAGAATACAATGTAGCTCAAAACAATGGTGAAAATCATCTTCATGGTGGAATCAAAGGTTTTGACAAAGTTGTGTGGGATGCAGAAATAATTGATAGCCCATCAAACTCATTGCAGCTTTCCTACCTCAGTGTTGATGGTGAAGAAGGATATCCAGGCAATCTTAAGGTTAAAGTAAATTATGTGCTTACAGATGATAACGCTATCGAGATCAATTATAAAGCAATTTCTGATAAAGACACAATCATAAATCTTACTAATCACACTTATTTTAATTTATCTGGTCATTCTTCTGGAGATGTCCTTAATCAAAAACTTATGATCAATGCAGACAAATTCACTGTAAACGATGCACATTCAATACCTACTGGAGAAATAAAAGCTGTAGAAGGAACCCCTATGGATTTTAGAAACCTCACTCCAATTGGCCAAAATATAAACAGTGATTATGAGCAAATTATCCTTGGAAAAGGTTTTGATCATAACTGGGTATTAAACACTAATGGTTCAGATAAAATAAAAGCTGCTCAGGCAATTGATGAAAATACCGGTATAGTTTTAGATGTTTATACAACTACTCCTGGAGTTCAATTTTACAGTGCAAATTATTTAAATGAATCTGACATTGGTAAAAATAAATCCGTTTATAATAGAAGAAATGCATTCTGTCTTGAAACTCAATATTTCCCTAATTCTATAAATTGTAGCAGCTTTAAATCTCCGCTCTTTAAGGCTGGAGAGGAATATAACCATAGAACAATTTATAAGTTTTCTACATTATAGATATCCAACTTTAAAATTAAACTTATGTGGTAGCTTACCTAAATCACATACATTTTTAATTTTTTTATCTATATGATGAGCAATACTATAGAATACATTTATTAATTAATGCCTATGAAAAAATAGGCTTGGCAGATTGATTTGTTGTTTTTTGATTATGCTTAACTATATATTATTCTGCTCATAAAAATATATGAGAATATTACAATAAAAGCTGAGTGATTCTTTAATTGTCTCATTGTTTATAAATTGGACAAGTAAAGAATTTCTCAGTTTTTAATAAGAAAATTATGATATCAATTTTCCTATATGCAACATTCAATAAAACCTAATTTTATAATGTACACTCTTATTTCTGTTCTTCTAAAATTTTGTAAATTGCCTTTGCAACGCCTAAATTATCATTTGTATCAGTTATATATTTTGCTATTTCCTTTATTTCAGGAATAGCATTTCCCATAGCTACTGATTCTGAGAATTCTGTAAACATTGAATAGTCATTAAAACTATCTCCAAGTACTAAAACTTCATCTCTTTTAAATCCCATTTTTTCGGCAACTTTTGCAAGTATAATTCCCTTTTGTGCTGTAATATGAGTAATTTCTATATTATCCATAAAAGAAGAGGAAACAGCAATTCCTTCTATTTCTCCTATTACTTTTTTCATTTTATTTATAAGTTCTATGTTATTATGGAATGCTACAAATTTTCTAACTTCTATTCCGCTATTTAAGAATTCGTCTAAATCTGAAATATAATTGAGATTAATAAAATATGGCTGCATTTTAGCAATTTCTATAGCCTCCTCTTCTGTAAGCTCTGGATTAAAAGACAAAGTTCTATATACCATCTCTTTTAATGCTTCTTCTTTACTATCTGTTGTATATATACCTTTATTGGTAAATATCCTTGCACATACTTTTTCTTCTTGAAGTATATTTATAATTTTAGATGCTTTATCAAGTTCTATATTAATTTCTTCTAATATATTCCCATATTCATCTCTATATTCTGCGCCATTCATAAGGACGCATTGACATGTTATATTATTCTCTTTTAAAAGTGGTTCCACAGTATCGTATTCTCTTCCTGTTGAAATAGCAAATACAATTCCTGCCTCTTCTGCTTTATTTATAGCTACTACAGTTTCTTTATCTATTTTATGGCTTTTATTTAATAGCGTTCCATCCATATCTGATGCAATAAGTTTTATCATTTGAAATCATCCCCTTAATCTTATATGTTATGCTTCTAACAATATCTATTATATCAGAATTTATCCAATAACACTAAGAAGCTTCTTTTACATCCTCCCATTTCCAATTGCCTCTACTCCTTAATTCATCCTATATTTTCTCCAAACTTATCTTTTAATATGTCCTCATTTTTTTCCTTAAGCTTCTTTGTATAACTTGAACAATATTGATAGTAATTTTATAAATATCTATCAGATTATGCTTATAACTTAAAATTGATTCTTCCTATAAGTTAAGTCCATGACAAAAATAATTACAAGTGATAAATAGTAAGTTATGCGCTAAGGATTAAATCTCATTTATGAAAAGTGAGACTTCAAATCTTATATTGGATTTCTCAAATTTTATTTTTGAGATTCCTCCCTAACTTCTTACTTATTGTCACTTGTAACTATTATAATTCTTCATAATCTACATAAGCTAAGCTTTACTTATATGATACTTATCTACTTTATCTAAATTTTTGTATAACCTATACTGTTAGTTTTAGTTAGAAAACGTTTGTGTTCCCATACATTTTCCGTTTCCGTTAATAACTCCTATTCCAACTTTATTATAAGAAGGTTTCATCATATTTGCCTTATGCTCTGGTGAATTCCACCATTGATTAAATAATTCAACAGGATCATAATTATTATATGCTATATTTTCACCCGTGGACATATACTTATAACCTATTGCATCTAGCCAGCTTGTCCAATTATTTCCTTCTGGAGTAGTATGGTCAAAATAATTATATTGTATCATATGATCACTTTTATACCTGGCAATCTGTACTAATGTATTATCTAGCATTAATGGTTGTAAGCCAGCTTCTGTTCTTTTCTCATTCATTAATTCAAGAATTTGACCTTCAGCAGAAGCTTGTACACTTATAGAATAATTGTTTGGCAATTGTGGCAAGCCACTTACATCCACTGCACTACTATCGGTTGTAATCTTACTGCTTTCTGCTAAGTAATCCTTTGTTTGTTGTAATTCACCAAATTCATTAAAATAATATAGCTTATCTGAAATATTTACAGTTCCTGTTTCCATTACTCCATTGCTATCTGCGTAATACCATTTTCCATTATCTCTTATCCATCCCGTTTGCATAACTCCAGAATAGTTTAGATAATACCACTTTTCGTTATCCATAATCCATCCTGTTTTCATTTCCCCAGCCGAATTCAAATAATACCAATTCCCACTATCGCAAACCCAGCCTGTTTGCATTATCCCATTTGTGTTTAAGTAATACCATATTCCCGCAACATTTTTCCATCCTTTAATTCTAGTATTTTCATTTAGATAGCTCCATGTTCTATCAGAATTTTGATACCACTGTGCAGATGCTCTAAACGGTAATAGTGCAGTAATTGTTGTCGTTGCAATACATACATTAATGATTCTTCTCGATACAGCTTTTTTCATAGCTTTTCTCCTCTTCTTTTGTAATTAGTAGTTACTACAATTATCATCCTTCTTCATTAAACGTTTTCATTTATATTCTTTTATTAGGCCTCATATTTTAATTTTAACACATATCGCCCATTTTTCAATGGTTCATAATAGATTATTTCATTGATTAACTCTAAATTAACATTATATTTATATTCTTTTAAAATACAATGTTTTTACTACTAATCCTTATCTGTAAGGAAGACTTTTAACAATTTATATATAAAATCATATACTAAACATTAGATAATATTAATGAGGATTTGTGATGTATAATAAAGGTGATTTTCATATTCACTCAACCTTTTCAGATGGAGGATGTACCCCTAAAGAAATAGTGATGCTAGCTAAGAAAAGAGAGGTAGATATTATTGCTTTAACCGATCACAATAATACATGCGGTATAGATGAAGCTGTTTTAGAAGGATATAAACTTGGAATTAAAGTCATTCCTGGAGTTGAACTTTCTACTGTTCATAAAAATTCTAAAGTTCATATTCTAGGATATTTTAAAGATAATAGTTATAAAAATGAACTTCTCATAAAAATATTACAAGACATAAAAAACCACAAGGTTTCTAATATTAAGTACTTATTTGGCAATTATATGCATTTTGCTGATAGAAAAGATAAATTGTGTGTAGAAAATGGTATAGAAATTTTGAAATTTTTTGGCGCAATAGTTATTTTAGCACATCCTGTACTTTTAACTAAACCTGATTTTAATGACATTATAAAAATGAATTTCGATGGGCTTGAAGCTAAATACTTTAGTAATAAGATTGAAGATACTGAATATTTTTTAAAAGTAGCAAAGAATAAAAATTTACTTTATACAGCTGGTTCAGATTTTCATAACTGCAGTAGATTTTATAGAACTCACGGCTTAATAGGTGATGTTTATCTAAGTAGAATTGAAATATTTAACTTTCTAACAGGAGGTAATCTGCCTTATTAAGCCTATCTTTTCTATTTATATGATTGTAATTATATATATAAAACTGAATCCTAATAAGTTATTATTATAAAAAATTGTAACTATACTATAGACAACTCTATATTATAGTTACAATTCTAATTATAAAGCTTATTTACTACATTATCCCAATTTTTAAGCATACATTCTGCTATTTGAGAATCATACATTGTCCCTTTATTTTTATTTATTTCCTCTCTGCATATCTCATCACTTATTGACTTTCTATATGGTCTATCACTTTTCATTGCATCTACTGAGTCACAAACTGCTAGTATTCTTGACGCTAATGGTATTTCTTCTTCTTTTAACCCTTTTGGATATCCCTTTCCATCCCATCTTTCATGATGATATAAGACCACTTCCGAAATATCCTTAAAAGTGTTTGCTTTACTAAGTATATTATATCCTATAAAAGGATGCTTCTTCATTAACTCCCATTCATTCAATTCCAATTTCCCTGGCTTATTTAAAACACTATCCGGTACTCCAATTTTTCCGATATCATGCAAGTCACCTGCAATGTGTATCTGCTTTAATTCCTTTTCTGTCATTCCCAAAATTTTTCCTAGAGCATATGCCATTTCTGCTACTCTAGTTGAATGACCATATGTATACAGATCCTTGGCTTCCAATGTAGCAACCATACTATTTATAATATCCTGATACATATCATAATTATATTCTTCAAGCATTTTTTCACCACCCTTTTTACTTTCTTCTCCTCATTTCATATATTATCATACTATTAGCTTTGTTTAAACAAATATTTGTTAAAATTAAGGTTATTTTTACAGTATTAACTGTAAAACAACATAATACCTTCTTTTATAATATTACCATTTATTGTTTTTTTAAATCATCTTTTTATAGATCTTAAAATAAATTTTATAGCTTCGTTTATTATTATTATTATAAACGATAATAATAATACTTTAATCCACATTAATAGTGATAATTGTACTGAATTAAAAAATGTGGTGAAAACTTGCGTGAATATAATTTGTGCTATTCCTGTGATCAAAATTGTTTTAATTGCTGTAGTATTCTTTAAGAAATTAGGCAACATACTATCTATTCCAAATTCTCTACAATTGAAGGCATTAAATAGTGCATTAAATGCAAATAATCCAAATAAAACAGTTTCCATTTCACTAGCAGATCCAATTTTTTTTGTAGATGCGCCTAAAATATTAAACTTCATTTGCATAAATAAAACCACTGTAACATATATAGCATTAAACAATATACTTGTAATCATGGTTTTAGTGATTATACTTGAATTTCTGGCTACTGGCTTTTTATTAAACACATTATTTCTTATAGGTTCTAACCCTAAAACTAATGCTGGTGGTCCGTCCATTATTATGTTAATCCATAATAACTGAATTGTAGTAAAGGGCATATCAAAATTTAAAATTTGTGATATAATCGCAATTAAAAATGCAATTATATTTACTGTTAACTGAAACTGTATAAATCTTTGGAAGTTTTCATATACTCCTCTTCCCCACTTAATACCATGAATAATTGTGGCAAAGTTATCATCTGTTAAAATTATATCTGCTGCATTTTTAGAAACTTCTGAACCCGAAATTCCCATTGCTATACCAACATCTGCCTTAGTTAAAGCTGGTGCATCATTTATTCCATCACCTGTAACTCCAACTACTTCACCGTTATTTTGAAGTGCTTCTACAATTCTCATCTTTGTTTCTGGCGTACTTCTAGCTACAATTGCTATATTTTTAATTTCATTTTGCAATTCTCCATCACTCAAGGTATCAATATATGTCGCTTCTACTGCTTTCATTCCATTTTTAAGCATTCCAAGCTCGGTTCCTATTGCAACTGCTGTGTTTATATTATCACCAGTTAACATCTTAGTTTCAACGCCAGCCTTCTTAGCTGTCAAAATAGCATTAGCTACATCTGGTCTTAATGGATCCTTTATTGCTACAAAGCCGCTAAATATTAATCCACTTGTTGCCTTACCAGATTCTTCTTGTCTTAAAATACTTATCTCACTAGTAACAGCAGCTTCCGCTTCCACCTCGTCCATAATTCTAAATCCAAAGCTTAAAATTCTCATAGACTTAGCCTGAAGCTTCTGTATCTGCTTCATAATTTCATTTTTTCTTTCTTTAGTCAACTCTTTTTGACTACCATTTAAAATTTCATGAGTAGCATTAGATAATATCACTTCTGGAGCACCTTTAGCAAGCACTACTTCATCTTTATTTATCTTTACTACTGTTGCCATAAACTTGTTCTTAGAACTAAATGGTATCTGATGAATTATTTTATTTTCTTTTCTTTCATCTTGATAATCATATTCTTGCAAATATGAAAGCAATGCACATTCTGTTGAATTTCCTAAATAATTAAACTTTCCATCTTCAAAATTAATATGTGCAGTAGAATTAATAAGGCAATTCTTTATAAAATATTCATCTATATCCTTTTTGTCTTCTAGAAATCTTCCATTCAAATAGAGACTTTCTACAGTCATTCTATTTTGTGTTAATGTTCCTGTTTTGTCCGAACAAATTACACTGACAGAACCTATTGTCTCACATGCTTCTTTCTTAGTTACCAATGCATTAATTTTAGCCATTTTCTGCATTGTAATTGCTAAAGTCATGTTAATCATTGTTGGCAGCCCCTCAGGCACAGCTGCAACTATTAAGGCAATACATACTATAAACGCAGTTTTTACTGGATCTATTGAATCTAAAAATGGTATTATTCCAGATGTATCAATATTTAATTTGTCTGATAAAATCATCTTTACTACCATAAATATAAATAGTACTGCTGCTATAACACTAGATATTTGAGTGATTACTCTTCCAAAGTCACCCAGTTTCCTTTGAAGAGGAGTTTCTTCTTCCTGCCTTTGAAGTTCTTCTGCAATTTTACCCATTTCAGTATTATCACCAATACTTGTTACTACCATCATCGCTTTACCATACGCAATTAGGGTTCCACAAAACCCCATATTAACCTGTTTTGCTGGAATTGGATCTTGAGTCTTTTTATTTCCGCTTATTTTTATTTCTTCCATCTGAATTATGGCCTTTGCATCTTTTTTTACATCATCAGATTCTCCAGTTAACATATCTTCTCTGACCTTTAAATCTATAGTTTCAATAAACCTGCCATCTGCTGGAATCATATCTCCTGTTTCAAGATAAACAATGTCTCCTGGTACCAAATCACTTTTGCTTATTTGCATTACATTTGAATTTCTCAGTACTTTTACAACAATATCTTCTGTCATTTTAGCTAAAGCTTCAGCAGCTTTCTTAGACTTTCCTTCTGTAATTATGCCAATTGTTATTCCTATGGCTACAGCACATACAATACCAATTGAATCATAAACCTCTCCAATAATTGCACTTACCAAAGCTGCAACTAAAAGAATAAGCATCATTGGTTCTAGCAAAGCACCTTTTATATCCTCAAATATGCTGCCTTCTTCTTTAGTTGTAAATTCATTTTTTCCATATATCTCATTTCTCTTTTTAACTTCTGCTTCTTCTAAGCCGCTTTCTAAATTAACATCTAAATCTTTTAAAACAGATTGTATACTTTCATTGAAATATTTCATTAATTAAACTCCTTCTATAGTAACGCTTTTAATCTAAATTTCTATACTTGTCTTAATTTAGATACACCTATAACTTACAAATATATTTTCAAGCAAAAATATATAGCCAATAATAAATTAATCTAATTATTGACTATTTTCTTATATATTATAAACTATATTAATTTTAACATATTTTTAATTCTATTTATATATTCATAAGTCACCATATGTTCTTTTATTTTGTCATTTCTTCCTCTCCAAATGTCTGTATTATATTTAATATCTCCTTCCCATAAGCCTCAATTTTCTTAACCCCGACTCCTCTAATTTCTAATAATTCATCAAAATTTTTAGGTCTATTATTTGATATTGAAATTAAGCTTGTATCAGAAAATATTATATATGGCTTTATACGCTCTCTATAAGCTTTATCTTTTCTCCATTTCTTTAAAGCTTCAAAAAGCTGTTTATTTAAAAGAGGTTCCTTTTTATCTAGAATTTTAAATACTACCATTTCTTGACTTTTCAATAGTTTCATCGATCTAGCATTTAATTTCAGCATGGAATATGTACCTTCTTTTAAATCAACAAAACCTTCGTTTAGAAGACTCTTAATTAAATCCTTTATAAATGTGCTGTCATATTCCTTCATTAATCCGTATGTTGTTATTTTATCCAGGTTGTTTTGAACTATCTTTGGTCCCTTAAATCCCTTTAGAATATCTATAAGCACTGATATTCCGTACCTTTCTTTAGTTCTAAAAACTGTTGCTAATATCATCTGGCTCTCTCTTGTAAAATCTTTTAATTCATCATTATTCAAACAATTGCTGCAATTGCTGCAATAATTTAATTTACGTTCATTTCCAAAATAGTCCAATATATACTTTCTATAGCATTCTTTAAACATGCAGTAGTCAATTAAAGCTTGGAACTTTTTAAGTTGAATTTCTCTTCTACTTATTAAAGAACTTTTATTTATTATGTATTCTACCCTGCTTATATCTGCCTCACAATAAAATAAATAGCAGTCACACCTTTCTCCATCTCTGCCTCCTCTGCCTATCTCTTGATAATAAGATTCTATATTTTGAGGAAGAGTAAAGTGTATTACAAATCTAATATTTGATTTATCAATTCCCATACCAAAGGCATTGGTTGCAATTATTATATCTATATTTTCATATAAGAATTCTTCTTGAAATCTTTCTTTTTCTTCATATTTAAGGCCGCCATGATATTTACCTACATTATATCCTAAATCTTTTAAATAATAATATAAATTATCTACCTCTTTTCTTGATGCACAATAGACTATTCCCCCTTCCCCTTCTTTTTCTTTTATTATGTCTTTCAATATTTCAAGTTTATCTATTTCTTTAAGTACACTTATATTAAGATTTTCTCTATTAATATCCCCCTTATATACATATGGATTATTTAATCCCAAAAGTTTTATAGAATCTTCTCTCACTTCTTCAGTTGCAGTTGCAGTAAATGCTGAAATTACAGGTTTATTTTTAAGACTGCTGCAAAATCGTGAAATTTCCAAATAACTTTTTCTAAAATCATGTCCCCACTGAGATACACAATGTGCTTCATCTATTGAAATCTGACAAATATGAAGATCTTTAATCATGTCTCTGAAAATTTTAGATTCAAGCCTTTCTGGTGAAATATAAAGTATTTTATATTCTCCCATTGATGCTTCAATTAATATATTTCTTATTGTATCCATATTTTGAGTACTATTTATATACGCTGCTTTTACTCCAACCCCAAGCAGATTATCAACCTGATCTTTCATAAGTGAAATCAAAGGAGATACTACTATAGTTATTCCCTGCATAATTATTGCGGGTATCTGATAACAGATAGATTTTCCGCCTCCTGTTGGCATAAGACAAAAAGTATCTTTTCCACTCAAAATACTATTTATAATTTCAGACTGGCCTTTTCTTAGGCTATCAAAACCATAATATTTTTTTAAAGCATAAAAAACTTTTTGTTTAATATCCATACTTGCATTACCTTTCACTTAATAATTAAAATATAATTTTAAATTTTTAAAACAAAAAAATTAGTCTTTAGAAATAACTTATTTTTTTATACATATTAACTATAGTATATACCACATATTCAAAATCTTAAACAAAAAACAATAGTTAGATTTCCTTTATAAAAACTAACTACTGTTTTATTAAATATTATTTTAATGTAAATTTTCTGAAACACCTTCTGCAATTGCTTCTGCTACTTTTTGCTGACTATTAGGATCTGCACATCTTGCTGCCTCTTCTGCATTTGAAATAAATCCAACTTCAATTAATATCCCTGGCATCTTAGTATTTCTAAGAACAAATAAGCTTCCTACTGCCGCATTAGCATCACTTTTAATCCCTCTATTATTTGCTCCAATTTTATTTGCAATCTTATCATTTATTGCTTGAGCAATTTCCTTAGATTTCTCTATTTTATCAGAATCTAAGTCACCTCCATAAGCTGAATCTTTAGGATGTACACTATAGTAAGTTTCAATGCCTTCTGCTGTTGGTATACCATCAACCGCATTATGATGTATACTTATAAATAAATTTGCATTAATATTGTTAGCTGTATCAACTCTATGAGCAAGACTTGAACTTAATGAACCATAATTTGGTATCTCACCTTCATCTCTTGTCATAACTACAGTATAACCTCTTTTTCCAAGTTCATCTTTTAACTTTGCTGCAATTTGAATATTAAGATCTACTTCCTTATACGTCACACCATTTATTGTATATACTGCTCCACCATCACTACCATAATCATGACCTGCATCTATTGCTATTACTTGACCATTACCGCCTTCTCTTTTGCCGTCTGCTCCAATATTAAAGCCATTTATTTTAGTATTAGTAAGCATTTTACCTGTTGAGTCCAAATAATATGCACTTCCATTAGAAGTAACCCAGCTTCCTGCTGCCATAGCTCCACTGCTTTTTAAGTAATACCATGCTTCTCCAGACTTAAGCCAGCCTGTTGCCATTGTCCCGTCACTATACAAATAATACCAATTATTATCAGGTTTAATCCACCCTGTTGCCTTGGTGTGATTTGAATTATAGTAATACCAATTACCATTTAATTTTATCCATCCAGTAACTGTACTAGCTCCAGAATATAAAATCATCTCTTGATATAATGCATTGATTTCATCGCCATATGTAGCACTTGGAGCCCACTTTCCATTTAATGATTCTACAGTAGGTGCTACTCCTTTAATTGTTCTGAATTGTCTTTGGTCATATGTATTATCTCTGGGATATCCATCTGCTCCTGCATATAATGCTAAGTGATCCAAATGAGCTTGTACGCCTTGATCCCAATTATCAAATCTTATGTGAGCATTTTTATCTGTGTCAGATCCACCAGCTGCTATCTTTAACCCACAAGGATTATGAAAGCTTTCATCCAGCACACCGCCAAAGTTACCAAAATTAGTTTCCTTTGCAGCTTGTGCATAAGCAATTGCCGGATTTACATTTCCATGATCCGCATAATATTTAAAATACAACTCTGCTAAACTAACAAATGTATCTGTTGCTCCTCTTGACTTTGCCCAATTTTTAGCTTGATCAGCAGTAACTTGACTCTTTGATATTATGTTAACATCACTGCTATCTGCCTTCGCCTTCATTCCTGGAAATAAACTTATTATCATAGCAATAAAAATTGCAAGCATAATAAATTTCCTCTTAATCTGCATAATACATCCCCTTTCTTTCCATTTTCCATTTTAGCATAATTATGAGAAATTACAATTGTAAATCATATCCAAGTTCCTAATTGGAAAGATATATAACCCAAAAATGAAGAAGTACCTTTTCAGACACTTCTTCAACCACATTATCTGTATAAAATTTTTTATTTATCTGAAGTCCTATAACCTGTTGAAAAATCAACAACATTCATAAGCTTTTCTCCATTAATAAAACTTCTTAAGTTTTTTGCGCTAATTTTAACTATATTGTCCAATGTTTGTGGAATATGGTATCCACCGGAAATATGTGGAGTAATTATTATATTCTCTATATCCCATATTCTATGCTCTTTAGGAAGTGGTTCTGGATCAGTTACATCTAAACCTGCTCCTAGAAGATGTCCACTTTCTACTAAGTTGCATAGCGCATCTGTATCCAGCACATTTCCCCTTCCTACATTTAATAGAACAGCTTCCTTTTTCATAAGCTTTAATTTTTCCATTGAAAACATTTTATAAGTTTCTTTGGTAGAAGGCAATGATAATGCAACAACATCTACTGTTGGAAGCAGTTCATCTATTTTATCCATTAAATATAATTCATCAATGCAATCTGGTTTTCTACTGTTTGATCTTCTTACACCTATGGTATAAGCTCCAAATGCTTTTACTCTTTTTGCAAATTCTTCTCCAATATTTCCAAGTCCAATTATCAAAACTCTAGAACCATAGATTGATTTAACTTCACCTTCATCCTGCCAAAGATGTAATTTCTGATTGTTTCTATAGACATGAAGTTTCTTAAATATTTGAAGAAGTACTCCTACCATATGTTCAGATATTGCTAAACCATATGCACCTGTTGCATTTGTAAGCACTACTCCTTTATTTAATATTCCTTCCTTTATATAAGCATCACTTCCAGCACTATTAAGCTGCAACCATTTTAAATTTTTTGAATCACTAAGCATTTCTGCTGGCGGATTTCCAATTATTATGTCAGCACTTTGAACTATTTGTTTATCCACAGTATCATATGTTTCATATGTATACTTAGCATCAGGCACTGCGCTTTCTATTAGATTTCTTTGTTTTTCGTTTATAGGTAATAATACAAGTATGTTACTAATTTTCATAAATTTCACCTTCAATCAATTTTTAACCTAAAACACCATTTTACCTTTATTTAATAATTTTATGCTTTTATTAAAGAATTAACAATATATATTTTAACGAAATTTATTCAAATAAAATATTACAGCCCTATTAAGAAATGCTAAAATCATCTCCAAATCAATCCACTCACCAATTCAAATAGCTCTAGTAAATTCTTTGGATTTTTCCCTGTTAACTTTTTTATTTTTTCTAATCTATAATTTAAAGTGTTTCTATGTATATTTAATATATTAGCTACATTGTTAATATCACCGTTAGTCTCTATGTATGCTTGTATTGTTTGAATCAGTTCTAGCTTATTTCCAGCCTTATCAAGATTAGTTATTAGTGAAATCGATGATACTTTATCATTGTGTGATAAATTAATAAAAAACTTAAGTTCATCGTAACTATATACTAAACTTGATGGCTTTATCTTAATGCCAAGTTCCATTGTTAATTCTGCATTTTCTAAGGAAACAGACGCAATTTCTTCTTTTGTTCCAATACTTATTTTACTAATATCCTTATTTTCTTTTAGATCTTTCAGCAAGCTGTTATAGGTATGATTAGATGTAGTAAAATATACTATTTTATTGTTTATTTCACTATAATGCACGTGTTTTTGACATAGTATCTTAAAAGCATTTGAATTTATATTACCTTCTACCAAAATAGCCTGGCATTTTTTCGTTAGATCAATGCCATGACTTTGAGCTATTTGATAAAATTTATCATCATATTTAGCTTTTCTATAAGCTAATTCATGATAAAACTTCTGCGTACTCAATCTTTTATTCTGAATTTCCTCATCAAGTTTAGACTGTTCTATTAACAATACTGCAGTTACACTAACTAACTTGCTGAATCTTCTCACTTCATCTGGATGCCCAGTAATTCCTATTACTCCTATTACCTCTCCATTAACGATAATAGGTTCATTTACTCCCGGTTTCATTCTTTCCTCTTCTGAATATATTTCATTTATATATTGAGTATTTATCGCCTTTCTAGCTCCTTCATGGATATTTCCAATACGTTCTATATCTCCACTACCTATAATTATCCCATTTTCATCCATAACATTTATGTTATAAGGAATTACATTCATCATTTCTAAAACAATTTTTTGCGCTATAGTTCTAGATAACCTCATATTCTCACATCCTTTTACTCATATTTATATAATTAAATATTTTTCATAAGGTACACTTATCTTGTTTCAAGCTTTTCAATTACTCAATACATCTAACTAGTTATATAGTATACAATTAGTTCATATTATAAACTAAAAATATAACTACGAATCTCCTCATATATGAAAATAACAAGTCAAATTATTCTATATATTTCAAATCAAACACCAAAGCATACTTGCCCACAATAGCTTATCTATTAGGTAAACATGCTAACTAAGTATGATCTGAAATAGACTAGAGCATAATGACTTGTTATTCTCTTAGGCATATGACTTTATCTACTTTAACTATTCTGTTAGGCAGCTTTTAAATAATTATAACAAATTCATAAGCCTTATTATATTTTCAGCTGTCTTTTCGATATTCTCTTGTCCTTTTGCTAAAGCTTCCTCCAAAGAAGTTGCCCCTTTAGTTATACCAAATATTGAATCTATTCCATTTTCATATAGACTCTCTATACCTTCACCAATTCTTCCAGCTAGTGCAATCACTGGCTTATTATATTTTTTTGCAATAGCTGCAACCCCTAAAGGTGTCTTGCCATACTGAGTTTGAAAATCTATGCTTCCTTCTCCTGTCCAAACCATATCTGCATCCTTTATTTTTTCTTCTAATGAAGCATATTCTATAACCATTTCAATACCTTTCTTCAAAGTACCATTTAAAAATATCATAAGCCCAGCTCCTAGTCCACCTGCTGCTCCTGCTCCTGGTACATTTAACACATCCTTTTTAAATTCTTTTTTAATCACCTCTGCATAATGCCTTAAATTATCGTCCAATATTGATATCATTTCTTTTGTAGCTCCTTTTTGTGGACCAAATACGCTCGAAGCTCCTTGTTCTCCACAAAGTGGATTATTAACATCACAGGCTACTTCTATTACAACTTCTTCTAATCTTGGATCAAAGTTTGATAAATCAATACTATTTAATTTTCCTAATTCTCCACCACCAAAGCCTAATTCATTACCTTGTTTATCTAGCAATTTTCCACCAAGAGCTTGGATAACTCCTGCTCCTCCATCATTAGTGGCACTTCCTCCAATACCTATTAATAATTTCTTCACCCCATGATCTAAACAAGCCTTTATAAGCTGACCAGTACCATAAGTTGTGGTTAACAATGGATTTCTTTTTTCTGCTGGAACTAACTGTATTCCACTTGCACTAGCCATTTCCAATACGCCAACATCTCCATTGCCTAAAATTCCATACTGTGCTTTCACATTATTTTCAAGCGGTCCGATAACCTCTAAAGAATATATTTTTCCGTTAGTGGCATCTACTAAGGACTGCATTGTCCCTTCTCCTCCATCGGCCATAGGCACGTGTATACAACTGATATTACTATTTATTTTTTTTATTCCTTTTTCCATAGCATCGCATGCTTCTTTAGCTGTCATGCTTTCTTTAAAAGAATCCGGTGCTAATACAATTGCTAAATTCTTCTTCATAAATTAATGCTCCTAACTCACTTTTATATATTTTAAAAATTATTAATTATAGAGTATATATATATAATTATATTAAAAATCCGTATATTATTGTAGCTGTAATGGCCATCGATCCACCAACAATAGATTCAAACGGCATTAATTTCATACGTTCCTTTATATTCATTTTTACTGCATCTGCTGATGCATGAAAGAAATTTCCATGAGGTAAATGGTCGATAACTACAGCTCCTGTATTAATCATAACTGCTGCACTTAGAGGTGCAACTCCAACGGCTAGTATTGCATTTCCAAAAGTTCCTGTTGCTACAATTGCACCTGTAGATGTTGACGCTGTAGCTGCTGCCATTAATATACCTGATATAGGTGCTAAGAATACTCCTGAAATACCTGTTTGTTGAATACAGTATACTACTACATCACTTAAATTTGATTTAGAAATAATACCTGCTATTGCTCCTGCACCAATTAATATCATTACAGTTGGCATCATTCTATTTAATCCTGCTGTTGTATATTCAAGAATTTTATTACGTTGCCCCATTGCAAATAGACCAATTAATCCTGCTATAGGAAGTATATACATAGCATCTATTTGAACAGTTGATAAGAATTTTATGTGCAGCATATTTGCTATTGGATTAAGTGCTAGCAATATTACAGCAATTATTGGTGCTACCATTGCCTTTCCAAAGCCTGGTTTTATTTTATTATCCACTCTAGCTGGTATTTCTGATTCTTTAATCAGTTCTCCCTTTTTACTAATTAATGTTGCAACGACATATGTAACTACAAGCCCTATTATTGCTGGTATAAATGCCCCCATCATTACCTGTGCTAATTCTACATTAAAACCTTTAGCCACTGCAATTGTATTAGGATTTGGTGAGATTATATTTCCAGCTTTACCGCCTCCTATCATAGCTAAAAGTATAGATGACTTAGTAATTCCAACTTTTCTAGCCACTGGAAGTGCTATCGGTGCAACTATAATAACTGTAACTGG
>JAEZKY010000358.1 GCA_023435985.1 Bacillota bacterium | reverse complement strand
TTTACCAAAGAAGAAGTTATAATTGTCACCGGGATTTAATATATTACTCTGGAATGCTCCATTGTCACTCACTATCTGGTGCTGCACATTATCATTATTTACCCATTGAATATTAGTACCAGATTTAATTGTAATTTTATTGGGATTAAATGTCATGTTCTGGATAGAAATTATAGTTGCTGCAGAAGTCATATTTGTACTGTTATTTCCCATACTTTGATTGGTTGAATTGTTCATACCTGTTTGCACATTTCGATTGGAACTTTGCGCGTAATAAAGATATATACCGGCTACGATTATAATAATTATAATTATAATCAATGCCAGAAGCCCTTTATTTGTTCTTCCATACAATTTTATCATACCTTTTTAACAGTTCTCCAAATACTTTATTAATTATGTTGCTATTGTTATTAAAATATACTGATTTAAAGCCTATTTGTACAAATAATTAATGAAAAAAATTGATATACTCCTTTAATTTTATATAAGCTAATTCCAGTAATTTAATTCAATAAAATAAATGTAATTCACGCTAATTTAAGTTAAATTATTAAATAATGAATAATTACCAACTGATTTTAGTATACTATATAATTAAATAGGATCTTAGTTCAATAACATGTAATATAACTGCTTTTGAACTACAAATTGAGCATTAATAATTAAAATTTCTCGACAGAAAGTAATAATAATATTCAAATTTATAATATGTATTAACCTAAAAAGCCACCAAAACATTAATTCAAACCGTGCAAAAAAGGGATAATATGAACATTTCTGATGAATTAAAAGGGAAAGAAGTTGTGGATAATTCTGGAAATAGACTTGGGAAGATAAGTGACGTAAAAAGGGACCCAAAATCTGATAAAGTTGAATCTTTGGTTATTACTGAAGGAGGAAATTCAACAAAAATGGGAATTGGAAATAAAAAAGTTGTATCATATACCAACATAGACTCCATTGGAGACAAAGTAATTTTAAGATAATATCTTTCCATACCGCACTTAAAAGCAATAAAATAAGTCGTTATATTGTACGTCCTGCCTAAATAATGGAAGGTGATAAAAATGGATGATAGAGGGCAATATTCTATATTATACTGGCTAATAGTTATAATAGTCATTATAATAATACTCAAATTACTTGGCGTCTGGTAATTAATAAATTAAATTTAAATCATAGATTTACGCTCATTAACTATCTTTACCACAAACAACTGATCCTTACTGTTTTACTAAATAAGTAACTCCAAAAATATATTTTATTATTTCCTATTTTTTGATTCGTTCAGGAAAAAAGCCTTTTTGAGGATCTGTCAAATCCAGTACTCTCATAATTATCTAAATGCGTTAAATATATCATAAAATTAGCAGCAGACTGTAAATTCTATGAATCACATAATCACTGTTTTTCAGTTAAGATCAGTAACCAATATAAAAGTTATTACAATAAAAAATTTTAATATTAATATCAAAAAATAGAAAATATATTACTTAAAGGTATGATAACGCCGATAATAGTTTAATATTTAATTATAATCTAAAAGGAGGAGTAATTTTAACCTTCATCAATAAAATAATTAAAAAAGACGTGCTTGATAGCAAAGAAAGGAAAATCGGAATAAGTAAAGATTTTATCGTATCAATTGATAAACCTTATCCTTTATTAGAAGCCATGGTTGTTAGTATTTCTAAAAAAGATGAAAAAATCATAGCCTGGGAAGATGTAGATTATTTAAAAGACAAAATAAAGCTTAAATCAAATTTAGATAACATAAAAAGTTATCAAATTAAAAAAACCGATATGAAACTCACCAATATTCTAGATAAGCAAATAGTAGATATTAACAATAAAAAAATAGGCAGGGTAAACGATATTGAATTATCTCCCATTGACAGCAAGTATCAAATAATTGGACTAGGTATCGGATTTGAAGGGCTAGCAAGGAGACTCGGTATTGAAAATGTTCTTAATGATTTGAAAATTAAATTTCCAGAGAAATATATCACCTGGAACGATGTTGATATTTCTGAAAGTGATGAATATAATTTAAAACTTAAAATAGCTGATTTAAACCTTAAAAAGCTCCATCCTGCAGATATAGCATCTATTATAAAAGAATTAAATGATAAAGACCTAAATACTATTTTGAGTTCCCTTGATGAAGATATTGCAGCAAGTATTCTTGAGGAAATCTCTTCAGACAGACAAGTTTGTTTAGTGGAAGGAATGGATAACAAAAAAACTGCGAGTATACTAAACAAAATGCCTCCCGACAGTGCTACAGATTTATTTGGATGTCTTTCTGAAGATAGGGCCAATAAATTACTTGATTTAATGAATCCTAAAGAAGCCTCAGATATAAGAAAATTAATTAATTACCCTCCAGATACTGCAGGAGGAATAATGACAACTGATTATGCAGTGATAAATGAGGAATCCACTCCTCATGAAATCCTTGATTACCTCAAAGATACTATCAAAGATATTAATTTTATTTATTATATTTATCTGGTTTCTGCAGATGGAAGATTAACAGGTGTTGTATCACTAAAGGATATCCTTTTTTCGAATTCAGATAAAAAAGCTAATGAATTCATGGTTAATGATATAATTACTGTAAATGAATTAGAAAATGAAAAAGAAGTTGTTAAAAAGGTTTCAAAGTACAATTTACTTGCAGTTCCAGTAGTTAACGATGAAAATGAGATTAAAGGCATCGTAACCGTAGATGATGCTATAGCTTTAGCTATTAAATAAAAAAAATCTTAAATTTCCTCTGTAAATCCAAATCAGAGTGATTAAATGGATTTTAAAATTTTTCTTAGGATCTTTAAAGGCCCAACTTTAACCAGCTTACTTGTTTTACTTTCTGTGATAGGTCCTGGGATAATTACTTCAGTTATAGATAATGACGCAGGAGGAATCGCCACCTACTCTCTTGCAGGATCTAATTTTGGCTATACAACATTGTGGGTCTTTATACCAATGATAATTGCCCTAGCAGTAATCCAAGAGATGAATGTTCGAATGGGAGTAGTTTCTAAAAAAGGGCTTGAAAGTCTAATTCGTGAAAAAATAGGATTTAAAGTGGCATTTTTTATAATTATCGCGCTTTTAATAGCTAATTTAGGAAATATAATTGCAGAATTTTTAGGTATTGCTGCTAGTAGTGAAATATTTGGTATTTCCCCAATTATAACACTTCCTTTAGCAGGCCTTTTCGTATGGATTCTTGTGGTTAAAGGAAATTTTAGAATTGTAGAAAAAATATTTTTAGGAGCTGCTGTCCTATTCTTTTCTTACATCATAGTTGCAATTATAGCGCATCCTAACTGGGGAACTGCAGCCAAAGATGCAATAATTCCACAGGTTACTCTAAGCACTGCATATACTGCCATGATTATAGGCCTTATTGGAACCACCATTACACCCTGGATGCAGTTTTATCTTCAGGCTTCTGTAGTAGAAAAGGATATTCCAATTAAGAATTTAAAATATTCTAAGGTTGATGCCGTTACAGGGGCAATAGCAGTTAATGTATTTGCATTCTTTATTGTAGTAGCGTGTGCAGCAACAATTTTTAAAGCTGGAACTCCAGTAAATAATGTTGTAGATATTTCACATGCACTTGTTCCCCTTGCAGGTAATTATGCTGAAGAACTATTCGCTTTTGGTTTATTAAATGCTTCATTATTTGCTGCAAGTGTTTTACCGTTATCTACAGCATATCCAGTTTGTGAAGTCCTTGGTTTTGAATCAGGAATTTCCAAAAGTATCAAGCAAGCACCAGTATTCCATGGAATATACCTTGGAAGTATAATACTTGGAGTTTTAATAGCTTCAATTCCAGGACTACCTGTACTTAACATACTTCTTTTCTCACAAATTATAAATGGGCTTCTTCTGCCTTTTATACTCATATTAATGTTAATTATTATAAACGACAAGAAAATAATGGGAGAATACATAAATTCAAGGATTTTTAATATTATATCATGGATTACAGTAATTTCAATGATCATATTGAGTTTTGCATTTATAATAACCCAATTTATTACTTAAAAATAAAACAAAATTTAAAGATATAATATTACAAAGATCGGACTGATTTAAATGTGGCATTAGCGTTATATAGACTTTTTTATCATTTTTAAAGTAAATTAGCACCTTTAAAAGAGAAATAAAGTAATTAACATAGTTTCCTCTTAGTTATTAATACTTATTTAGAAATAATTAATAGATATTACAATCAAAATAAGGATCAATCAAGATTAAAAAAAGGAGGTTGAAATATTGCCATATAAAAATAAAGAAGATTTACCAGCCCAGGTAAAAGAAAATTTACCAGAACATGCTCAAGAAATTTATTTAAAAGCATTTAACAATGCATGGGATCAATATAAAGAACCTAAAGAACGCAGAGGTAACGAATCAAGGGAACAAACCTCACATAAAGTTGCATGGTCTGCAGTAGAAAACAAATATAAAAAAAGCAGCTCAGGAAAATGGGAGAAAAAATAGTATAAATATCAATTTTAACTGATTTAAAATAAGAAAGATAATTTGAGAGGATTATTTAAAGAATATACTATTTATTTAGAAAAGATATTTTGAAAAGATTATTTAAAAAATATAATGTTTAAATCTCGTTTAGTACAGCTACTATAAGTTTCACCGTATTTTCAATGTCTTCAATGTTTACAACTTCAACTGGTGAATGCATATACCTTACTGCAGGTGATAAAACCCCAGATGGTATTCCTTCCCGTGTCAGGTAAATTGCAGTAGCATCTGTTGTTCCTCCTTCACTTACTATAATTTGGTATGGTATTTCTTTTGCTTCTGCAGTTGAAATTAAAAGTTCTTTAACTTTAGGATGAGTAATTATTCCATTTCCACTGGCATCTGTTAAAACTATTACAGGACCTTTACCTGCATACGCTGGCGCTTCTCCTTCTTTTATTCCAGGATGATCCCCTGCCACAGCAACATCAAGTGCTATTGCCATATCGGGGTTTATTCGGAATGCTGAAGTTTTAGCACCTTTTAGCCCAACTTCTTCCTGGACAGTTCCAACTCCATAAATAGTGGCGTCACTTTCTACTTTTTTCATTACTTCAACAATAATAGCGCAACTTACTCTGTTATCAAATGATTTTCCTGTAAGCATTGAGTTTGCAAGCCGAGTGAACTCCTGTTTCAGAGTTATAGGGTCTCCAACACTAACTAGTTTTTCAGCTTCTTCTCTACTACCAGTACCAATATCTATAACCATATCTTCGTGTTTGACAACTTTTTTTCTATCTTCTGGTTTCATTAAATGGGGTGGTTTAGAACCAATTACTCCAGGAACCTTTCCTTTAGCTGTGTGTATTAATACTCTATGATTTAGAAGAGTTTGATCACTTATTCCCCCGATCTTAGTAAATTTTATGAACCCTTTTTTGTCTATATATTTTATCATAAGCCCAATTTCATCCATATGGGCTGCTAACATTATTTTTTTACCATTATCCTTTCCTTTGTTTGTTGTAATCAAATTTCCAAGGTTATCAACTGTTATTTCATCTACATAATTTTCTAATTCATTGGCCATTATATTTCTAATATCGCCCTCAAATCCGCTTACCCCTGGCGCATTTGCGAGTTCTTTTAGAAGATCTATCATATTTATCTTACCTTCTTTTATTTAAATGAATTAAGCCTTTAAAATTCAACAATTAGATAATTAATCCCTATTTTTTTTTAATTATTATCCTAATTTTTATTACTAATATTATTTATAGTAATAATACTGTTTTTGAAAAACAAAAAATTTTAAAGAACGGAGAGATATGACAAAATTAAAACGTAATCTTGGAGTTTGGGGAGCAGCAAGCATTGGTATCGGTGCCATAATTGGTACTGGAATCTTTGTATTAATTGGAGTAGCATCAGGTCTTGCTGGGCCCTCTGTTGTCATTTCATTCATAATTGCAGGATTAACAGCACTTCTTACAGGGCTTTCTGCATCCGAACTCGCTTCTTTCATTACAGAAGAAGGAGGAGGTTATATTTATACAACCAAAGCATTTGGTCTGTTTCCCGGATTTATAGTAGGCTGGATAAAATCCTTTGATTACATTGTTGGTGCAAGTGCAGTGAGTATCGGTTTTGCAGCATATTTTACGTATTTTCTCCAGATACCTGCAGTTCAAAGTACTATTATAATTGTTGCAACTGTATGGCCCATAATACTTATGATACTTAATCTTAAGGGTATAAAGGAAGCATCTGGTGCAAATAATGCACTTGTTGCGTTAAAAATTATAGCATTATTAGTTTTTATTATGGTAGGTAGTTATTTTATATTATCTAATGGCAATTACTCTAATTATCATCCATTTTTCCCTCAAGGGATTAAAGGAACACTTTCAGGTGCAGCAATAATCTTCTTTGCATTTATAGGGTTTAATACAATTGCAATAGTTTCTGAAGAGGTAAGAAATCCGGGAAAAAATGTACCGAGAGCTATACTTTATGCATTTGCCATATGTACATTACTTTACATAGGGGTTTCACTGGTTGCTGTAGGTTTAGTAAACTGGCAAATTTTAGGTACATCTGCAGCGCCTATTGAGACTGCCCTAAAAGTTGCAACAAATAATTTACTGATCCTGGAATTTGTTGCCATATCTGCACTTTTTGCAACCACTTCTGTGATTCTTGCTTCCATTATAGGCGGCTCAAGAGCTTTATTCTCCATGTCCAGAAAAGAGGTACTTCCTCAAGCATTTTCCAGGATCTCAAAGGGAGGAGTACCTATATTTACAGTACTTATAACTGGTATTGCAATATCAGCTATTGTAATTATAGCTTCAGGTAATCTTGATGTTTTAGCATCCATTTTCAACTTAGGAACTTTGATAACATTCTTTTTTATAAATTTAAGTCTTATACAGCTTAGGCGGAATTGGCCAAATGTTAAAAGAGAATTTAAAGTCCCATTTTATCCAGTAACACCTTTTTTAGGCATTATAAGCTGCATTGGCTTAGCTTTTTATTTAAATCCCACCGCTGTTATCTATGGAGTTTCATGGATTATCATTGGTATTATAATATATTTCTTAAACAGGTGGCGTATCAAAAGAAAACAAAGTGAATAATGTTCAAGATTTAAGCAAAATATCAACCTAGATGATGCAAATTGTAGAGTCAATATGATAATATAATTTGAAAATCGATAGTAGAGGTGATTGAATGACTAAATTTGAAGAACTTTGTGAAATTTATACCAATGCAGAGAATGATTTTTATAATTACAAGTGGAAATGTATAGATTTTGCAAAAAAGATGGGAAATGAAGTGGCAAATTATTTAGGATGTAAAACAGAAGACATACAATATTATTCATATGATAAAGAAGGCAATCCCCAAGAGGTACACCCCAGAGATGCCCTATTTTTAAGAAAAGACACATTCTGGCACTATGGTATGGGAATTAATTTGTATATAAGTGGTAATAAAGATCCCTCTATGTCACATCAATTTGAGATGGCTATTAAAGGGAAAAAGAAGAGTTTTATTGTCCAATTTCCAAAACTAAATGAGAAATTTACAATCAATCCTAATAAACCTGAAGATTTCCAGGAATTTAATGACCTAATTTTTAATAACATTAAAGACCATTTTGAAAATCAGCTTGAAAAGTTTCTAAAACAGGAGTCAGTAGAACATTATCCAGAATATATGTAATATATAGAAAATGATCAATCTGGATAAACAGATTTAATGTCTAAATTAATTCGCCAGTGACTTTTATTCAAATTAGCTATTTAAAGATCTTTAGATTAAGCATGAAAAAAGTTCAAAAAATAATTATTCAGCGTATGACCCCGCCAAATCCTTCCAGTAAACTTTCAACATCAAAACGGGCATCAGAGTTTATAGCTTCATATTCGATGGTAATACTTACCTTTCCTGAGGGTATCTGACTTCCTTTGTATATATCAACAACTGAAGCACTAATTACTTGTTTTAATGTATCAATGGTACTTACAATAATATCTGGACTGCAGTTTTCAGGAAATACAGCAGAAACAGAGTAAGTTTTATGAGGGTAATTTTCAACCTTCCAATTGTATATTTCTTTATCACTTAAAACTTCTACATTAGATAATTT
>JAEZKY010000301.1 GCA_023435985.1 Bacillota bacterium | reverse complement strand
GTCTATTCCATATTCTATTTTAAGTCTTCTGCATTTTGATCTCATCTCCATAACAGTAACACCAGCAGTATCATCTATATAGATTTTTGCCTTTGAAAGAGGTCCTGCCGCCATAGCAATATTCTCCCAGTCCTTATCCTCTAAAGTACCGGTTCTAAGTCTTAACATATCAACATTGGCTTCTGAACAAAGCAATTTATATGCTAATTGCTCTTTAGACATTTCCAGAGAAAATACTACAACGCTTTTATTTTCTTTAAGTGCTGCATGTTCTACTATATTTAATGCAAATGTTGTTTTTCCCATTGATGGTCTAGCTGCAATTAATACCATATCTCCACTTTGAAAACCAGAAGTCTTCGCATCTAAGTCAGTAAATCCAGATCCAACACCAGTAATTGTACCTTTATTGTTAAAAAGTTTCTCTATTTGAGCGAACCCTCTTTCCAATACATCACTTAAGGGTTCAAAATCCTTTGTTGTTCTTTTTTCAGCTATGTTAAATATTTTCTTTTCTGCACTATCTACAACATCTTCAACATTACTTTGATTATTATAACTTTCTTCAATTATAGTTGTTGATGATTTAATTAATCTCCTCAAAGTAGACTTATCTGAAACAATTTTTATGTAAGCACTTAAATTTGCAGTAGTTGGTACAGACGCGCTAAGTTCTGTTATATATGTTACTCCTCCAGCCCTTTCAAGCATATCAGTACTCTTTAAATATTCTAATAATGTTAACAAATCTATTGCTATGTCATTTCTAAACATCTCTAATATGGATCTATATATTATCTTATGACCATCTCTATAAAAATCTTCTTCTTCCAAGCCTTCTAATACCTTAGCAATTGCATTTTTATCTATGATCATCGATCCTAACACTGATTGTTCCGCTTCTATGCTTTGAGGTAAACTCCTCATAACTGATGCATCCAAGCCTTATTCCTCCTATCTAATTATCTTTTGACAATTATCATTAACTTTATCATTTGTATATGACCATTATAATTTTATCATTTCTTAATGATAAAAAGAAGTCTCCTAATTTATTAAGGAGACTTTTTGCTTAATTAGTTAAACACAATATCCATAAGTTCTTCTATTGATTCAATTGTTTTAACTTGTATATCTTCAGTATTTAAAGGAATCTCTTTTTCATTGTCCTTAGGAATTAAAACTAGCTTTATTCCCATCCTTTTAGCTCCATAGATTTTTTCAAATATTCCGCCTACTGGTTTGACTTTACCCTTAAGAGATATTTCACCCGTAATTGCTATGTCTTGTCTTATAGGTTTATTTAATAATGAGCTTATTACACAAATTGTAATTGCTGCTCCTGCTGAAGGTCCATCTATTTTTCCTCCTCCAACAACATTAACATGAATATCATAATCTTTAATATCCTTATCTGTTATATTTCTAATAACAGATGCAGCATTAAATACAGAATCCTTAGCCATACTTCCAGCTGTATCATTAAATCTAACTACACCTGAACCTTTTTTCTTAGCAGGAAATACTGCTGCTTCAATTTCTATTGTAGAACCTAAAAATCCACTTACACCTAATCCGTAAACATGACCTACTTCTTTTATATCTATATTTGCCAATCTTTCAATTGGAGTGTATCTCCCTATTGAAATTACTTCATCTAAATCAGACAACCTTATTTTTAAATTATCTATAAATTCTTTGCTGCGATGCAATGCATATCCATATGTATCAGTCAATATGTTTACTGCTTTTCTACCTTCAAATGTATAGTTACTAATTTTTTCTGCAATACCATCTTCTAATCTGACATTTAGTTTTTCTGCAGCATCTTTTACTATAAGTACAATATCTGATGACGTTAATGGCTCAAAATATACCTCTGTACATCTTGATCTTAAAGCTGGATTAATTTCACTTGGACTTTTAGTTGTAGCTCCAATTAATACAAAATCTGCTGGTGCTCCATTATCAAAAAGATATTTAATATATTTAGGAATCATTTCATCATCTGGATCATAATACGATGATGAAAACTCAACACGTTTATCCTCTAGCACTTTTAAAAGCTTATTTTGAAGCATAGAATCCAATTCTCCTATTTCATCAATAAATAACACGCCTCCATGTGCCTGAGTAACTAACCCCGGCTTAGGTTCTGGTATTCCAACTTCAGCTAAGTCTCTCTTACTACCTTGATATATAGGATCATGAACTGAACCTAATAATGGATTTGTTATTTCTCTTGGATCCCATCTAAGTGTAGTGCCATCAACTTCAACAAATTTAGAGTTATCATCAAATGGAGTAAATGAGAATTTCTTAACTTCATCTAATGCTAATCTAGCTGCTGTGGTTTTTCCAACTCCAGGAGGTCCATATAATATTATATGTTGTGGATATGGTGATGAAAGCTTTGATATTAATGATTTAATAGCTCTTCCTTGACCAACTACTTCAGAAAAATTCGTAGGCCTTAAGAAACTCATTATGTTTTTACTTGTATTTCTGCTATCTAATTCTACTAAATTATTTAATTTACTAAGTGTCTTCTTATTTTCAACGCCTTTTTGTTTATTTATAACTGAAAGTCTAACTTCATCTATATATTTTTCTTGTTTCTCTATTATAGATTGTTCCACTTGAGACTCAATCTTACTTTGAACATACTTTTTGGCCAACTCATTAGAAATTAATCTTACTGTTCTTTCTATAGCTTCTTTCAGTTCTTCTTTCTTAGGTGAAGCCTTTAGATCTTTTCCTTCAGCTAATATAGTATTTAATGCAAAAACCTTATCACAAGGATTTGCTGATTGTATATACTTATCTAACTTAAATCTGACTGTTCTAGCTCTGAATGCTCCTTTATCAAGAACGTTCTTAGTTATAGAAAAGAGTGCTTCTATCTGTGACTCTAAAGATAAAGTTCCTGAAATAATATCCTGCAATAAGCTTGCATCATCATATGAATTCAAAATTAATCCTCCTTATTCCTGCGGAACAATAATCACCTTCATTTTAGTGCTAACTTCTGGATATAATTTTATATCTATATCATATCCCCCAGCTAATTTTATTGTATCCATAACAATCTTCTTTTTATCAACTTCAATTTTATATTGCTCTTTAATTAATTGGGCAACATCTTTGCTGGTAATGGCACCAAACAGCCTTCCATTTTCTCCTGTTTTAGCATTTATTTTTATCTCTTTTCCTTTTAACTCTGCAGCTAATTTTTGTGCTGCTTCAAGCTCAGCTAACTTTTGTTTTCTTTCATTTTCTTTTTTATTATTTAAAATATGCATATTAGAATCACTTGCTTCTTGTGCTAGCTTCTTAGGAAATAAAAAGTTTCTTGCATATCCATCTGATGCCTCAATAACATCACCTTTTTTACCTATCTTTTTAACGTCTTGTAATAAAATAACTTTCATATTTATTCACCTATCCTTAAGTATTTTTTCATTGCATCTTTTAATTGATCGATTGCCCCTTCAATTGTACTATTAGGTATTTTAGCTCCAGCAATATTCATATGCCCTCCGCCACCTAATGCTTCTAATACAATCTGAACATTAACATCCCCTACAGATCTTCCACTTATATATATATCATCATTTACTTCACCTAAAACAAAACTTACTGAAATTCCAGATATATTTAATAATTCATCAGCTGATTTTGCAATAATTACAGTTCCTATATTTTTAGGTGCTACCGCTATAGCAGTACTATCATTTACTTCTGCTGATCTTATAGTTTCCGCAATAAGCAAATAATCTTGTAAATCATCAGTAAACATTTTTTTAATCTCAATTGAATCTGCTCCCAAAGACTTCAAAAATGATGCTGCATCAAAAGTTCTAACTCCAGTTTTAAATGAAAATCCTTTAGTATCCATGAAAATTCCTGCAAGTAATCCTTCTGCTTCTGTCCTTGTTAATTTAGGCTTATCAACCATATACTGAATAATCTCAGTAACCATTTCAGAAGTAGAAGATGCATATACTTCTATATAGTTTAATGTATCATGCTCTATCATATCCGGACTTCTTCTATGATGATCAATTATAACTTTTCTTTGAGCTTTTTCTACTAATGCTAAGTCCGCAATGTAACTCTTATTATGAACATCTACAACTATAACTAATGTTTGACTATCTAGGTTATTTCTCGCATCTTCCATTGATATAAATAAATCATCATATTTAGCTTCATTATTTAGCTTATTTAAAAAATAATCAATTGCATTAGTATCATTATCTAATAAAATATTGCAATTCTTACCTAATTGTTTAACTACACTTGCTAATCCAACAGCTGATCCAAAACAGTCCATATCCGGATTCTTATGCCCGATAATATATACCTTACTACTTTCATAGATTAATTCGCTTAATGCTCTTGCTATAACTCTTGCTTTTACCTTAGTTCTTTTTTCTATTTCTTTTGAATTTCCACCAAAAAACTTTATATCATTATTAATTTTGACTGCAACTTGGTCTCCACCTCTACCTAATGCTAATTCTTTAGCTATATTGGCATTATTATAATTTTCTAGAGGTGACATTCCACCAGTTCCTACACCTATGCTCAATGTAATCTCAATAGAATTACCTTTATCAATTTTTGAAATTACTTCTATTATATTAAACTTCTGCTTTATCTCGTCTTCAATATATTTATTTTGAATTGATAATACATACTTATTTGTATCATACTTTTTTATCATAGCCTTTAAGTTATTTGAATAAGCATTAATTGTTCTTTCTATTTCAGCTACTAGAAGTGGCCTATTATTTTCATCAGTTTTATCTAATACTTCTGAAAAATTATCTACTTCAATCAACATTATACTTTCCTGAGTTGTTTCATAATCTATAAGTTTTGTTATATCATTAAAGGACAATAAATACAAATACTTCTTATTTTTTGTTTCAACTAAGTTAGCATATACATCATATAATTTGTTATTAATACTGAGTCTCTGATGTATATTATCTTCATGCTTCAGTATGTTATCTAAATTTAGTCCTCTGGTTATACTTAAAATATTCTTTTCATAATCATCCTCATTGTTTTTTAGCGACTTAAATAGAGTATTACACCATAATATCTCTCCATCATCCTTTATTAAAACCAGTGGATAAACAGACTTTAATGCATTATCTGATATTCCCTTATCTATGCCTCTTATAAATTCATTCATATCATTTTCTTTTTTCCAATAATAGCTCAATTGCTGATAATTATCTATTAAATAAATTATAAGAATGATTGCACCTATGCCTGCATAATCATACAAAAATAGCATTATTAAAATAATCATCAATAATCCTGGCTTAAGCAATCGTTTAAGCATAGTTATCCAATTCATAAAAAGCCTCCTAAGATATAATTAATCTCTTCTGTTGCCAATATAATGTTTTAATTTGCTTAAGCTTTTACCCTCTTTTTCGATTTGATCTTCAGCCCTTACCCCAAGATCTAACTTAGATTTTATAACATGATCTGTATCTATAAAAGAATATCCTAATTTTTCACCCAAAATATATAATATGATTATAGCACCTGAAATACAATCTAAAATTGAATCACGTGCCACATTATTTCCTTTTGTTAAAAGCTTAAAGAATTCTCCTATTATGCAAAGAAGCTGTGCTTTCAAATCTTCTATAATTTTAATGTTGGTCATTATATTGAAATTATCTTTTTTCAAACCATATCACCCCTCTCTCAAAAC
>JAEZKY010000234.1 GCA_023435985.1 Bacillota bacterium | reverse complement strand
AGTCTATATTGCACACTAGATAGAATATAATTTGATTTATTTAAATGTTGTCGCTTGTAAATTAAGTTTACTAATTTTTTTGCTCCCATAATTCAAAATTCCCCTCATAAATTTTCAAAAAAACAATATAACACTGCTAATTTTACAAAAAAATAACACCCACTACTAATTAATATACCATATTTTGCATTAAATTTTAACTGAATATTAGTATTTTTCTATAAATTTGAAAAATTAATTAAAAGCATAATATGACACGATGCTGTCACATTATGAGTGATATATTGTTAGAAGTAATGAAAATTTATTATATATGTTGCAATAGTAATTCTACATTGATAAATTCAAGAAACTATGCAGAGACTTCAGTCATAATTTAGAATTGTAAATCGCAACATTATATATGAATAATTGAAAAGGAGTATATATAATGGATTATGAAATAGTATATTTAAAAGAAAAAATTGTTACTGGTATTAAAATTAGAACGAATAATAATGATCCTAAAATGAAAAATGATATAAGTAAGCTTTGGGGAAAATTTTTTGAGGATGGAATTTATCAATCAATTGCTAATAAGAAAAATGGGAATAGTATCGGATTATACACTAATTATGAAAGTAACTTTAATGGAGATTATGATGTAATGATTTGCTGTGAAATATTAGAAGAAAAAAGCTTCTCAGAAAAGGTAGAGGTTAAAAAAATTGCAGCAGGTAAGTATGCGAAGTTTAATATTAAGGGTAATAATAAAGAAGCAGTAACAGAATTTTGGACTAAACTTTGGACAATGGAATTAGATAGAAAATATACCTTTGACTTTGAAGAATACCAAGCTGATTGGGATATGAACAATAGAGAAATAAATGTATATATATCAATAAATTAAAGAGATGCATTTATTACAAAATTATAAAAAGAAAGAGGAAAGCTCATGGAATTTATAAGTGCTAAAACAATTGTATCAGGATATTATGAAAGCAATGCTTGGTTTGGAGATAATTATAATATGAATATCTATAAGGGATGCTGCCATGGATGCATTTATTGTGACAGCCGTAGTGAATGTTATAGGATAGATAATTTTGATGTGATAAGAGCAAAAGAAAATGCCCTCGCATTAATAAATAAAGAACTTAAGTCTAAAAAAAGAACTGGTGTAATAGGAACTGGTGCCATGAGTGATCCTTATAATCCTTTTGAAAGAGAATACAAGCTTACGAGGGGAGCTTTAGAGCTTATTAATATACATGGATTTGGAGTGTCGCTTATAACAAAAAGTGACTTGGTTATAAGAGATATTGATATTTTAAAGAAAATAAAAAATCATTCTCCAGTTTTAGTAAAGATAACAATAACAACCTGTAGTGATGAACTTTGCAAAAAGATAGAACCTAATGTTGCAGTATCCTCAAAAAGATTTTTTGCAATAAAAGAACTTTCAGAAAACGGAATTTTTGCAGGGATACTGCTTATGCCAGTACTCCCATTCTTAGAGGACAATGAAGAAAATATAAGAAGCATAGTTAAGCAGGCTTATGAAAATGGTGCTAAGTTTATATTTCCATCCTTTGGTGTAACTTTGAGGCAGAATCAAAGAGATTGGTATTATAAAAAACTTGATGAAAAGTTTCCAGGAATTAAGCAAAAATATATACAACAATTTGGAAATAGCTATGAATGTTATTCTCCAAAGGCAAAACAATTGTGGAATATTTTTAAAGAAGATTGTGAAAAGTATGGGATAGTATACAAAATGAGCGATATCATTAAGGCCTATAAGAAAGGATATGAAAAAGACCAACTTTCACTATTTTAGGCACAATCAAATAAATAACAAGTTAATTTACCTCCTTGCCTGATGAAAAATATTCAAGGCAACCTTGGACCTGTTATTTATTTTCATGTGCCTTAGCTGTAAAATTCTAAGAAGTATAAATTTAGAGGGGAAAATTTCATGAATTTAACGTTTGAAATAAGATCATTATATGTTTGTGTTAGAGAGATGGAAAGAGCAATTAAATTTTATGAAGAGTTATTTGGGGAAAAGGTCTTTAAAAAAGATGAAATATATAGTGTATTTGTAATTAATAACTTTAGATACGGGTTATTTGCAAATGAAAAGATGAATGAACTCAAGGTATGGGGAAATAACTGTCTGCCAAGCTTTGAGGTGAATGACATTGATTTAGTTCAGAAAAAACTGGAGCTGCTCAAGTGTCCAATTATTTTTCCGCTAACAATTATAGGGGACAATAAAGTATTAGAATTCCTAGATAGTGAAGGGAATGCCGTAGAAGTAACTTGTTCAATATATTAAAATAGTGATAAGTAATAAATCAAATTTTTGATTTATTTATATACAGTTGATTATAATAAAGTTAGGTGATGAAGATGCAGATTAATAGGTTGTTTGAGATAGTATATATTTTATTAAATAGAAAAACAATAACAGCAAGAGAACTTGCAGAACATTTTGAAGTATCAATAAGAACAATTTATAGAGATATTGATGCATTATCAATTGCGGGAATACCAGTGTATACAAGTAAGGGGAAGAGTGGGGGCATTAGCCTAACTGATAATTTTATATTAAATAAATCTATGCTTTCAGAAAAGGAGCAGGAAGAAATATTAATGAGTCTCAAGAGTCTTAGTGTAATGAAATTTTTAGATGTAGAGCCTGTTTTTAAAAAATTAAGTACAGTTTTTAATAAAGAAGGCGTCAGCTGGATTGATGTTGATCTATCGCAATGGGGCAGTGATAGTAATGAAAAAGAAAAGTTTAGCTTAATAAAAACAGCTATCCTTAATAACAAGGTTGTAAGTTTTATATATTACAACTCCAATGGTGAAAAAAGTTTAAGAAATGTTGAACCCTTAAAAATAATTTTTAAAGGGCAGGGATGGTATTTATATGGCTTCTGTAAGCTCAAAAATGAATTTAGGATATTTAAATTTACACGTATTAAAAAATTGAATTTGCAAAATGAGATTTTTAAAAGAGATATTACTAATGATACCTTAAACATATATGATAAGTTACATGATAGCAAGAGGATAACTCTGAATTTGAAAATTAATGAGAATATGGCATATAGGGTTTATGATGAATTTGCTGAGGAAAACATTGTGAAAAATTCAGATGGGAGCTTTAATGTAACTGCGATTTTTCCTGAGGGAGATTGGATTTACGGATATATAATGTCCTATGGAGAATATGCAGAGGTTATAGAACCAGACTATATAAGAGAAATTATAAAGAGAAAGTTTGAAGAAGGTTTAAAGAATTATATATAGCAATTGAGCATCTTAAGATAAAATTAAGGTGCTTTTATTATTGTGCTAGAAATTATAGAATTCTTTCAATCAAGAAATTTCATGGAATTAAAAAATCCTTAATAGATAATTGACCATGAATAATTAATAATTAATGAGGAATATAACTTTAAAGTGAATTAATATAGAGGTAATAGTGTGTGGGATATGTGGTATAATTGAAGTTAATATAGTCACATTTATAAATGCGACTAAGATGTATATAATATGCAAGATACAGGAAACTATTAATATTAAAATTGGAAGGAGATTGAAGAGTATGCCATTTATAGGATCAAAAGTAAGCGTGAAAATTTCAAAAGAAAAAGAGGTAATAATAAAAGAAAAATTAGGAAAAGCAATAGAGTTAATTCCTGGGAAAAGTGAAACTTTTCTAATGATTGGTTTTGAAGATGAATATTCATTATATTTTGCAGGAGAAAAGTTAGAAAAAGGTGCATTTATTGAAGTAAAAATATTTGGAAAAGCAAGTGAAGATGCTTATGAGAAATTAACAGCAGAAATTTGTAATATATATGAAGCAGAGCTTGGAATACCTCAAAATAAGATATACGTAAAATATGAAGAAGTTAACGAATGGGGTTGGAACGGAAATAATTTTTAAAATAATGATTCAACAAATTAGATTTCTGAAGATGAATATTATTTATCAAATTTTATAATTATTTAGTAGGGGATAATAATAAATAAGGAGGAAATCAATTGATTATAGCACTTGCTCAAATGGACATATCGTGGGAAGATATTGAGAGAAATATGAAAAAGGCCCAGGAATTCATAGAGAAGGCTGTAGAAAATAATGTGGAATTGATATTGTTCCCAGAGATGGCCTTAACGGGTTTTACTATGAATATAGACAAGCTTTTGCTGAAAGAAGAAGAAATAATTGATTGGATTAAAAAGATAGCTGTAGAGAGCAAAATAAATATAGGACTTGGATTTTCAATAAGAGTTGATGAAAGAGGCAAGAATAAATATATCGTTATATCAAAAGAAGGAAAGATTCTGCTAAAGTATACTAAACTACATCCATTTTCCTATGCAAGAGAGAGTGAAAAATATTATCAGGGCGAGGAAATAGGCATTTGTAAAATTGATGAATTCAATATGGCATCATTTATTTGTTATGACTTAAGATTCCCGGAAATATTCCAAATTGCTTCGAAAAAGGCTCAAATAATTACTGTAGCAGCAAATTGGCCTGAATCAAGACAAGAGCATTGGATAACTTTATTAAAGGCAAGAGCCATCGAAAACCAATGTTATGTTATAGGAATAAACAGAGTTGGCATAGGTGACGGATTGCAATATGGTGGAGATTCAGTTTTTGTTAATCCAAATGGAGAAATATTAAATGAGCTTACGTCTAAAGAATCTCTTGTTGTTGAGACTTTGGAAATTGAACAAGTCTTAGAAGTTAGAGCAAAATTTGATATAAAAAGGGATAGAAGAGAAAATTACTATAATGAAAATAGAAATTATTTTGCAAAATAAAATTAAGCTAAAAATATAGAAGTGAAATGGCAGGCAAAAAAATGACAAATGAATTTCAGCAAGAAATAGAAGAAGAAAGAAGTACATTAAAGCAGGATATAAAAAAAACTGGCGGAAACTGCGCAAAAATACTTTTAATATTAGCCATATCAACATATGGAATAGAATTTGCAGTAATATTCATGATAAAATTAATCAATATTATCTTATCTATAATTACAAAAGGTAACTTCAATAGTAATATAATTTTGCATTTTTCTAAGGATGCAGAGAGTTTTCTAGTGGGATATCTTCCGTGTATAATTGGCGATGTTATAGCAATTATTATAGCTATGAATACTACGAAAATAAAAATTAGGCAGGAGATATTTTCGAAAAATAGATCAACAAGGTTATTTATATTGTTAGGAGCAGCTTCTTGCATAGGTGTTGGAATGATATCAAATACGATATATTCTTTATATGCTATAGTACTTAATTGGTTAAAGATAACTATACCAACACCTGATTTTACTTTTCCGACGCAGACTGTATACTTGATATTATTTTTAATGTATGTATGTTTAGTTGGACCAATCTTAGAAGAGATCATATTTAGAGGGTTTATTCTTAAAAGTATGCAAAGGTATGGAAATCTGACAGCAATTATAGTGTCAGCAATTTTATTTTCTATGTTTCATCTAAATCTGGTTCAGTTTGTTAATCCGGTATTAATGGGAATCATTTTAGCCTTTATTGCAATTAAATCAAATTCTATTGTGCCATCAATAATAGTACATATATTTAATAATACAATTACTTTTATGCTTGCAGCAATATCACTATTTAACATGCCAATAGTAGATGCTATAGTAGGGTTCATATACTTTTTACTCGGAATTGCAGCATTAATACTATTTGTTATTAGATATAAAGAGGATTTTTTACAAACAATTGGAGAAGATACTGTTGTATTAAAGACTTATGAAAAAGTTAAATCTTCCTTCAGCGGAAGATGGGCCATGGGGTATATAGCCTTTTATGGATTATTTATAATTGCAACCACATTAATAACTAATATAACGAAAATTAAGTGATATACAATATGTATACATTGGTCTGTTATGTTTTTTTAGATGCCTAAAGGGGGACTAATATAGTGAATAAAGAATTATTATCAGTGATAGAGAATTTAAATGATGAACTTATAGGATTGTATCGCAAGTTGCATGAGAATCCGGAGCTATCTAATGAAGAATTTGAAACTACGAAATTAATAAAAAGTTTATTAAAGAAGGCAGAAATAGAAATTCTTGATTTGCCATTAGAAACAGGCCTTGTAGCACAAATAAAAGGGAACCCTAATGGCCCGGTTGTTGCAATAAGAGGAGATATAGATGCCCTGCCAATTCAAGAAGAGACAACCTTACCATATAAATCAAAAATTGATGGAAAGATGCATGCGTGTGGGCATGATTTTCATACGACTGTAATTTTAGGAGCAGCATATCTGTTAAAAAGGCATCAGCCTTCCTTAGTGGGTACAGTTAAATTTATATTTCAGCCTGGGGAAGAAAGCGCAGATGGAGCAAAGAAGATTATATCAACTGGGGTTTTGGATGATGTAAACGCTATATTTGGAATACATAATATTTCAGATGCAGAAGTTGGTATTATGGGAATAAAAACTGGGGCTATGACAGCAGCAGTTGATAGATTTGAAATTAAAATCACAGGAGTTGGAAGTCATGCAGCTAAACCTGAAAGAAGTGTAGATCCAATAATAATTGCTACCAGTATAGTTACAGCTCTTCAAACGATTATTAGCCGCAATATAGGACCAACGGAAAAAGCATTATTAAGTGTGACTCATATAGAGTCAGGAAATACATGGAATGTAATTCCGGAATCTGCATATATTGAGGGAACAGTTAGAACATTGAGCGAAAACATACGCCAGCTAATTCATAAGAGGATGAACGAAATAGTTATAGGAATAGCTAAGTCTTTTGGAGGAAATGCAGAGCTCATTTGGTATTTAGGGGCGCCAGCGACAAATAATAGTGAAGAATGGGTAGAATTTAGCAGTAAAATTGGTAGAAGAGCAGGATATAATGTGAAGCAAATTTCTATGGGATTAGAGGGAGAAGATTTTGCATATTATCAAAAAGATATACCTGGTGCATTTATCACAGTAGGAACAGGAAAATCTTATGCACATCACCACCCAGAATATAAAATAGATGAAAAGGCGATTTTAAATTGCTCTAAATATTTTGCACAATTAGCAGAAGGAGCATTAGGAGAAATAATAGAGGAGAAATATAGAGATAAATCTATTTCTAAATTTTAAGATTAAATTAAAAGAAAATCACTTGAAGAGAGATAAGGTTTATTATGTAGGATTATTAAAGAAATATTTACTTGATAATGCCTAAATAAACATATATCTCTTTTTTGCTTGCGTGTGTTATTAAGGTTAGTAGATAATATTTAATTACGAGTTAAGTGTAGAAATTGGATGATTACAGTATTTAAATTACCATTGACAAATAAAATTAATAATGTATAATGAAATCAAAGCACACCCCCTAGAGGGGGGAGGGAGGAAATTATGAGCGAAGAGAGAAAAAAAGCATTGCAATCATTAAAAACAGCAAAGGGTCAAATTGAAGGAATAATAAAAATGATCGAAGATGACAGGTATTGTATAGATGTTGCTAATCAATTAATGGCAGTTCAATCATTAATTAAAAAGGCAGATTTGATGATCTTACAAGGACATTTGCGTCATTGTGTAAAGGAAGCATTACTTAACAATAATCCTGATGAAAAGATTGAAGAACTAAACAAGGTTTTAGAAAAGTTACTTTCAAAATGATGATAGAGATTTGATAGAAATTATAAGTAAAGAGGTGAAAGTGAAGGATGAGCAAAAAAGCATTTAGAATTGAAGGAATGACATGCTCGGCATGTGCTAATAGAGTAGAGAGATTTGTTAAAAAATTAGATGGAATAAATATTGCCAATGTTAATTTTGCAACAGAGACATTGAATGTTGAATTTGATGAAAATATTTTAAATAGTGAAAATATAGAAGGTGCTGTAGTAAAGGCTGGATACGGAGTTAAGAAAAATTTAAAAACTTATACCTTTAAAGTTGAAGGGATGACATGCTCTGCATGTTCAAGCAGAGTTGAAAGAGTTACAAAAAAACTTAATGGAGTTCAAAGCTCTGTTGTAAATTTGGCAACAGAAAAGCTTACTATAAATATTGACGAAGATGAAATTGGTTATAGTGAAATTAAAGCGGCTGTGGATAAAGCAGGATATAAGTTGGTGAAGGAAGCAGAAAAAAGTGAAGAAAAGAAAAAATTAAGTGCAAGTGAGGTACTATTAAGAAGATTCATTTTATCATTAATTTTTACTGTCCCACTTTTAATAATAACCATGGGACACATGCTTGGAATGCCGCTCCCAGATATTATTGATTCTATGATGAATCCATTTAATTTTGCAGTAGTTCAGCTCATTTTAACATTACCAGTAATGGCAGCTGGGTATAGATTTTATGTAGTAGGAATTAAAAATTTATTTAGATTGAGTCCTAATATGGATTCTTTAATAGCAATAAGTACACTCGCTGCAGTTTTGTATGGAATATTTGCAATTTATAAGATAGAAACAGGTGACACTAGTTATGCTATGCATTTGTATTTTGAATCAGCAGCAGTTATTTTAACATTAATAACTTTAGGCAAATATTTAGAAGCAGTTTCAAAGGGCAGAACTTCTCAGGCAATTAAAGCATTAATGGGACTCGCACCTAAAACTGCAACAATTGTAAGAAATGACACTGAAATGGTTATTCCAGTGGAAGAGGTAACTGTTGGTGATATTATTTTAGTAAGACCAGGTGAAAAACTTCCTGTAGATGGAGAAATTATTGAGGGAAATACTTCTATTGATGAATCAATGCTTACAGGAGAAAGCATACCAGTTGAAAAGACTATAGGAAGCAATGTAATAGGAGCAAGTATCAATAAAACAGGCTTTATAAAGTATAAGGCAACTAAGGTTGGTAAAGATACTGCACTTGCTCAAATAGTAAAATTAGTGGAAGAAGCACAAGGCTCAAAGGCTCCAATAGCAAAACTTGCAGACGTTATATCAGCATATTTTGTGCCAATAGTAATTGGACTCGCAGTTATAGCTTCAGTAGGATGGCTGATTGCTGGAGAGACAACAGTATTTTCACTTACAATATTCATAGCAGTACTCGTTATAGCCTGCCCATGTGCATTAGGTCTAGCTACTCCAACGGCAATAATGGTTGGAACTGGAAAAGGTGCTGAAAATGGAGTGCTAATAAAAGGTGGAGAAGCTTTAGAAACAACTCATGTAATAAAAACTATAGTGTTTGATAAAACCGGAACTATAACAGAAGGAAAGCCAGTGGTTACAGACATAATAACAAGTGATATTACAGAAGATGAGATATTAGTTTTAGCTGCAAGCAGTGAAAAGGGCTCAGAGCATCCACTAGGAGAAGCAATAGTCAGAGGAGCAGAAGATAGAAGCTTAAGCCTTAAAGATATTGAAGAATTTAATGCAATTCCTGGGCATGGTATAGAAGTAAAAATAGAAGGAAAACATATATTGCTCGGAAATAAAAAATTAATGATAGAAAAAAATATAGACCTTAGTCAGTTAATAAAAGATTCAGATAGATTGGCAAGTGAAGGAAAAACACCAATGTATGTAGCTATTGATGGAACACTAAAAGGAATAGTTGCAGTGGCAGATGTTGTGAAGCCAAGCAGTAGAAATGCAATAAATGCTCTTCATAATATGGGAATAAAAGTAGCGATGATTACTGGCGATAATAAGAAAACAGCAGATGCCATAGCCAGCCAAGTTGGAATTGATATAGTTTTAGCTGAAGTATTACCAGAAGATAAAGCAAATGAAGTTAAAAAACTTCAACAGGGAGATGTAAAGGTAGCAATGGTTGGAGATGGAATTAATGATGCACCAGCCTTAGCACAAGCAGACGTTGGTATTGCAATAGGATCAGGAACTGACGTTGCAATAGAATCTGCTGATGTAGTTCTTATGAAAAGCGATTTAATGGATGTTATAACTGCTATTAAATTAAGCAAAGCAACCATTAAAAATATAAAACAAAATTTATTTTGGGCATTTGGATACAATGTACTAGGAATCCCTGTTGCTATGGGCATTCTACATATCTTTGGAGGACCACTATTAAATCCAATGATAGCAGCAGCAGCAATGAGTTTTAGTTCAGTATCAGTACTTACAAATGCATTACGACTTAGGCATTTTACAGTTAACAGTTGATAGTTATCAGTTTTAGATAATAATTATGAACTATAACATTTTTAATGCGCATGATGGATGTTAAGCTGTAAGATTTAATTTCAGCAGCAACTGTAAAATGGAGTAAGGGGAGGAGGTGAAAAAATGAAAAAGAAAATATTAATTGAAGGAATGAGTTGTGAGCATTGTGTTGCTCATGTAAAGGAAGGTTTAGAAAATTTAGATAAAGTGACATCAGTAGAAGTAAGCCTTGAGAATAAGTGGGCAATAGTTGAAACTGAAAATAGTGATGACGAATTAAAAAATGCAATTGAAGAAGAAGGCTATGATGTAGTTAATATACAATAGAATTAAGCGTATATTGAATAGAGGTACAAGAAGGAATATTTGTTTTATAAATTTAAGCAAATATTCTTTTTTTATTTGAGTTTCCATTGGATAGTTATGATATATATATAGAAATTTTTAAATAATATAGGTATTTAAAACAAGAATTCTAACAAACTGTCATTATTATTATACATATTTGATAAAATGTGTAATAATATACTAAAATTATACATATTAATCCATTATATGATATAATATAGCTAGGGATACAAACGATTACATAAAAAGAATAAAAAGGATACTAGAAATATTTGTGATAATAGGGTTAAAACATTATACGAAGTTACATATCTAACAGCGATATTAGTTATAGGTGTTAAAGAAATTACAAACATTTAACATCTTAAATAATAATACTAATTATAATAAATGAAGTAAGGTGATTTTATGAGAAGTTTAAAAGGGAAAGTCATATTAATGAATGTATTAATTGCTGTGATTGTAGCAGTAGTAGTCGGGGCCATTGGCATTATCCAATTGGGCAGAAGTAATTCTGCGTCAATTAAGCAATATGAAAAATTGCTTAGAGATGATTATGATGCCGAAATCAAATATCAGGTTGAAAATGTAATTACGTTATTAAATGGAATACATACTAAACAAGCTAATGGAGAATTAACGGAAGAACAGGCAAAGCAAGAAGCAAAAGATATTGTTAAATCTTTAAGGTATAACAATGACGGATATTTTTGGATAGATGATGTGGATGCTACGCTAATAGCACATCCAATGCTACCAGATCAAGAAGGAAAAAATAGAATAGATGAAACAGATAAAAACGGAAACAAGTTGATTCAAAACATAATTAATATTTCAACCAAAGAAGGGGGTGGCTATACAGATTTTTATTATGCAAAGCCTAATGAAGAGGGGGTAGCTCCTAAAAGAGCGTATTCTGAGCTGTTTAAACCATATGGCTGGATTGTAAGTACTGGTAATTATGTAGATGATATAGACAAGCAAGTGGAAGCAAAGACTCAAGAATTGAATAAGAACTTAATAAATGCTGTTGTTGCAATGGTTATATCAATTGGAGTATTGCTTTTGATAGCAATAGTAATAGCAATCAGGGTATCAGTACAGCTTGCAAAACCTTTGACTAATATAAAGGAATTGGCACAAAGGCTAGCAAAGTATGATTTCTCAGAGGATATAATCATAAATGGGAAAGACGAATTTGGGCAGACAGCAGAAGCGTTGAATTCTGCACAGAATAATGTTAAAGAATTAATTAAGAATATAAGTCAAAAGACCATGGATTTAAGTGCATCAACAGAGGAATTATCTGCATTAACTGAGGAAGTTAACAATAGTTTTATAGATATGAATAATTCAACTAAGGAAATTGTCAGCAGTATGAATGATTCAAGTAAATCTGCTAGTAAAGTGAATGACTTCATGAAAGAAATAAATTCAAGTGTAAATCAGTTGTCTACAAAGTCAACAGATGGAAGTGGGATTTCAATAGACTTTAAGGAAAAATCATTAGATTTAAAAAATGAGACAAATACAGCATTGACAAATACAGAGAATATTTACGAAGAAAAGGAGAAGAAAATCTTAGAAGCAATTAAGGCTGGTGAAGTTGTAAAGGAAGTTTCAGACATGGTTGAAGCTATATCAGCTATTGCAGAACAAACAAATTTATTAGCATTAAATGCAGCTATAGAAGCTGCTAGAGCGGGAGAGCAAGGAAGAGGCTTTGCAGTGGTTTCTGAAGAAGTTAGAAAACTAGCAGAAGAATCATCAGGTTCAGCTACATCAATTCAAGAAACCGTTAAAAAGGTACAAGAGGCATTTAAGAAACTTTCAGATAATAGTAATGAAGTGCTTAACTTTATAAATTTAGATGTAATAAAGCACTTTAATGAATTTATAAAATCAGGAGAATATTATTATAATAATGCAGAGGAAATAAGTAAGATATCTGAGGATATCGCTGCAATGTCTGAGGAGTTAAATGCTTCAATTGAAGAAATAAATTCTATTATTGAAGTTATGGCAGTAAACTCAGAAAAATCAACAAGAAATTCAACAGTTATATTAGATAATATAGCAAAGACTACAGCAAGTATGGAACAAGTTGCAGCTACCGCTGAAAGTCAAGCAGTACTAGCACAAAATCTAAATGAATTGATTGAAGGCTTTAAAATATAATGTGTTGAAACAATATAATAAGATTAATAATGTAGAAAGGAGCTATCGATAACGGATTAGAATCCGTTATCGATAGCTCCTTATTATCTTATTTCAATATGTTATATTTTTAAAATTATAATTAGGCTGTTTTCTTTAATTCAAATAAATTCTTACCAGTACAGTCAGCTTGTAATTAGGCTATATAATTAAAGGAATAGCTGGATATATAATTAAGCTTTAAATAGATCTAAAAAGTTTTTTCCAGCAGAAGAAAGATAACCTGTTTTAGACCAGATTATAGCTATTTGAGTTGATAGTTCTGCATTATCAATTTCTTTAAAAATTAAGTTTGAAGAACCTATTAATTTTATTGAGGATTTTGGGACAATAGCAATCCCAAGTCCAGCATTTGCCCAAAGCAAAGAGGTTCTTGCGTCATCATTTTTGCAAAATACAACAGGTTCAAAATTAGAAGCTTGACATACCTTGAATATTAGACCTTCAAATCTCCTATAGAAGATTAATGGTTTATTATTTAATTCTGTAATAGCAATAACATTATTATCTGTCCAATTAAGCTCCTTTACCATTGTTGCAACCATAGGCTCTTTTGGAAGAAAAATTGAGTTTATTCCAGAAGCATTAAAAGGAGTTCTTACTATTGCAATTTCAATTATGCCATTATTTAATGCTTCTAAGAGTTCGTAAGTATTCCCTTCATGAATTTCAAAATTTATGAAGGGATATTTTTCGTGAAATATACGCATTCTACTGTCTAAAAGTGAAGCTCCAGAGGAGGAGATAGTTCCTATGGATAAGGTTCCGTTTACCCCATGTTTAAAATCCTTTAATTCATCTTCAGTGGATTTTGTCAGGGATAATATTTGTTTAGCTCGTTTATAAAGTATAAGGCCTGCATCTGTCAGTTTTATATTACGGCTGCCTCTTTCAACTAGTTGTACTCCTAGTTCACTTTCAAGATTTTTCAGTTGATAACTTAATGGAGGTTGGGCAATATGAAGCCTTTTTGCAGCATTTGTTATTTGTCCTTCTTCTGCAATTGTATAAAAATACTTTAATTGTTTAATATCTATTTTTTTCACTTCTTTCCATATAAAAATTGTATGGTAACCATATATATTATGTATTTTTTATATGCGTTTGCTTTTGATATAATGATAAAGTAAATTTGAGTAATATTCAATATATGGATAAACAAATTATAAATTTTACTTATATATATAATAATTATCCGCTTAAGTTAAACTTTTGTATGTGGTTTCGATAAGCTACTACATAAGTTTAATTCTAAAGTTGAATATCTATATATCGAAGATTGGGGGATAAATTTTGAATAACTTATTAAAATTCATAAAGCCGTATAAAAAACAAGTTATACTAGGACCTATATTTAAGTTGCTGGAGGCTGCTTTTGAAATATCAATACCTACAATAATGGTGCTTATAACAGATAAAGGCATAGGAACTAAGGATATTAATTACATAATTAAAATAGGACTTATAATGCTTTTAATGGCGGTCTGCGGAGTATTATCATCTTTTACCTGTCAATATTTCGCATCTATTGCTGCACAGGGATTTGGGACTGCTCTTAGAAATGCTATATTTAAAAAAATAGGTACATTTTCTTATAATGAAATTGATGATTTTGGAACATCATCTCTTATTAATCGTGTAACCAATGATGTAAATCAACTTCAATTAGGTCTTGCAATGTTCATAAGACTTGCCATAAGAGTACCATTTCTTTGTATTGGTGGAATTATAATGGCAATGTTACTTGATGTTAAATTATCCTTAATAATGTATTTATCAATTCCATTTTTTGTTTTTGCAATATATCTTATTATGAGTAAATCACTTCCACTTTATAAAGTAGTTCAAAAAAGACTTGATAAATTAGCGCTTATATTAAGAGAAAATTTATCTGGAGTAAGAGTTATAAGAGCCTTTTCAAGAGTAGAAGGTGAAAGAATAAGGTTTAAAGAATCAAATGAAGAACTTGCAGGTACTGCAATCAAGGTTGGAAAAATATCTGCCCTAATGAATCCTGTTACAAGTATAATAATGAATTTTGCACTTATGGCAGTAATTTGGTTTGGAGGAATAAGAGTAGATTCAGGAGCGATGACCACAGGAAAAGTCATTGCTTATATAAACTATATAAACATGGTTTTATCAGCACTTATAGTACTTGCCTCTCTTATAATTACCTTTACCAAAGCAGCAGCTAGTGCAGCACGTGTAAATGAAGTGTTTAATACAGAAACAAGCATTAAGTATAATGGAAATAAAAGTTTCAATAAAGAATGTGATGATACGATTCCAATACTTAAGTTTGACAAAGTATCCTTTTCTTATAAAGGTTCTAAAGAGGATGCTGTAAGTGATATAACCTTTGAAATAAAAAGAGGACAGATGGTTGGAATTATAGGAGGTACAGGTTCAGGAAAAACTACCTTGGTTAATTTAATTCCTAGATTATATGATACAAGCAAAGGTGACATATTAATAAACGGAATTAGTGTGAAAGATTATAAGAAAAATGAGCTTGACAATAATATAGGTTTTGTACCTCAGAAGGCTATTTTATTTTCAGGTAGTGTATCAGACAACATAAAATGGGGAGCTCAAAATGCCACAATGGATGAAGTAAAAAAAGCAGCTGAAATTGGAATGGCGAAAGATTTTATAGAAAAAATGCCTGAAAAGTATGATACCTATATTTCTCAAGGAGGAGTGAATTTTTCTGGAGGGCAGAAACAAAGACTTACTATAGCAAGGGCTTTAGTAAAAAAACCAGAAATATTAATTATGGATGATAGCTTAAGTGCTCTTGATTATGCTACAGATGCAGCTCTTAGAAAAGCTCTTAAGGAAAATTCTAATGGGACAACTGTAATTATGGTTACTCAAAGAATAAGCACAATAAAAGATGCAGATTTAATAATTGTATTAGATGATGGAAAACTCGCAGGAGTAGGGAATCATGAAGAATTACTTAAAGCGTCAGATGTTTATAAGGAAATATGTAGCTCTCAAATTACAAAGGAGGCTATGTAAATGAAAAAAAGTACATTTTCTAGATTATTAAGTTATGTTTCAAAATATAAAGGTTATATGTTTATAGCTCTAATATTTGCTCTTATAAGTAATGTGCTCATTGCTTTTATGCCATTAATAGTTGGAAAGGCCATTGATAAAATAATTGCTAAAGGAAGAGTTGATTTTGATGGTTTAATTAATACGATTATAGTCCTTGGCGTAATTTATGTAATAAGTGCAATATTTACTTGGCTGTTCACCGCAGTTGCTAATATAGTAGCTTATAATACTGTAAAAGACCTTAGAAATAAGGCTTTAGATAAAATAAGCAGTCTGCCTTTAAAGTATTTTGATAAAAATCCTCATGGAGATATTATAAGCAGGCTGACAAATGATATGGATAATATTTCAGATGGATTATTTCAAGGAATAACTCAATTTTATCCAGGAATAATAACAATAGTAAGTTCAATTATTTTAATGATAAGTTTAAGCTTTAAATTAACAGTTGTAATAGTGTTAATGACTCCGCCATGTTTTATTATTGCTTCTTTTATTACAAGAAGGTCTAATAAAATGTTTAAGGAACAGCAAAAAACTCTTGGAGAATTAAATGGATATACAGAAGAGATAGTAGGGAACCAAAAGGTAGTAAGACTTTTTGGATACGAGGAGAGATCAGAGGAGAATTTCTCTGGAATTAATAAAAGACTTTATAAATGTGGACAGCTAGCTCAGTTTTATTCCTCTCTTACAAATCCAGCGACACGTTTTGTAAATAATATTACATATATTTTAATTGGTTTAATCGGAGGAGTACTTTCTGTTTTAAGTGGATTAAGTGTTGGTGTAATTTCGAGCTTTTTAACTTACTCAACACAATTCTCACAGCCTATAAATAATATAACCAGTGTGGCTACTCAGCTTCAAGCTGCACTTGCTTCTTGTGAAAGGGTATTTTCCATTTTAGATGAAATACCAGAAAAAGCAGATTCTAAAGAAGCTGAAAATATAAAAACTAGTGAGGGAAATGTTAAGTTTGAAAATGTATCCTTTGCTTACGATGAAAAAGTGCCCCTTATAGATGATTTTAGTGTTGATATAAAAAGAGGAAGTACTGTGGCTATTGTAGGTCCTACTGGCGCAGGAAAAACTACTATGGTAAATCTTCTTATGAGATTTTATGAATTGAATAAAGGAAAAATCACCGTAGATGGCAGAGAAATAAATAGTTTTACAAGAGACAGTCTTAGAAGTCAATTTGGTATGGTACTTCAGGATACCTGGCTTTTTGAAGGAACTATAAGAGAAAATATAGCTTATGGCAAACCAACTTCCACTTTAGAGGAAGTTGAAAATGCTGCTAAGGCAGCGTATATCCATAGCTTCATAAAGAGACTTCCTGATGGCTATGACACAATGATAACTGAATCAGGAGGCAATCTTTCAGAAGGTCAGAAGCAGCTTCTAACCATAGCAAGGGTTATGCTGATTGATCCTCCTATGCTTATATTAGATGAAGCAACAAGCAACGTAGATACAAGAACAGAACTTAAGATACAGAATGCTTTTCTTTCAATGATGAAGGGGCGTACAAGCTTTGTAATTGCTCATAGGCTTTCAACTATACGAGATGCAGATTTAATACTTGTTATGAAGAGCGGTAAAATTGTTGAAAGAGGGAATCATGATGAGCTTGTAAATAAAGGTGGAATTTATACAGAACTTTATAATAGCCAATTTAAGCATCAACTATAAAAAAATAGTATAAGAATTAAGACACCATCGAGAAAATAGTAAATCAGTATGTTTTATCTATTATTTATTTTTATAGTCTAAAAAGTTTTTGTTATCTAGTAAACTTGTCATTTATGTAATAAGGCATATGAAATAAAATAACAAGTTGACTAGATAATATGCATATATATTAATGTTAATGGATTAATTTTGAGTTATAGCTTGAGTAAACACCTTATTTTAATAGTGGACATCATAAATTTAATTAACAAATTAATAAATATATAACGAGGTAAGGAAATGAAGCTTAATTATAAGAACAAAGTAAATAGGAAAAGTAATATTAAGAAAGCAAGAATGAGTATACTATTTATTGTAGTTGCATTATTAGTTATTACAGGAGGTTTAGTAGTCGCACAAAGATTTTCAACGAATAAGCAAAGCGTACAAGCTATTACAGATAACTCAGTACAAAGTCAAGATAAGGACGCAGCTAAAGATAGTAATGATAATTCAATAGATAAAGAAAGTGATAGTAACGTAGAAAATGTTGCGTATTTAGAGAAATATATAGAGCAGCAGGTAAACGGGCAAACGCCAGACGGGGCAGATGGTAAAAAGGTTGCTTACCTAACCTTTGATGATGGACCATCAGAAACAGTGACACCACAAATATTAGATATTCTTAAATCTGAAAATGTAAATGCAACCTTTTTTTTAATAGGAAAATATGTGGATAAAGATGATGCTAGTAAAGATCTAGTTAAAAGAGAAGTGGCAGAAGGTAATGCAATAGGCATTCATTCTTATACACATGATTATAATTATTTATTTCCAAATGGAAAGATAAGCTTGGAAAATTGTATGTCCGATTTTAATAAAACAGATAAAGCCTTAAAAGATGTTTTGGGACAAGATTTCTCAACAAGAGCTATAAGATTTCCAGGAGGGCAGATGACTTGGAGTAAGAAAGACCCAAAAGGAGCAGAGGCGGTAGATGAAGCTTTGCATGAGAAAGACTGGCATCAAATTGATTGGAACGCATTATCAGGAGATGCAGAAGACGGGGGACATAAAAATGCAGCTCAGCTTACTCAAGAAGCTATAAAAACCATAGGGAATAGAGAAAAGGCATTAATATTAATGCATGATACTTATGGAAAAGAAGAAACTGCAAAAGCTTTACCTGCAATAATAGAATATTTAAAGCAGAAAGGCTACGAATTTAAAATTATTAAATAGAAGAGTGGCACAGCCACTCTTACTTAATATATAAGTTCAAAAAAACTAGTCTGTTTTAGCCTAAAGTATGTGAGATCTTATTGAAAGCGTAATCCATCGCGCTTTCGAGGTTCGAATTATTTTTACCAGCACCTTGAGCTTGGAATGGGCTTCCGCCGCCTTTACCATCAATAAGAGATATAGAATCCTTTAAAAGCTCATTCATTTTTATTTCACTAATATCTTTAGAGCAAGCGAAGAGCAGATTAACTTTGTCATCGGATTTTACAGCCATTAATGCTATGGTTCTCTCGCTTTCAATAAGTTTTGAAGTAAGATTGCTTACATACTTTAAGTTTTCTCCATCAAATATTTGTTTTATAAGTCTAATATCATTTACTTTAGCAGCATTTTCAAGGATTTCTTTGACTTGATATTTAGCTAATAAAGCATTGAGGCTTTTATTCATTTCATTGGCTGCACGAAGGCTTTCGTTTAGGTTCTTAATACCATTTATGGCCTCATCTTCATTGCAATTTAGGTATTTGCAGATAGAATTTTGGAACTCATCTTTTTTAAAGGAATCAGAAACAGCACGTTCCCCAGTTAAAAATTCTATTCTAGTTCCTTCTTTGTGCTTTGTAAATCTTTTTATTTTAATAAGTCTTAAATCCTGAGTTGATGCAGGGTGAAGGCCACAGCAGGCATTTATATCAAAATCGGCTATTTTAACAATTCTAATATCTTCTTCAGTATTTGGAAGGGCACGTCTTAAGCTTAACTTTTTTAGTTCACTTTTAGTAGGAATAAAAGATTCAACAGTTAAAGCATCCCCTATTATTTTGTTTGCAAGCTTTTCAGCCTGGCGTACCTGCTCTTCAGATAAAATACCATAAATATCAACAGTACTTATATCAGAACCTAAATGTATAGCAAAGGTGTTAGCATTAAAAAGATTAAAGAAAGCTCCTGAAAGTACATGCTGACCTAAATGTTGGTGCATACCGTCTAATCTTCTAGCCCAATCAATTATGCATTTAACTTTATGTATTTTTATGGGTTTCTTTTCAACTACATGATAAACAATTTCATTTTTTTCATAAACATCAAGAACTTCATGTTCTCCTATAGATCCAAGATCACAAGATTGCCCGCCGCCACCAGGGAAAAAAGCAGTTTGATCTAAAACAACATGAAATTTACCATCAACTTCTTTTATATCAACAATTTCAGCAGTAAACTCCTTAAGATATCTATTATCATAATAAATCTTTTCCATATGTAAACTAGCCTCCTAAATTTATTTATTCTAAACTCTTTTGTAGGAACATATTTATATTAGGTACAATCAAATAAATAACAAGTCCATCTGACAGCATACGCGGCTTTTGGATTGTTATTTATTTTCATGTGCCTTGAGATCCTAATTTGAGTTTTTAGAATAATTTAATAATACCATTATAGCAGATAAAAATTCTGTCTGCTGAAATTCATCACTATTTTCAAGCTTATTCTTGCTTAATCCACAAGTAATAAATCAAATTTTTGATTTGTTTATCTATATACTCTTATTTGATATTAAGATCTCCGCTTACTGTGTTAATATTTATTAGAGAACTTTCATCTCCATAAGTTAGTTGATTATTTGGAGAGCTTAAGTCTCCAGAAACTGTTTCATAATTTATTTTGTATCCAAAGCCCTTAGGCATTGATAAGATAACGGAACCTGAATGAGTACTTAGAGACATATTGTTTAAAGAATTTATAAGTTGTAAATTAATATCTCCAGAAGAGGTGTTACCATTTATTATTCCAAGATTACCATTTCCGTTAATATCTCCAGAAGAGGAAGTCAATCTAGTTTCTGATGAAGTCTTTATATTATTAAAATCTATATCGCCACTGGAAGTATTAAGATTTAAATAAGTTAAATTTAAATTGGAGGCGTTTATGCTGCCACTGGCGGAAGAAATATTTAAGGTTCCTAAAGATAAATTAGAAACATTTATATCACCACTGCTTGTAACAATTTTCAATGTACCTTTATCTTGAAACTTTTTAGGTACATTTATTAAAATAGTAGAATCGCTTGGTGTATAATATCTAGCATCAAGAATCAATTTATTATTGCCTTCAGTTTCATATAATTCATTAGATATAGTGCTATGACTCTTTATTTGAATATTTAAAGTATCACCATCATAATTAATCACTTTAACATCTTGAGAATTTAAATTAAAGTCAATTTCGTTAATGTTATCATTAATAGTGTAATCTTTTGATGTGGAAGAAGTGTTAAAATCAAAATTAAATTTATTAAGACTAAAGTTATATTTAAAATCTTTAGGATTTATATGAAGCTCATCTGCATAATCAGAAAGTTTATATCCACTATGAGCTAGAACGATGCATCCAGATGCGTAGAATATTATAGATAATAGCAATAATACAAGCATAAATATTTTTATTTTAAAAGGTATTAATGTTTTTTTCATCAGAATGCACCTCCTTTGTTCTTAAGTGAATTATAAATTTTGATTATTATCTTTACAAAAAACTTGCAAAGGTAATAAAATAGAAGTATCAATAATATTGATACTGAAATTGATCCTAGAGAAAAAAGTACTATTACTGGGTATGGAAAATTAGTAACAAATGCAGGTAAATTAGGAAACCCAACAATAGTAGTAAAAGTTCCACCGATCAACACTCCTATGCTCGCAGCAAAAATTCCTATAGCTGCGCCAAAAAGTCCAATAATACAGCCAATGACTCCAGTTATGACTGGAAAGAGCATTATTAAAGCTAAAAATGCAATGCAAATTTTTAATATAGTATTTACGTTAAAATGTGATATTTTAGTATTGTGATTTTGATTTGAAAAATTATTTGCGAAAGTACTTGAATTTTGATTATAATTAAAACTGCTATTATAATCATTTGATTTGCTATTATCTTTGGTTCTGACTTCAGTATCAGAAGTAGTAAAACCAGTATTGGTTTTAAAATCATTAGATTTATTGTATGCATCTATATTTTTGTTTTGGGCAAAAGTCGGATTATCGACATTGGATTCTTTTATATTGATATTATCTGTAGTACAATTTGTAGTAGTAAGAGTTAAATCTTCATTTCTATATTTGTGAACTATTAAATTAGGGTCACCTAATTCATTAATTATTTCATTTTCTGTTTTTCCAGCAGCTAATCCAAGGGTGAAAATATTATCATAGTAAAAAATGATGTCTTGTAAATTTTTTTCGGGTATATCCTTTAGACCATCCATTAGAATGTTAAAAAATTCGTTTTGTGTCACTAAAGTAAACCTCCTTTATTTTTGGGAAAATATAAAAATGATGTTTCATCACTTATGCCATCCTAGTAAATTTTTAATGAGTATTATTAATAGATTTGAATTTCTATTTAAAGGACATGGTTCCTGATTAAAAGTATATGATAGGAATAGGTATAAGGGCAATACATTCACAAGGAGTTTAATATTTAATTAAGGTATTAATCTAAGAATTTAACAAAGAATTAAGAAATTTTTAAGTTCCTCTATAATATTCTATAATATGTGGGAATATTTAAAATATTTGCGACAAATTAAATTCGTAATTTTGGACACAGGTAGTATAATTTGTGAATAATATTGTGGATAAACTGTACATTTATATAACAAAAAGTCCTGCTTAAGTTAGTAGTCTACAAGGGTTGTTCGTAGTGTTGATAATTATACGACATCTGTGGATAACTTATGTGAAACTATAAATTGGAATTAAAGCTTATGTCACTCAACCTGAAGCTTTTAATGAAAAATGATGATATTTGAATATATGTATATTAATTTGTAAAAAAGTTTTTATGGCAAATTAACATCAGAAGAATTTATAATATTATAGTTATAAACAATATCCACATATTTGTGGAAAAAATCTGTGGATAATGTGGATAAAAAAGTGGATAAAAATTTAAAGGTGGTGATAAAAAAGATATATTTTAGCGTATTAATTCTAATAAATTTGATTTTGAAACATAAAAGTATGCATAATTGAAAAAAATTATTATATAGTGAAATATAATTATAGAAATTTGATAAATAATTCACGGGGAGGGGAGAAATTATGGCAAATAATAAAGAAAATAAATTTGTTCCGCAAATAAAGGGCACTCTTAGAAATCATGTAATAGAAGTTCCTTCAGTTATAAGAAATTGTGGAGGAATTAAGATTTTTGGGAAAAGGATAAAATCATTACTTTTTAGTACGGATGTTGCCTTAATAAGGAACACTAATGCAGATGCAATTATTGCAGTATATCCATTTACACCGCAGCCACTAATAACACAAGCTCTTGTAATGGCAGCAGATGTTCCAGTATTTTGTGGTGTTGGTGGAGGAATAACTCAAGGGAAGAGAGTTGTAAATTTGGCTATGGATGCGGAGTTTAAAGGAGCTATGGGAGTAGTAGTAAATGCACCTACAAGTAATGAGATTGTAAGCAAAATTAGAGCGACTATAGATATACCAGTTATAGTAACTGTGATTTCAGAAGATGAAGATATCGCTAAACGCATTGAAGCTGGTGCAACTATATTAAATGTCTCAGGGGGAAGGAAAACAGCAAGTATCGTTAGAAATATTAGAAACAGATTTCCGGAATTTCCGATAATAGCTACTGGTGGACCTACGGATGAATCAATAAGTGAAACAATTCAAGCTGGAGCTAATGCTATCACTTATACACCACCAACTTCAGCAAGCATTATGGGTGATCTTATGGATGAATACAGAAAAGAATAAAGTTAAGTTTTGCAGGTAAAAATAATTCTTTTTATACCATTTAACTTTAGTAAGATGGCCTATTATAAAAGTTATCAGCAGATTTTATTTTAATATAATTTTCTAAAGAATAAAAAAATAGTTGCTTTAAAAAGAATTTATGGTATCATATTTGTTATAGTTTAATATTATGGTACTATGATAAAAAAGCTATAGTAATATAGATTTAAGAATGTTAAATGAAATTAATATAATAATATGACCTGGGGTAGAGGCGCCGTAATAAAGAGTAAGTATAAGGAGTTTGCAGACTGTGATTTATACTGAAAGGTATTATGGCCGAAGAAATAATTTATTGCAGATATTTATTTCTGGGTGCTCATAAAATATGTGAGTAACTGTCACGAAAAGTGTTGAGCTACAAGGTGCTTTTTTCAGTCAACAATAATAAAGGTTGGCAATTAACAATTTAAGAAGAAATGATGAAGATTTTATAAAAATAAATTTAAAATCTATTTGTATAATAAATTGATAATTAATGAAAAATATTGCACGGAGCAATAATATAATCTACCACTCGTCACAGACATATTCTGTGACGTTTGTTTTTTAATAAGAGCAAGGCGTATTCAAAAAATAACAAGTCAGTATGCTAGTCTATTTTGTGTCATGCTTCGTCAGTATGGTTACAATAGGCCCGCTATGAGGTAATCATACTTCCTTGCCTGACGAAAAATATACATTGCATCTTTGACCTGTTATTTATTTCATATGCCTAAATCAAAATAAAGTTAATTAAGTTGATTGGTTCTGTTAATGGAATAATATCGATTAAGGTCTGTATTTTTACATTAGTTATCATTATGTTAGTCACATGAAAGAAAATAGCAAGTCTCAATATACAATAGTATTGATTTATTATTTTTTTGATAATGCACTAACAATTGTATATTCCTTTTCAACATAGAGATGAAATCAAAATAAGTAATTTTTAAATTTTGGGGGGCAATCAAATGAAATTATTTGGAACAATGAAGGTACAAGATAATCAGTTAGCAATTGGAGGCGTTTTTGCTAAGGATTTAGTAAAAGAGTATGGAAGTCCACTATATGTATTTGATGAATCTTTAATAAGAGAATACTGCAAAGATTATAGAAGATATTTTAAATGCGAAGAAAATAACAACAGAGTGGCCTTTGCCGGCAAAGCATTTCTAACAGTTCAAATGTGCAAATTGTTAAAAGAAGAAAATATGAGTTTAGATGTGGTTTCTGGGGGAGAATTATATACCGCATATAAGGCAGGATTTCCACTTGAAAGAGTGATGTTTCATGGGAATAATAAGACTTTAGGCGAGATTGAACTTGGTGTTAAATTAGGCGTAGGAAATTTTGTTGTTGATAATTATTATGAAATGGAAGCGCTAAATGATACAGCTAAGGAATGTAATAAAATACAGAATATTTATCTTAGAATAACACCAGGAATTGAAGCTCATACTCATGATTATATAAAGACAGGACAAATCGATTCTAAATTCGGCTTTGCACCAGTTGGAACTGTTATAGAAGATGCAATAAAAAAAGCAATAAGCCTAAAGCACATAAATCTTACAGGTATACACTGTCATATTGGTTCACAAATTTTTGAACTAGAACCATATGAAGATGCTGTAGAAATAATGTTAGAACTTGTAAGAAAAACTAAAGAAGACCTTGGATATCTAATAAAAGAAGTAGATTTTGGCGGAGGCTTCGGTATATACTATACAGAAGAAGATAAACCAAAGACCACAGAAGAATATTGCAGTGTAATAATTAATAAAGTCGAAGAAGTTTGTGCAAGAACTGGACAGGAAAGACCAACTCTTACAATAGAACCGGGGAGAAGTATTGTAGCGAATGCAGGTCTCACTTTGTACACTGTAGGTTCAATTAAGGAAATTCCAAGTGTTAGAAAATATGTTTCAGTAGATGGGGGCATGACTGATAATATAAGACCGGCTCTTTATAATGCTAAATATGAGTGCATTGTTGCAAATAGAATTGAAGATACTGCAGATGAAACTGTAACTATATCGGGGAAATGCTGTGAATCTGGAGATATATTATTAGAAAATGTTAAGCTTCCACCAGTTGAAAGCGGCGATATTTTGGCTATTATGACTACAGGAGCTTATGGTTATTCTATGTCAAGCAATTATAATAAAATACCAAGACCAGCAGTTGTTATGGTTAAAGACAATTCGGCAAGGCTTATCTGTAGAAGAGAATCTTATGAAGATTTACTAAGAAATGATGTCGAATAGTAAACTTTACTAGAAAAAAGAGTATAAGTTTTAAAAAAATTAATAGGTATGCATCAATTTTAAATATTGGTGCATATTTTTATTTTAATAATTTATAAAAAAAGAAATGATAAAAATATGTTTTTTGCTAAGTAATTAGTGCAATAATATAATATGAACAAATTGTTTAAAAATTAACAACTTGTAAATATTTTTAAGAATAAAATATGGTATACTAAAACTATATATTGCAATTGACAATTGATAGTTAACAATGCACAATTAACAATGAAGGATGAAAATCTTAGAAGATTTTTTGAAAAATATTAAAGATATTTCGAAGGAATAATCATCCCAAGTTGACAATTGATAATTGTCAATCATATATTGTCAATTATATTGGAGGAAATGCTGTGGCAGAAAACAAAGAAAATGAAGTTTTAAGTGATAGAAAAACTAAAAAAAAGTCAATAATAAAAGAATGGATAATAGACATAGCAATTGTTGCTTCTGTAGCAGTTTTGATTTGGAAGTTTGTAGGATATGGTGTTTGGATTACTAGTGGATCTATGATTCCTACTTTGCAAATTAAAGATAGATTAATTGTGGAAAGAGTATATAATCCGCAAAATTTAAAAGAGGGAGATATTGTATTATTTAAAAATGATGAATTTCCAGGAGATATTTTAATAAAAAGATTAATAGGGCTTCCTGGAGATAAAATAGAAATTAAAAATGGTATTGTCTTTAGAAATGGAGAAAAGCTTGAAGAGGATTATGTAAAAAACAATGAATATATTAGTGGTGTTTATGATGTTCCTGAAGGTAAGTATTTCTTTTTAGGTGATAATAGGGCTAATTCTGATGACTCAAGACATTGGAAAAACCCTTATGTTGACTCATCGTATATAGAGGCAAAGGCTGTAATGAGATATTATCCAATAAAAGACTTTGAAGTATTCAAGTGATATAATTAAAATATAGATTAAGCAAAGCAATTTTAAGGGAGAACGTTAATGAGAGAAAATGATGATATTATGGAATCAAAAGATATAAGTTCAAACGGACTAGAAACTACTATCAGCGTAGAAGAAACAAATGATGGTAAAAAAGAAGAAACAGTATCTAAAAAAAGTTTTATAGGAGCTTTTTTATCAAAAGGTGGATTTTTTAGGGAATGGATAATTCCAATCATAGCTGCTATAGGGATAGCAGTCTTAATAAATAAGTTTTTAGTGTATAATGTTTATATACCAAGTGAATCTATGGTTCCAACTTTAAATGTTGGTGATAAATTAATGGTAACTAGAATTTATGATACTAACAAAATTAACCGTGGAGATATAATTGTTTTTTACTCAGATGAGCTTAGTGAAACACTTATAAAAAGAGCTATAGGGCTTCCTGGTGATCATATTGTAATACATAATGGTATTGTTAATGTAAATGGTGAAGATATTAAGGAAGATTATGTTAAGAATAATGAAGATTTTAATGGTGTCTATGATGTACCTAAAGGTAAATTTTTCTTCTTAGGTGATAATAGAAGGAATTCATATGATGCTAGAAAATGGATTAATCCATATATAGACGCGTCAGATATACAGGGAAGAGCTAGGATCAAATTTTATCCTTTTCAAGATTTCGGGACATTACACTAAGAGGCATTTAATTAATCTTGGAATTAATTTATATCTATGAAAAGAGGATGTTAAATGAATGAAAGGTATATAATAGATAGAATAGAAGAGAATTTTGCAATTGTTGAGAAAGAAAATGGAGATATGTATAAGATATCTGTTAATAATATTAAAGGGGATTTTGAAGAAGGAGATATTTTAATAAATAAGGATGAATATTTTGAAATAGATAAAAGTTTCACACTGAACCGAAAAAAAGAGATAGATGAAATTATGCAGGGGATGTGGAAAGAGTGATCTAATCGATAAATATTGCTATAATTTGAAAAAAAGTAACGTAAGGAAAGGTGATTAGATGCAAGATAATAATAAAAACAGCAAAAAGAAGAATAATAAAAATTCGTTTACTATAGCAATTACGTATTTTTTAATAGCTTTTGCATTTTTAATGGCATTTAACTATGCAAGAGATGAGGCTACCAATAAAGAAGTTGATTATAATGAATTCCTAAGAATGCTTGATGATAAAGAAATTTCTAAAGTTATCATAACTAATGAGAATTTAATAATAACACCAAGTGAAGATAATACCGAATATAAAAATAAAACTTTATATACAGCAAATGTAGGTGATCAGACATTAATAGATAAGTTAAATGCAGCAGGGGTTGATTTTACAGGTAAAAACCCTAAAGAAAGTCCTATTATGAATATTGCAATTTCTTGGATATTACCAATGGTACTTATATTCTTTATGTGGAGATTCCTATTTTCTAAAATGGGAGGCGGCGGAGGCGGTGTCATGGGCATCGGTAAGAATAACGCCAAGGTTTACATGGAAAGTGAAATAAAGGTAACCTTTGATGATGTAGCTGGACAGGAAGAAGCAAAGGAATCTTTAAAAGAGGTTATAGATTTCTTAAATGCGCCAGCTAAGTATACTGAAATTGGAGCAAAACTACCTAAGGGTGTTTTACTTGTAGGACCTCCGGGAACAGGTAAGACTCTTATTGCTAAAGCTGTGGCAGGAGAAGCTAGAGTACCATTTTTCTCGCTTTCAGGTTCAAGCTTTGTTGAAATGTTTGTTGGAGTTGGAGCTTCAAGAGTTAGAGAACTATTTAAAGATGCAGTAGCAAAAGCACCATGTATCATATTTATAGATGAAATTGATGCAATTGGTAAAAGCAGAGACAATCAAATGCAGAGTAATGATGAAAGAGAACAGACTTTAAACCAATTGCTTTCTGAAATGGATGGATTTGATTCATCTAAAGGTGTTGTTCTATTAGGAGCTACAAATAGACCTGAAATACTTGATAAAGCGTTATTAAGACCAGGTAGATTTGATAGAAGAGTCATTGTAGACAGACCAGATTTTAAAGGAAGAGAAGCAATACTTCAGGTTCATGCTAAAGATGTAATTTTAGGTAGTGATGTTGATTTAAAAGAAATTGCAAAAAGTACTCCAGGTGCTGTAGGAGCTGATCTCGCAAACATCATTAATGAAGGTGCCTTAAGAGCCGTAAGAAGGAGAAGAAAAACTGTTCTTCAAGAAGACTTAAGAGAAGCAGTTGAAGTTATAATAGCAGGTAAAGAAAAGAAGGATAGAATTTTATCACCAAAGGAAAGAGAAGTAGTAGCCTTCCACGAAGTAGGGCATGCACTTGTTGCAGCAATGCTTAAAGGAGCAGATCCAGTACATAAAATAACAATAGTGCCTAGAACTATGGGTGCATTAGGTTATACTATGCAATTGCCAGAAGAAGAAAAGTACCTAACTTCTAAGGAAGAGTTAATTAATCAGATAACCGTAATGCTAGGTGGCAGATCTGCTGAAGAAGAAGTATTTGACCTTGTTTCTACTGGAGCTTCAAATGATATAGAAAGAGCTACAGCACAGGCAAGAAGCATGGTTTCAATCTATGGTATGTCTGATAGATTTGATATGATGGCTTTGGAATCAGTACAAAATAGATATCTAGATGGCAGAGCCGTTAGAAATTGTAGTGAAGAGACTTCAACTGTTTTAGATGAAGAAACACTTAGAATAATAAGAGATTCACATAAAAATGCTAGACAAATTCTTAGAGATAATAGAGATTTATTAGATAAAATTTCAGAAGTACTTTTAGAAAAAGAAACAATATTTGGAGAAGAATTCTTTGATTTAGTATATGAAAAGTATCCTGAAATGAAGGAAGAGAGAGAAAGAGAAAAGTCAGAGCATGAAAAGAAAGTTAAAGAACTAGAAGAAAGAAGAGCTAAAAAACATTCTTTAGATGTTATTATTGATGATAGTGCTAAAAAGGATGAAGAAAAACCTGAAGCTGCTTCAGAAATTAAAGAAGAAGCAACTATATCAGAAGATAGAATTACAGAGGATAATAAAGAATCTATAAATTCAATTATAAAAGAAGCTGATGAAGCAGATAATAATAAAACAGATGAATTTTAAAAATATTTAAATTAAAATTTAATGCACAATGGAGGGTAAAACTAAACCTAGTTTTTAACCACACATTGTGCATTTTAGACTCATCAATTACGAATTACAATGTACAATTAACCTTTGACAAGGTATAATATAATTTCTAATTATAAATTTGTGTAGAAAAATTATAAGTTTCAAGCTAGTACTGTAAAGTTAAGCAAGTTATATTCATCATTACTTGCGAATTTTAACTGTAAGCGTGTAACTATAAATTACAAACTTAACTGTAAATTCCCCACAGGGTACCCTAAAGGGTATGAACTGTAAATTTAACTGTAAAGTGTGAACTGTAAACTGAATTAAAGGCGGGGTGTTAATAATGAATAAAGAAGTAGATTTTTTAAGAGAAGAAGATAAACTAAATGAAATTTTAGATATATTAAATAAGGAAATATTAAATTATTTGGAAAAGAGGAAAAGTGTTACAAATTACATCCTCGAAGCTAGAAAAAAATATGTTGAAGAGTACAAGGATGATGAAGATCAAATTATAGATTACTTTGACCATGAAAACTATGTTAAAGAAGAAGCTTATAAGACAATTGATAAAAGGCTTATGGAGTTTACTAAGCTTAAAGAAGTGCCTTACTTTGGAAAAGTTACCTTTAAAGAAGATGAGGATATACCAGAAGAAATTTATGTGGGCAGATATGGTTTGACTCTAGAGAAGAGCTTCGAACCATTAATAGTTGATTGGAGAGCACCTATTGCAGCACTATTTTATAAGGGAACTCTTGGAAAAGCAAGCTATAATCCACCATCAGGAGAAATAGATGTTGATATATTATCAAGAAAACAGCTTATAATTAAAAAAGGAGAATTAAAAGGAATATTTGATTCTGCTATAGATGTTAAAGATGAAATACTTCAAATGGTTTTAACTGAAAACTCCTCTGACAAACTTAAAGATATAGTTATGACTATTCAAAAAGAGCAGGATGAGATTATAAGAGAAGATAGGAATAAGGTAATTGTAGTAAATGGGGTTGCTGGATCTGGAAAGACAACAATTGCACTTCATAGAATTTCGTATTTACTTTATAATTTTAGAAAGCAGTTTGGAGATAAGGTATTAATTTTTGGACCTAATGATATCTTTATGGATTATATAGCTCAAGTTCTGCCAACACTTGGTGAGAGCAACATAAAACAAAGTACCTTTGAAAATTTTGCATTAAAAGAAATTGGGTTAAGATCTGAGGATATAAAGAGTTTTGGAAGCTATATTGAAGATGCCATGAATGGAAATGAAGCAGCTTTAGAGGAATATAAGTATAAAAGTTCTAAAGAATTTGTGGATTTATTAAACTCAGGCATAGAAATTTTAAATGAAAAATATTTTAAAATAAAAGCAGTTAATTTCAAAGGAAAAGAAATTGTTTCAATTGAAGAAATAAGAGAATTATTTAATGTGTATTATAAGGATATGCCTTTATTTAGAAGAAGTGAAAAGATAAAGAGAATACTTACATCAAAAATTAAGGATAAAAGAGATGAAGAATTTTATAAACTGAATGCAGAGTTTAAAGAAAAGATAAGTAGTTTATCTGAAGAGGAATTAAAGAACGAAAAAAATCACTTAGAGTATTTAAAGAAAATTAAAATAAGAGAAATCATAAGAGAGGTCATGAAATCACGTGACGAGTTAGATTCTTGGATTAACTATGAAACAGTTATGAATATTTATAAGAAAATAGTAAATATTAGAGAAGCTGAAAAAGACTTAGAAGCTGTAGTTACTGGCGTATCAGAAGAAAATCAAGATAAATTAGGATACATGGATTTAGCAGGGATTTTATATTTGATGGTTAAACTAACAGGATTAAAGGTAAATGAAGAGATAAAGCATATAGTAATTGATGAGGCCCAAGATTACAGCTTTATACAATTTGAAATAATTAAAGAAATAACAGGATGTAAGAGTTATACAATAGTTGGTGATTCAAACCAAAGGTTAATAAGCACTGATGGAGATGTCGCAATGCTTCATTTAAATGAGGTCTTTAAAGATTCTAACGTTGAAATCAAAAATTATGATTTGAATAAGAGTTACAGATCAACTCAGGAAATAATGGAGTATTCAAATAGATTCTTAGCTGAAGATAAAATTGTACCTTTAGTTAGAAAAGGAGAGCCTGTTATTGAAGAAGAAGTTTCAAATGATGATGAGTTTATAAATACGATTGCTTCGATAATAGAAGACTATGAAGAAGAAGGATATGAAAATATAGCAGTAATCTTTAAAGGGAAAAAAGAATTAAATAAATTTGCAGGTTTAATTAAAGAAAGAGTACAGTTACAAAACCTAGATAATGAGGATATCCTTTATAAAGGTGGAAAAGTACTTATACCAGCTTATTTAGCAAAGGGATTAGAATTTGACGGAGTAATAGTAGTAGAAGAAGAGGAAGTTCAGTCTTTAGTTAAATACATTATATGTACGAGAGCACTTCACAGGTTATCTTTAATTAAGTATTTAAAATAAAAAAGTTTCTTCTTTGAACTAGACTTATGTGGTAACTTACCGAAATCAAATACATATTTATTCCATAGGACTTATGAAATTTTCGCTGGAAAGTTCTAAATGTGAGCATGTATCCATTTCTGCATGCTCCCGGAACAAGTCCGTGACAAGCAGTAAATGGAACAAGCTCACATTAAGAACTTTCATCAGCTTAATTTCAAATGCCTATTGCACAAATATGTATTTGATTTCTGGTATAGTGTACACAAAAGTTTAGTAAGTATAGAGAATTATTTTATATATGCTTAAATAATAAAAGCATATTTAAGAAGTTTATTATTAAGGTAAATCCGTGAATATGGATGGAGAAAAATAACTTTAACATATATATTGATTTATAAGATGATTGAGGCGTGCAGCCACAATCATCTTATAATATTTTTCTAAATATTATAAGTTGTATTCTTAAAAGCAGGTTATATCAATGCATTCAGTAGTACCAAGTGAAAAAAAGTATTACTCAAAATTGTATATTGTCAATTGTAAAATGCTAATCAGAATTTATGCAGTTTTGTTAAGGTAAATATGATTTTGAAGTTATAATATGCATAATAGTAATGCTAATTGTGTATAATTTCTAATATTTTCAAGCTGATTATAAAAACTGTTAGAAGGTTGCAGTGTTTAAAAATGAAATACAAGAGTATACTAGTGAAAAAATTTAAATGAGTAAAAGCCCCTAAATTAAGCATATGTAAAGCTATCGACCATACATAAATAATATGAAAATATATATAATATATAGGGAAAATTAAATTTTATTTTATAAAAATTAAATTTTTTGCTATATAACTATTGAATAAATATAACAAACTGTGTATAATTATGCTATCGGTTAAAGAAGGAAATAATTTTTGGAGGTATTTATTTATGAAAAAAGGAATAATAAAGAAAATAGCAGCGGTTTTAGCTGTGTCTACTATAGCAATAAGTATGATAGGATGCGGAAGTACTAGTACAAAGAAAGATGGTACTGCATCTAGCACTTCATCATTAGATGCAATAAAAGCAAAAGGAGAACTTGTAATTGGAACAAGTGCTGATTACCCACCATACGAATTCCATAAGGAAGTGGATGGACAAGATCAAATTGTTGGTTTCGATATTAGTATTGCACAAGAACTTGCAAAAGATTTAGGGGTAAAACTTCAAGTAAAAGATATGGCTTTTGATGGGTTACTTGTAGCTCTTCAATCAGATAAAGTTGACATGGTATTTGCAGGTATGACTCCAACAGCTGAAAGAAAAGAAAATGCTGATTTCTCAGATATATATTATACAGCAACACATAGATTTATAGTAAGATCTGGAGATGAAACTGGAATTACTAAGATGGAAGATTTAAAAGGAAAGAAAATTGGAGTTCAAAAAGGTTCCGTTCAAGAAGGAATTGCACAAGCTAATTTTGAAGCAAAAGATATTAAGTCTTTAGATAAGGTTACTGATTTAGTATTAGATTTAAAGAATAATAAAGTAGATGCAGTTTTGGCTGAAGAGCCAGTAGCTAAAATTAATGTTGAAAAGAATTCAGGTATAGCAATTGCAGATCAATTAGTAGTTAATGATCCAGATGGTGGTTCTGCTATAGCTATGAAAAAGAATTCACCAGAATTACAAGCAGAAGTTAATAAAGTAATAAAACAATTACAAGATGATAAGAAAATAGATCAATTTGTAATGGATGCAAATAAATTAGTAGACTAATATTATATGAATAGAAAAAATATATATGGGGATATATAATAAGATTAGTTATTAAATGTAAATCATAGAGAAGATCAAAATAGTGACAAGTGACAAGTGACAAGGGGCAAGTTTAGGTAGAAAAGCCTATGGGTTTTTCAAAAAATAAATTTTAGAAATTCCTCTAGGAGTTTCATCCTTAACTTGTAACTTGTCACTCTTAATTTGTCACTGATTTAAGTTTACCACTAATTTTATTTTTTCTTTTATACATAAAAATAGAGTTTACTATGATATATTCAAGTTTATACCAGTTGAAATTTTAGAACTAATAATTTATAATTAAAAATTAGTGATTATTTTATGATATTTAAATTTGAGGCATAATGAAAAATAATAGGCCAGTATGGAATATAGC
>JAEZKY010000091.1 GCA_023435985.1 Bacillota bacterium | reverse complement strand
TATGTGCTACTAGTTCCACCGGTTTCATATGCCATAATTATTATTACTGACGGTTTGAAGCTTAACCCAGTGACTGTTATATATGTTGAAGTGTCAGTAGCACCAGTTAAATATTCAAAGGTAGAAGCTGATGAACTTATTGTAGCTGTGTTTGTAGCGAATTTTTTCCCGCCTAAACTTGCTACAGATATTTGTCCCACTTTGCCCGCTAAACTTGCTAATGTTTCTGTCCCATTAGCACTAATTCCTTTGCTAGTAATGTTGGTAGCCATAGTATTTTTATCTGTTTGAATTTCGCTTGCTATTTGCGCATGTGTATTGCTCCCTGTTACTTTGCCAACAACATTCGCAATACTCGTTTTACCGTTATTGGCATACTGAAAAGCCTCAGCTATTCCAGCCTGTACATTAGTTGAAGACATTCCCGATATTGGATCTAATGTTAACTCACTAGCCTTTGTAGCTCCAACTTTGTTTCCATTATATAAAAGCTTACCATTTGCATCTTCAGTAAACTTATTTTGTTTCTGCGTAATCTCTGACAATTGCGTAGTAATTGAATTAATAGAATTAGTTAAAATTGCTATATCATTCTTAGTTGCAATTACAACATTAGGATCAATTTTTAATGTGACACTTGATGAGTTACTAACTTCTAATATTATCTGTACAATTAAATTTTTAGTGCTGCCTTCAGCTGCAACCGGCTTATATGTTTCTGCCATTTTTGAAATAGCAATCAGATTTCCATCTTCATCAAAAATACCAGCTTCTCTAATGAAAAACCCTCCATCAGTCGCTGGTATTGTTGTTTCTGTAACTATCCAATTTGAATTATTCTCATCTATAGAAATTGAACCTATATCTCCTTGCCAAACTGTATTTAAAAGATTTGTTTGATTTTCAGTTGGTTCATAATAATTTCCGTTACCATCTCCAACTTTTAAGGTCTTAAAATTTACTTTTGTTCCTAATGCAGCAGCATTAGCCATTTTAGCTTTTCCTGTTGTTGTTATTAAAGTATAAAAGTTCACTGCCAATTAAATTCCTCCTTACAATTTAGGATATGTTGCTATTATCTCAGCCCCAGAACTTTGAGATATTCCTATTTCCATTGTTCCTTTAGCCTGAATATTAGTGATATCCCATGGATATACAGCAATAATTTCATCTGATAATGTTGCCATATGATAATAAATAGGTGATTCACTAACTGATACAAGACTATATTGAACTGATAAATGAGATGGTTTGATTTTCTTTACAGTATTATAAACATCTACTAGATCATCTGTAAAACCTTCATGGCTTGTTAATTCAACTCGAAATGTATACGGTGCAACATTCTCAATTATATTTATAATTGCACCAGTATAACTTTTTAATATTGAGGCCATAGTTTCAGGATTTATTGGGTATCTAATTTGAAGCTTAGTAATAACTTTACGTCTTCTTTTCTCAATATCTTCATTTAAATTTGTTACAAGTTTTAATCTCTTCTCCCAAAGGGTTAAGCCCCAGCCATCAGCCGTTTGTGGATGTAATTGCCTTAATACCTCATCACCTAAATCAGTTGATCCATCTGCCTCAGTTCCAATAGCCTCAAAAATTGCCTGCATAATCGGTGAATTTTCATATATAGGAGTAACTTTTGAATACATTTCTTTTCCCTTTTTTGAAGTTATCATTCTATATTACTCACCATCCCAATTACAGCAACTTGATCGGAAAGTTGTATATTAATGGTTCCATCATTTACAGTAAGATTTTCAAAATCTTCAATCCCCTCTGCAGTCAAAATATAAGTACCTATAATAGATTGAATAGCATTGAATTTTACAGTATCATTTATTTTTAATCTTTTTAAATAACTGCTTATTTGAGTCTTTAAATCATTAAAAATCAAATCAGAATTGAATCCAATAGTAAATGTGAATTTCGCCTTAATATTTATTGCTAATGTTGTTGCAGTATCTATTGTAACAATAGCACCTATAGGAGCTTTTCCACCTCTATTTTTCCCTGGAAGTTTATCAGGATATATATAATCCTTAACTGCTTTCATAAGTGTTTCTGTAGCTGGCTGACCGTTTGCATCTAAAATTAATACTTTTACAGTTCCAGGACCATTCCACTCCTCAATAGGATATGCATAACCAACTCCATCAACTTCTAAGGCCCACCTTTCATAATCTGAATCTGCACCGCTTAATTGCTCTTCCTGTTCTGCTGCAATAACTCTATCTCTATAATGTTCTTCATCTTCTATGTCTGTACCACCAGAAAATGCCTCAGCATTATTAACTGATTTAATCCCATCAAGATTACTAATCAAAAGCGTTATCGTATTTGCAGCTACATTTCCAATTGTACCTGCAGTTATACATTTGGCATTAAACTCAGCATTTCCATTAGCATCTATAATTACATTTTCTAAAGATTGAAATTGTATTGATGCTTTTTCAGACGTTGATACTGTTCCAAATAAGGTATTATTACTTATAATTTGGGTTCCTGGCGTACCAGTTATTTTAATTTTTCCTGTAGAATATGTTGCAGCGTTTTTAAATACATTTTTGCATTCACCTAAATATTCTAAATATACACCTGTAGCACTTTGAGGAAATGCCATTTTAAGAATATTCTGCAGCTGAATCTTCTCAAGTCTAGATTTCTCTTCAGCGTCTGGTCTAGTACAATCCCAATACATATCACCTTCAATAGTTGTTACATCTGGTGGCGCTATTGCTAACATACGTGCATGAATTGTATCTGCATCTTCATTTAGATAATCTGGAATTACTATATCACTCATTACCTATTACCCCACTTTCGCATTACTTGAGAGCATACTTGTTTGACCTTTGATACTCGTAACAGAGTATGTATAATAAACAGAATCCCTATCCCAAGTGAAAGTAAAATTATCTACACCTTTAGTCATTGGATGAACTACTAAGGCTTCCTGAGTTATTCTTTCAAGTTCAAGCTCTATTGCTTTTCTGTCACTAAGATCTGATGCAATGATATCTTTCCCAAACTTTGATGAATAAGCACTATATTTATACCTAGCAGTTAGCATAGCCTTTTGGCACCATTGAACATAAGCTTCAAATTCATTTAATACTTTTATAGATCCATCTGCATTACGAATGAAATCTCCATTGTCAAAATCATATGCATAAGTACCTTTATAATTTATTTTTGAATTATCTGTTACTGTAGCAGCGTTTAAGCTACCTTCTGGAAATAAGTTAGGCATTATCCTTCACCTTCCCTATTATTATGTAATCTGCTCCAAATACAGCAACTAAAACTCTGTCACCACTAGATAAAGTTATATTTTCATTTTCAAGCTGCTTATAATCATTAATTTCATGTTTAAAGTTATCCACTTGAAGGCCAGTATCTGTTAGAGTTCCAAGTACTATTCCTGTATCAAACATAGCCTCATTTATTTTATCAGCCATTCCCTTATGTGCCATTCTGACTACATCTTCAAAAACATTATTATTCTGCATAATACTTTCTTCTCACTCCTTCCCAAGTCATTAATACTACATTCATGCTGCCAGGATCTTCTGTATTACAATTTCCAAATTTATGAGTCATTTCTGTAATTATATAAGGATTATCATAGAGACTTACCTGATTTCCTGCTCTTAAATAATTTATATCTTTCACACAATTAACTGATATACTATCTTCACCAGTGTTAAACATTGAAATTGATTTATTCTCTGCATCTTCATAGCTTTTAACATCATCATCCTGAATAATTTTCTGAATGCATCCATAAGCTTCTGTATCCTGTGAAAATGTACCGATTATAGGAGATAATTTATCATCCTTGTCATTCTTGCCAAGAACTTTTACTTGTGTTACAATACCATCCATACTTTCTTTATATTCAAGGCTATCAATTATACCACTAAGTTCATAAGTCTCTACATTTGTTCCAAGTTCTATAAAATCAAGCTTTTCATCCATACGAATACGATATAAACTTCCGCCTTTTTGAGCAGTTTCTTTTAAATCCTTTTTCATCATACTATACAGAGATTCTTTTCTTTTGGACTTTGAAAGTCCAATTTTAGGATCATCAGTATAGCCAACAGGAATTTCCCAGTCATTAGCTATTATCATCATTCTTTCAAGAGCTGTCTGACCTTCACTCCAAAGATATTCATCCTCAGATTCTTCAATGTGAACAGTTCTTTCTCTTCCTGTTATAGTTACCTTTTTATCTTTCTCATCCTTTTCCAAATCCCAAATAACACCATTAAAAATCATTTCGTAACCATATAAACTATATGCATTATCATATAACATAATAGAATCGCCTTTAGCTATCCCTAATGCCCTTAATTCATCAGTGTAAGCAAGTTCTACTGTAAGAGTATAAGCAATCGCATCCAAGCTTTCTTTTGCTGTAACAGACTCGGCTAACAACTCAATTTTATAATTATCTTTAAGATATAGTTCCATATATCCGCCTCCTATTTAGTAACATAATCAGCACATATCCATCCACCATAATTTCCATAATATATTTGAATCCATCCACTCCAATAAGAGTATACTGTGACAGTTTCACCATTGCTTAAGCTGCCAATAATATCATAGTCTGTTCCTGCTCCTTCTCTAACATTTAATGCACTTGCAGTTACAGTAACCGTATCTCCATCTACATAATCACTAGAGCTACTATCTGCTCTATTATCTTGTAATTGAGCAGTAGAATTTGAGGTATCAGAACTTTGATATAAAGTAATTTTAGCTTCTCTATATTTCCTGAAGGATATATTAATATACTTGTCTCCTATTTCACCAGATCTTTCTTCAACATTTAATTTTGATATATATACTAAATCATTAAAATCAAAATCTGTAATTATTAATCTAATAGGAGTTTGTATATTTTTCCAATACTCAAGATCTTTAACAATATAATTTGGAGCTTCTAAATTAGAATATCTGCAGTAAGATGAATCATATTTAGCAGGCAGCAATGTATCAAAACTAATTTCTGATATTTTCTCACCTGTCTGCGCTAAATCAACCTCTCCAAAGTTTACAATATCAACAGTTATAAATCTTTTATCTTTTTGAATAGATAGTTTTTCTAATGGATTTACAGGAAAATGAAATGTATAATTTTTAGATTCATCAACTATATATACATCCAAAGTTATTAGCTCCTTTCTTGTTTTGGAGTATAAAAAGAGCACTTACATAAATTGAGGTAAGTGCCCTTTTTATTATTTTTTTGTATTAGAAAAAGCTTCTCTTAATTTCTTTCCTACCTTTTGTGTAGCTTGCTCTACTATTGAATCAACATCTGGCTCACCACCAGCTTGAATAGTAATAGGGATATTAATACCTCCAACTCCAGCTGCCTGAACCTTTTTAGGCGGAGCTAACTGAAATTGTCCTTGTTCAACCTGTGCTGGTTCATTACCTTGCATATTCTGTAAGAATTTCTTTGATTGTTCATGTGTTAAAACCTGTTCGCCACCACTAAACCAACGTTTTTTACGGCCAACCATAATTTCAAATCCTTGCTCTGCAGTATCATGCCATCCTCTAGTAGCATTGTTAGTACCTGAAGCAAGCCCATCAGCGCCTAAACGAGTTCTATTTTCATCATAAGTGTCTTGCTCTGTAGGAGTATAACTAGAATTAGTAGGACTGCTATTATTTCCACCTGTAATAAGATTAACAAAAGCTGTCCAAGGATGGCTCACCATATATTCTAACTTGCTGAGTAATCCACCAGCTTCATCTGTCACTTTATCAGCATTAGAATTAATGTTAGCTTGTGTTTCAGGCGGAACTTGTGCCATTGCATCAGTAGTGGCCTGTACATCATTTGTAGTTTGATTAGCAGCATCATCAGTACTTTTAAGTTTATTCAACGCATCAGAATTATTAACGTCAATATTAACAATAGCTTTACTATTTTTATCACCATTAATAGCATCAATTACGTCATTATAATTCGTTAATAAACCATCTTTATCAAATTCTAACTTAAGCTGTGTACCATTGACATTAGCTATAGCCATTTTTGCCCCATCGGCTTTAGTTATAACATTATCTAATTTACTTATGAATTCATCTGTAGTTGAATTTAGAATATCATTATTAGAATCAAGTTTAATTCCTCCGCCTAAAGTAGTTAAAGATTTCTCTAATTCCTCCATAGAGCTTCTTGTTTTATCACCTGTTTCTTTAGCCTTTTGAGCAAATTCTTCTGAATAGCCTGCATAATCACCATTGAACGTATCATAAATAGATGTTATCTTTCCTGTAGACTCATCAACAGTAACCTCTATATCATGCCATCCATTAGCTTCCTTTATTCTTTTCATTCCGGTTTGTGTAGTATCTGCTATTTGACTAAATTCATTTGATAATTTAGAATTCAGCTTATCATTAACTTTAATATCTCCACCTGTAAACTTAGTAAAGTTAATCTCATTTACTTTTCCTTGCAAATTTGGATTGACTGAATAAAACGCATTCCATAAATCCTTTGTGCGCTTTTGCCTTTCTTCAAGTGATTTATTTAAATCATCCTGTGCCCCTTTTACTTTTTGGTTTATAACATCTATGGAATTTTTCATTGAATCAGCAGTCTTGGTATCACCTTTTTGAATTG
>JAEZKY010000259.1 GCA_023435985.1 Bacillota bacterium | reverse complement strand
GAATTCATCTGTGAGATTAGTATCTACAATTAATCCACATCGTGGACAGAAAGTTTCGCCATGGTCATGGTCTACTGCAATATCTTTACATCCACATTCACAGCCTTGCCCTCTTTTTATATTCATTAAGGCTATGGTTTTGCCACCTCTTCCTATTACTGCTTTTTCAGTTTCATTTAATTCAGTTTGGATTCCTATTTGGATACTTGCCTCAATATTATTTTTATAATCATTAGAATAATCGTTAAAATAGTTGTTAATTATCTCTTTGTTTATTGGTAAGATTCGTGTTAGTTCTCCTTTGTCAAATCCTTTTGTTTTTACGAGTTTGATTTTTGTTTTGGGTTTAGTTTGGTTTTTTGGTTTTTTGAGGATGTATGAGAGGTTGAGGTATTTTCCTAGGTATGTGTAATGTACTGTAATCTCTTCTTTTTTCATGTAATGCCTCCACATTTTTATTAATATGCGGAAACATGTTATTATCATGATTATGTAGGTTATTTTTGAGTAAATAGTCTAATAAAAAAAGTATGTAAGTATATTCTAGGTTTAAGAACCTATTAACTATTTTATGTAGTAATAGGTTCTTTTTTGCATATAGTCGATTCGCCGTCAACAGAGTATGCCTCTTTGCCTTTTTTCCGCATGAGATCAGTGTGTGATCTTGTATTATTGTATTGTTTTTATCTTATTTAAAGAAAATAGTAGTTTAAAAATAGTTACATCTAAATTGGTGTGTGTAAATAGGTGAGTTTAAATAGTAGTATTTGGTAATATATGTTCTGGGAAGGTATCATCCGCTCTAAAATGATTCGCCGTCATTAAGCCTGGTACCTGGAAAGAACATTTATTTGTTCTTTCCACTTTTCCCCAAAATACAGACTTAATGAGACGAAACCATATCTTTTTTTATTCCTGCAAGTGAATAAATGTATTAATCCTATTTTTTCCAAATATTAATAGTAACTTATACTTAATAAACCTTAATCTCAAGTACCTATTTGCTATCTATAAATATAAGTTCAAATAAAATTAGAAATACTTTAAACAACCCATTACTGCCATGACTGATAATAACAAGAGAAAAATAAGTGCTATTGTATCAAAGAAGTTCCATGATTACGTTAGTTATGTTGCCAGTAGACGATTTTTGAACCGAAGAGGTTACATGACTATGTTCATTGTAATGTCAGTAAAAATTACTCTAAGGTTACATAATGATGAAAAATTAGTAAAAGAAGTAAATAAATATGTTAATAGCAATTATACTGAAAAAAAATATGATGATAGACTTGCGCATTATGTTGAGGACTGTATACGTGAGCATTTAATGAATCATGGGAAATTATATTCTTTGTTTTTTATTCATTTAATTGTAGTTCCTTTGTTTATTTTTATGTATGTTTTTTATCCTGAGCGTTGTAATGATTTAATGGGTTTACACTCGTTTTAGAGCTTAAATTCGCCTTAGATTTATATAACGAAGTTCACAATCTATTTTTATAGTTATCCCCCATGACCAATTGGTGCATGAACTTTAATTACTTTATTTGGAGTTCCATCAAGTTTAAAAATCAATTTATCTAAATCATAGAATTTTGAATATGATCCTTCCTCTCCATTCTCACTTAACCATAATACATTTCCTTTATTCAGCTCTTCTTCTGCAAATTCTAATATCTTCTCTTTAGCCAAACAATGTCTAATTCCAGTAATTGGATTAATCCACAGAATCGGATGTTCTTTTTCATTTTGTTTTTTCCATTCCTTAATTGGTGTAACTTTTCTATTTATAACTACTCTAATGTTTATTACATCAAATTCCATTACATCGGTAGCCCCTTTTGAGGGATCATCATAAACAAATCGGCTATCCCTATTTTTATCTACGGTTATTGATTCTGCTTCATCGAAAAGCCCACTCCATAATACCTCTTCAATATATTGTCTTGTTGGATGCGTATCTTCCATTTTAATCACTTTTTATTTCAGTTAATTCTTTTAAACAGTCCTCACAAATATCATCAATACTTGCAAAACTTAACTGATGATCTCCATATACAAGTGCATACATAGTATTTTTAAGTTCTCCACATATTATGCAATTATCCGATTTTTCTTTTTCAATTTTTTCTATATTATGTATTTTAAATGCTTTTAACTCTTTAATATTCATTTTATCAATCCTACTTCGTGTTAGTTTCATATAACGAAGTTAATCTGTTACAATTTTATATTTTTTAATAGTTTGTTTCATACGTGGCAGTTTATCTAATTCTACCTTTATTTTTTCTTCTAATTTATCAATATGTCTTTCTAATGTCCTAATATAACTATTAGTTAGAACCTCACTTCCATTTCTAAACGTAAGTTTTTCTACTCCAAAACTAGCTAATAAAACAACTGCGTTTTTTCTTTCTAGTATCTTATCTTGTTGGTCCATCAATTTTCCTGCTTTTTCGTCAGCTTCAAAGTTATAACTCATTTAATCCCTCTTTTTATATGTTTCATTAATTGTAGCATCCATAAAAAACATTAAATTCTCATGAACATTTTGATCCACCTTAGCATACTTAACATCCAAATACCACATCCCAACAATCTTAGCTTTAATTACTAAAACTGCTTCTTTTGGATTTTGAATAACTTTAATTATTCCTTGAGGTTTTTTAAAGATGTATTTCAATGTTCTAAACATTTAATAATCTCTCCTTCGCAAAACTTTGATATAGAGAAGTTCAATTTTTCAAGTAGTTTTCAACTTTATTTAATTCTTCTCTAAGTTTATTCACGTCTTCTATACTTTTAAAACCTATTTTCTTCCAGTGTCCTTCTTGGTCTTCTAAAATAATAATATTTCTATGAGAATATTCGATTTTCATTTAATCCTCCACATCCCCTAATTGACACCATTTAGGAATTTCATTACATTTACAATCTCTATTCTCAAGTCTACACCCCTCAGTTAAAATCCCATAAGGAACTATAACTCCAATTTCCCTTGCTTCTAATTTTTTAACAGTTATCCTACCATAATGTTTGCATTCATCACAACGATCTATCTCTAATATTTTTGTCATAACAACACCCATTTTTATAATAAATTAACTTCGTCATTTACATGCTTAACGACTTAAATTACTTTATTTCAAATCCTGCAATGTATCCATTCCCTTTTTCAAGTCCTCTCAATTCATGATAATGAACATCTAAATTAAGCTTCCATTCATCGATTAAAACATCATTTGGATTTAATCTGCCTCTGGAATCCATACTGACAGTGCCTTGCATTATATTTTTAAATTTATTAATTGCATCTCCTGGGGCCATGGCAAAAGTTAAATAAATTTCATCTAATTTTTTAAATCCTCTTTTTTTGATCATGTCAATATTGTACCATTTATGGTACTCCCCAATTGTATTTCCATATAATGCGTTTAATTTAAAGCAGGAATTTCCTCCAGATGGTTCTTCTGTAACTATCCACTTTCCAACATTACTATCCAATATATCCCCTTTAACTAACTTCATTTAATCACTGCACCTTTTTTATTTTAACATCAGTATAGCCCGGATTTTCTTTAGTTGGTATTCCTAAAACTTCAAAAACTGAATTATCTCTAAAAACAAATGTTAAATATCCTGCATTTTCTTCAACATATTCAATGCCAACATTTTGGATTTTATCTTCAAATAGTTCAAAATTTTTCATTTTATCTACCTCACGAACTTCGTTAAACCTTAATATAGAGCAGAATAACTACTCTATTTAACCAAACACACACTGTTCTCCTTCAGTTTTAACAACATGAATCGCTTTATTCTCCACAATTTCAACATCTTGTTTTGCCTTCTTCTCAAGAGCTTTCTTCAATTCTTCAGGAGGCACATGAATAAAATGTCCATCATGACCATTACAAGTGTATCTATCTGGTTTAGAATATTCAGAAGTATTTTTAACTAAAATTCCATCACAATCCTCGTAGGGACATTTTATCCTTGGCTCAGCATCTGCAAGTTCTATATCCATTTAAATCCTTTCCCCATTATCTTTTAAATAAACAGGAGTTTTACATTTTAAACAAACATACTGCCCCTTAATCCTGCCAAGCTTCTTAAGATTACCCTCACATTTGGGACATGAAATCTTTTTAGCAGTTAAATCAATATCATACTCCTCATTTCCCCAATCAATCTCACTTTCAGCGTCCAAAATCAAATAGGATCCTCCTTCAAATTCGACAACTTTTCCAGTTTCTAATTTTGCGTTATCTCCCATTTTAAATCACCTCGTCAATACTATCCCAATTATCCCTTGCAATAAAACCAGGATACCACATCCAACCAACTTCATTTTTACGATGAGGCCTAGGCAAAGCATTATCATTATACAATAAATCAATCAAACCCTCAACACCCTTAGCCTCTAAAATTAAAGTAATTAGTTCTTCAGAGTATTCTGCTTCTTTACAGGCTCTTTTGATATCGTTGTATGGGTAATAAATTCCATTGTAACAAACACCATTCATTTTAATTCCCTCC
>JAEZKY010000255.1 GCA_023435985.1 Bacillota bacterium | reverse complement strand
GTATCTTTTTCTTTCATAATACTAATTACTCCTTTATTAAAAGTGTTAAGGAGGGAAGGGATTAATATAAACTAATCCCAGCTTGCTTAAAAATACTTTTAACTGTTTTAATTGGAAGATCCTTATTCGGATGAGGTATTGTAACCCTTCCTTTTTTGATAGGATGATCACCAATGCAAGCTACTTCATACCAACCATCAGCGTTAAGTATTTTTATGATTTCCCTTGAAGAATATGATTTCATCAAGAAACCTCCGTATACAACAATCATAACACGTATTATAATACGTGTAAATATAGAGACTAAAATATTAATTTGATCAACTCTTTTAAGGCCAATGGAACTTATGGAATTTACTTTGAACTATTTAGAGGAAACTGGTCAAATAATAATTGAAATAAAATTGCCAAATTGAAAAAATAATGAATAGAACTACACGATAATATTAAACGATACATGAGTTAAAAAATACTTAAAATGCAATAAAGAGTAACATATCATACGGGGAATATGAATGTTACTCTTTATTTATATATTTATAAGGGTAAATATTTATGAAGAAAACTATTATCAATTTTGTAACTTTATTATAACAGGCTAATGTGTCAAGAGAGTGACAAATATAAATTACAATATGTAGATTTGACGTAGTAAATAAAAATAGTTCTTTGAAAATTTAATAATGCAGTATTTATAAAATATGTTATAATTTTCTTATAAAAGTTATTAACAGGATAAGAATATGGAGGTTGTAAAATGAAAATACTACTTTTTTTAGCTAAAGGGTTTGAAATAATGGAATTTAGTGCATTTGTAGATGTTATGGGCTGGGCCAGAAATGATTATAATCATGATATCTCAGTAGTAACTTGTGGATTTCAGAAACAAGTTATAAGTACATTTAATATTCCTGTAATAGTAGATAAAACAATTGATGAAATCAATGTTGATGATTATGATGCACTTGCTATTCCTGGTGGCTTTGAAGAATTTAGTTTTTATGAAGAAGCTTATGATGAGCGTTTTTTGAATTTGATAAGAGAATTTGATTTAAAAGGAAAAATTATTGCTACTATTTGTGTGGCTGCTTTACCTGTAGGTAAAAGTGGAGTATTAAAGAATCGTAAAGCTACTACATATCATTTAAGAGATGCATATAGGCAAAAACAGTTGAAAAAATTTGATGTTAATGTTGTAAATGAACCAATTGTAGTTGATAGAAATATTATTACTTCATATTGTCCAGAAACAGCTTCAGGTGTAGCGTTTAAACTTTTAGAAATGCTTACATCTAAGGAACAAATGGAAATTGTTAAAGTCGCTATGGGATTTTAATAGAGTGTGAGCATAACTTATACAATAAAATATTTAATTTAAAGAATACTGTATTATTCAATAAAATGAATTTACGGTATTTTTTGTTGCACAATACTAAAGATATATCTATTAATTAATTGTAATGGCTATTTAACCTTTACCAATTATTGAAATACAATCATCATCTAAAATAGTACCTAAATTTACCTTTTCATTCACAGTATCAAATTTTTTAAAAAAAATTTCATTGCCATTAGGATCAATTATTATTAAACTTGCTACTGTGTTGGGTGCTGTAAGCATAGCAGTAGCTTTAATTTGTGGTGTATTTGTAATGTCGTATACTCCTTCTTTATATGTATTTGACTCAAGAATCGCTTTTGGAGAGTCTGTAAAAGTTATTGCAGATATTAAAATAACTGTTAGAAATAATTTTAGTTTCATTTTGTATACCTCGCTATCTAAATCGTGAAGATATTTTTATTATCTGTAAGTTTAAATAACATATTCAAGATAAATAAACAACGACTATTAAAATAATTCATTAGTATCATGTGAGATTTTAAAAGAAATATTCAAGGGATAATATGGAAGTATAGTGCGTACTACTAGTATTTTGTGTGGTATTTAGAGTTGACGTAGTAAATAAAAAATTTTCTTTGAAAATTGAATAATACGATATTTACAATATATGCTATAATTGTTCTGTAATAGTAATTGAGTGTGAATTGTTGGAAGCCAATAAAAATTGATATGTTATTAAAAACAACCTAATATTTGTATAAAACTAATATGAAATTTTATATCTGAAGGAGATGGCTAATTTGAAGACGATAGGTTTAATAGGTGGAATGAGTTGGGAATCATCACTTGAATATTACAGAATTATAAATGAAACTGCTAAATTAAAATTAGGAGGACTTCATTCTGCGAAATGTATAATGTATTCAGTAGATTTTGAAGAAATAGAAGTTTTACAACATCAAGGTAAATGGGATGAATTAGCAAATATTATGGTTAATGTTGCTGAAAAACTTAAGAATGATGGCGCTGATTTTATTGTTATATGTTGTAATACAATGCACAAGGTGGCAAGTGATATAGAAGATAAAGTAGGATTAAAGGTTTTACATATAGCTGAAGCGACAGGTAAAGAAATAATTCAAAATGGTATGAAGAAGGTTGGATTACTTGGGACTAAATATATTATGGAACAAGATTTTTACAAAAAATTTCTAAAGGAAAAATTTAATATTGATGTAGTTATTCCAGATGAATGTGAAAGAGAACTTGTTCACGATGTAATTTTAAATGAATTATGCAAAGGTGTAATAGATGCTTCTTCAAAGAGAAAATATGTAAAAATAATAAACAATTTAACTTTAAAAGGTGCGGAAGGAATAATATTAGGCTGTACTGAGCTACCATTATTGATAAAACCAGAAGATGTTAATATACCAATTTTTGATACAGCAACAATACATGCCATTTCTGCATTTGAATTTGCATTAGATAAATAGTAATTAAGTTATTAAATGTTAGTTCTTAATATTGTTACGCCATAACATTTATAAACCATGAATCAATAAAATTAAATAGCAAATTATAAAATCGCATTATTCAAGAAATTGAATTTGCGATATTTTTTATTAATTCCGTTACTTTGATATTTTTATAGCATCTATATAGATGAGAATAAAAATAATAGGAGGAATTTATTATGAAGAACTATGATAACTTTTTTATGGGAGTGAGCAATTTAGCAGAGACTAGAAAGTATTATGAAAGCACCTTAGGATTAAAATTTAAATTTGATTTTTCTAAAAAAGGAATGATTGCTTTTAATATTGGAGAGGAAGAGCCGGCAATTATTTTAAAAGATGAAAGTGTATTTCCAGATATTAAACCAACAATTTGGTTTGAAGTTGAAAATGTTGAAGATGAGTATAGTAAATTAAAAGAAAATGGCGTTGAATTTTTGTCTGAACCTTTTGAAATAATGACAGGAATGGCTGTGGAATTTGAAGATCCATTTGGAAATAGACTAGGTATTACAGACTATACAAAGAGAAAATAACAGATTTTAGATGCCATAACATTTAGGAATGAATTTGTGGTATGTTTAATATTTTATGAAAAAATATTGGCGAAATATATTTATGTAGAATAAGTACTTAAAATAAATTAGTATTAAATCTCATTTTTAGTGAAAGACGCAACTGAAAAAACTATAAAACGTAAATAAACATGTTATAGCATTATGTCTATAATGAGCAATTGAAGCTAATATATATAAAGAACTATAATAATGAAAAAAGTTTAGGATGATGATGGGTGAGCCGTATAATAAGTAAATGCAAAAGTAGGCTAGAGGCATTATATATAAGTGCGTCTAGTCTGCTTTTTATTATATAAATTCGTATCTTGACATTTAACAGGTAGTGTATTACTATAAATATAGTTAAATATTTAACTATTAAATGTTTAACTATTTTTGTGATAAAGAGCAAATATAAAATTTTATTACGATTGTAATTAAAAATCTAAAGGAGTGATAAGTTGCAAAATGATGAAATGCTGTTAATCATTAAAGAATTTTCAAATGTTCTTCATGAATTTAACAGTAAAGCATTTAAATTTATTGATGAACATTTAAACAAGGCAGGACTGGGCAGAACACATTTTGGAATTTTACATGCACTTGTGGACGGAAAAGAACTTTCAATGAGTGATTTAAGTGAAATTCTCCATGTTACAAAGCCAAACATAACAGTGTTAATTGATAAGCTTACTAAGCTGAACTATGTTGAACGTATAAGTAGCAGCAGCGACAGAAGAGTATTCTTGATCCGGCTTACTGATGATGGAAAAAAATTCTTAGAAGAGTCAGCAGCAGAGTTAATTAAGTCATCTATCTGTATATTAAATAATCTTAATAGCGAGGATATGGAACTCATAAAACAAACAACACAAACGCTGAAAAATCTCACCATCAAATTTAATAAGTAAATATAAACAATAATAATATATATTCAAAAGAAATAAATAGGATTTACTTAGTGACATGTGGTATACGGAATATTCTTGATTTCTATCTGATCCTAACAAGATAATAGTTCATTTAAATTAGAAAAACAAGAAAAAGAGGAGGAAATAGTATGAACACATCGGAAAACAGCAAATACTCTAACAGCGTAACAATATTCATTGAAATTCATGCAAAAGATGGTCAAGAAGAGGTTGCACGAAAGGAGTTTACGACAACAATAGCAACAACGGAAAAGCCTGGACTTTTGAACTATGAAATTTTTGAAGACAGTAGTGATAAGGGGACATTCTATTCAATTCAAGAATGGGAAAATGTAGAAGCCTTTCAAGCTCACATGAGTGCTGCAAAATCAGGTCTTAAAGAGGCAACTGGGATGTTACTGGATATGCCTAGGATCAGTATTCTTAAGAGAATCGGAAGATCGGCCCTGTAGGCCATAGTGACACATATACATGAAATAGCTGAAATTCATTGATTGTTTGACCTGTATAAAAAAGAATAAATAGAGGAACTAAAATCAAGACACTCAAAGAAAATGCTAAATGAAGTAGAAGAGATAAAGATTATGTTAGGTAAAAAGGAATGAAACTTAAAATTGTACTATAGTAGTTAGGAATACCACATTATTCAGAATGATATGCTCCCTTTTAGGTAGACAGATTAAAAAATAAAAATCTGTTATTTGAAAGGGGGTATTTTTTATGTCTAAAAGATCCAAATATACAGTAGAAGAAAAGTATGATATCTTAGTGAATTATGATAACGGAGTTGGATCAATAGAAGAGATCTGTATTAAATATAAAATTAGTACATCAACTTTTTACCAATGGAGATATAAATGCGAAAAGCATGGAATGGACGGATTAAAAAAATTTGCTGAAAAGAAAAACAAAGAAACTATAGAAAAAGTTAATAAAGCAATAGATAAACTAAAGAGCTCAAAAAATAAGAAAATAAACTTTAAAACAGTATCTGAGGAAGCAGATGTGTCCAAGGCTACCCTATATAATAATGATATTCTTAAAGAGCGTATCTTGAGTCTTAGAGTTATTAAAAAAGGTACTTCTGGTATAGTTGTTGCACATAAGATAAGATAAAAGTCCAAGATGACAGAATTAAACAGCTTTATGAAGAAATAAAGAAACTTAAACAAGATAAACAAAATTTAATTATTCAATTGGTTGAAATGAAAGAACTTAGAGATGAAAATAAAAGATTGAAAAAACAATTAATAGTTTAAGAGTTGCTAAACAAAAATCATAATGGAAATATAATAAAGGTTAATAAAAAAGCACTTGTATAATGTGGTAATAACAGCATCCGTGTCACCAGGAGCAAAGTAAATTAGGTACAGCCGATGTACATTAAAATAGGCTACATGGCACAATTAATTTCCACAATGTAACCTATTCTTATTTTATTATAGTTGGAGAATAATATATGAAAGATGCTTATGAAGCGAGAACGCACATAGCTTTGTGTAAATTTAAATTGATATAATCAATTTTATCTGGAAATTACTATTGAAATACATTATTTATATTTCAGTAGTAATTTTTTGTCTTTAGGGAATGCTAAATAATGAGATAGTATAACTTTTATTTTTAAGGAGTTCGTATACCTGAAGTATATTGTGAATCTATCTAAAGGTTCGGTAGGCGCCGCATGACACAAAATAGACTAGCAGGTGGACTTATTATTTTTTGAAGATGCCTAATATTTTTAACTAAATAAATACTTATTTATTGCCTCTATACCAGCATTTAATATTCTATTAGAATCTATATCATCTTTTTTAAATACAATTCTGTTTATAATTGAATTACTAATCTCCTCTATAATAATAATTGCTGAATCTATATCCTTAACTTTAATATCATTTTCGTGAAAACATAACCATTCCCTAATAATATTTCTTATTTTTTTATGTTGCTCATCAACCACAGATGCTACTTTAGCATTTGAATTATATAATATATTAAGTTCTCTGTTTAGGTCTTTTGAAGATTCATGAATCATTATAAGTTTATTCGCAATTAGAAGCATCCATCCTTTTTTGTCACCCTTGTGGATTTCTGTAATATTTGGTATATTATTGACTATTTCTAAAAAATTTTTATTATAAAAATCTAAAATTTCATAAAATACTGCATCTTTATCTTTGAAATAAGAATAAAAACATCCTATAGAAATACCAGCAATTTTAGCTATTTCAATAGAATTAGTTTTATAATATCCATTCTCACAAAAAAGCTTATACGCAGCTTCTAATATCTTTTTTTTTGTATTAAAAGCTCTAGTTTGTTTTAGATCTCTAGATTTTCTTCTATTCTCCATGAAGATTTTCATTCCTTTCGTAGTTTTTAGCTAAATCATATACTTAATATTTTATCTTACAAAATATTTTTGTCAATAAAATGTGAATAGTTATTCGAATTATATTGACATCCAATATTTTCTAATATAAAATATATTTATCAATTAAATGTGAATAATTATTCGATTTTTCTTGTATCTATTATTCTTAGGAATATAAAAAATCAACTTATAGTTATTATTGAAAGGAGAAAAATAATTATGATGAATTTAGTTTTTAAAGATGATCAATTCGAATTCCAAACATTAAGGCTTCTTGGTGAGACAGCATTTGGTGCTGCTGATATAGCAGAAGTTATTTCTACTGCTGAAAAAATAGAAGAAGGTAATTATGCTAGCTGGTGCAATGAATGGAGTAAAACAGCAAAAAGACTTCATAAAATTGCTAATGACAATTATTTAAAAGGCCATACTATTAGTGCAAAGAAGGAATACCTTAGAGCTGCTAACTACTACAGAACAGCCGAATTTTTTCTTCACGAAAATCCTAATAATACAAAAATAGATGAACTATATAATGCAAATCTCGAATGCTTCTCGTACGTTATGAAACTTAATAAACCTTATATCAAAAATATTGAAATTCCATATGAGAATACTGTGCTTCCAGGACATTATTATCAACTAGAAAATTCAAATGAACCAAAACCAGTTTTAATAGCTATGACTGGTTTTGATGGGACTAAAGAAGAATTATATGGAATGGCAATGATAGCTCTAGAACATGGAATGAATTGCTTAACTTTCGAAGGCCCTGGGCAAGGTGAAGTTATTAGAAAAAAGAAATTATTTTTTAGACATGACTATGAAAAAGTCATAACACCTATTGTAGATTACCTTCTTACAAAAAAAGAAATAGATCCAAATAAAATAATTTTATGGGGACAAAGTTTAGGTGGTTATCTTGCTCCTAGAGCAGCAGCTTTTGAACACAGACTTGCTGCTTGTATAGCAAATGGAGGCATTTGTGACTTTTTAGGAGGATTTATGAGCGGATTAAATGTTACAAGAGAACAATTCCTCAATTCTTTGCTCCTCAATCCAGAGAAATTTAATAAATCTATATATGAACAAATGAAAATTAATTCAGCATTACGTTGGGGAGTTTCACATGGAATGTATGTGTTTGGAGTAGATAGTCCTGCTGAATTTGTATTAAAAGCTAAAAATTATTACTTAGAAGAAATACCAGAAAAAATTCAATGTCCTACACTTATTATAGATGTAGAAAATGAAATTTTTTTTAAAGGACAAGCTAAGCGTCTCTATAATACTCTTACTTGCAACAAAGATTATATTTTCTTTACCTCTGAGGAGGGAGCGGGATATCATTGTCAAGAAGGAGCAAAACTAATTGCAAACGAGCGGATTTTTAGTTGGATTGAAACAATTCTTTAAAATATATAGTTGTAAAAAAAACGATATTGACCCAGGTTACTTAACCTGGGTCAACTATAATATATACAAGAGGTAAGTTTATGAAAAATTCATTATATAAATGCAATAAAAAAATTGGAATATTTTACAGTGCTGCAGCTTCTACAATTTGGGGATTCTTGCCGCTTTATTGGAAATTACTTAGGAAAATACCAGCTGATGAGTTATTAGCTCATAGAATTATTTGGTCTTTTATTTTCGTTATATTAGTTTTAACATTCACTAAAAAGTTAGGAGTTTTTATAAAACAATTTTCAGACAAGAAGACAATCTTACTAATTTCAATATGCTCCGTTCTGATAAGTATAAACTGGTTTATTTATATTTGGGCCGTCAATTCTAACCATGTTATAGAAGCTAGTATGGGGTATTATATAAATCCATTGATTGCCGTACTGCTTGGAGTAATCATATTCAAAGAAAAATTGAACTTCTATCAAAAAGTATCTTTAGTTTTTGCTGCTACTGGGGTTCTTTTCATTATTATAGAATATGGTAAAATTCCATGGATTTCAATTATGTTAGCCATAAGCTTTGCTTCATATGGTCTATTTAAAAAGATGGTAACTATAGAATCAATAATTGGTATTGCCCTTGAAACACTTATTGTGACTCCCATTTCTTTAATTTATATAATATTTAAACAGATTAATGGACTAGGATATTTAAGCATGATAAACCTACAAACTATGTCTCTACTTTTAAGTTCTGGAATTGCAACAGTTATTCCTCTACTACTCTTTGCAAAAGGTGCAAAGAGAATAGAATTGTCGGTGATTGGCTTCCTCCAATATATATCTCCTACAATAAGTCTTATACTCGGTGTATTTTTATTTCATGAAGAATTTACAAATTATGATATTATAAGTTTTGGTCTTATATGGATTGCTTTAATTATATTCTCTTTATCAAGCTTTTTTACTGTGCAAAATAATCATTCATAATTTTATATTGGTGCTTCAAGAATAATAGGTATTTTCAAATTTATTATGTCTTACCCCTTATACCCCAATATCAATATTATTCGTATTTTTTCAATAAATTAAAGTTTATGAAAAGAAGATCTTCCAGGAGTACTTACAATAAATATGTAATTCCTGAAGTTCTTCTTGATATTTAAATTTTAGTTTCTTATCCTAAATTAGATTTCAAATAAACTTCTTTCGTTTCTTCTTCAGTAATTCCTATATATCTTAATGTTTGTGATTTGGAAGTATTGGGTATGGTAATCCACAAGCAATTTCTTTGTATGATGGAAATTTAGATTATACTTTTTTCAATCATTTACATATTCCTCTAAACAAAGTAATCTATTTTAATTCATGTCAAGTATTCAATGATCCATTAAAAAGTTCAATAATTAATGTAGGAGTTCAAAAATTTATAGGAGGAATAACAAATTTACTTATAGGTCCATCAGAGGAAGTTTTCAAGTCTTTTTGGAAAAAAACTATAACTGAAGGTAAACAATTAACTTCAAGTTTAAATGAAGCTCAAACAGAGACTAATTATCCTCATCCTGGTGCTCATGGAATAGGTGGAAATGGCTCAGAATAATAATTTACAAAGAGAATAGAATACGCTGGTATAATGTAAATAAAAATAAGATAGATATAACTTTTATTAAAGAATATCTATCTTATTTTTATACAAATCTAACAAAATATTTTTGAAAAACAGCCTCAATATTGTCTATCGTAACTTACAACAGGCAAATACTTAAGTAAACCTTTAATCTATAAACTAAAAATTTTTGCCACAAATTTATTTTTAATTACTATAAAGCTATCATAATAGTAATTAATATATAATATTAATTTCATTTATAGTTGAATCTCTTCAAAGTTTTCAATAAATCTACCAAAAGTCGTTGATTCTGCACGATTTAACGGATTATGATTACGTAATTCAAAAAAGTTTAGTCCAGTTAGTGCTTCAACAATGCTTATTTTTACTTGGAAAGTTCTAAATTGCCCTGGAACATCTTTTTCTAAATCACTAATAAGCTCTTTCTGTGAAACAATATATGCAGTAGCTGATATTTCACCATCATCCTTGACTACTACTGCAACTTTCCAGAATTCCTCAGGAATTTTAATGCCACGATAAATGACATCATTATCTCTAAATACAGGTCCAGTAAATATTATTGCTTTATGAGAATTATTTCTTAGATTATTTAATAAATAATCTTCTAATCCTAACCATAAATTTTCACTTTGATTGAATGTTCTATGCTGTGGAGAACAGTTAGTAAAATGAAAAGTATCCTCATTTGCCTTATAACTGTCATTTCCCCATACAGGGTCTCTTCTTCTAACCAAGTGTCCTTTATCTAAATCATTTGGTGGGTTGCCATAAAGTTCTTCACCACATTGAAATTTACGGTCTATCCTTGGATCATAACGCCAACCTTTTCTTCTTTCATCTTTTAACTGATTTCCGTCAATATCAACAACTGTATAAAAAGCCAGTCTTCGAGATTTACTCATCACTATTGAAAAATGCGTATAATTTAAAAATTTTTCCCCATTTATTGTTTTAGCCACATCGCTCTCCAAATCAGCACGAAGTTTAGGATGTGGAATTTCATGACGTTCACCAAGAAATTTCGGATTATGTCCAGTTAAACTTTCAAACCTTTCTAGACTAAAATCTTCAGCTACATCAAAATTAAGCATTGAATTTTCAGTAATATTATGACTTAGATCTTTAATTAAATTTTGTTGTACATTATTAAGCATTGATGAATTATCTTTGATATATTTCAAAATACTGCTTATACGAATTCCTTCATTAGCAATATATTCACCTGGATGTTCTGGATCTGGAACGCTGGAATGATGAAGAGCAATAACATCCCAGTTATCATTGCAAACAACTGATCCTGATGAGCCAGGGAAGGTGTCAGCAGTATAGTGGATAAAATTATCAAATATATCTGTGATTTTATTTTCACGAAGAACTATAGATTTATATCCTCCATTAGGATGCTGAATAATAGAAACATATTCGCCTAGGGGAACCTTATCAGTTTGCTTAATAAGTGAAAGATAACCAAAATTACTTATATTCGCACCAGAAATAGATTTTTCATTTACTGAAACCAATGTAAAATTAAGATTGACACAAATTTCACAGTTTGATTTGACGTTAGAAAAGGAAAGTAATTGGATGATTGTTTGATGATGTTCAATGAGACATAAAGGAAATTAGATACATTAAAATAGCCCGTGAACAACTTAATTGTTGCTTATGGGTTTTATTTGTAGTTTTTTATTTTGGAGTAAATCAGAATCAACTACAACTGTTCTTTGGTGAAATTTTACATAATCATTAGATATCTCAAACACTTTATATCCAGCACTTTTTAACAATTTAATTTCTTTTTTAAAATTTGGAATTGATGTATCTTCTCTTAATATTTCTATTGATTCACGTATTACCATAAATCTCCACCTTTCTGTAGATATTAATTTTTATTGATATTAAGTTCTTGTCTGTATTCTTCAACGATAATCTCATCTAGTTCTCTACTTAATTTTAAAATTTTATCATTGCTTAAGTTGGTAGTATTATTTAGTTCATTATGTAATAGATGCCTCCAGACATCTACTTTATGTGATATTTCATTCATAATTTTAGTTGCCTCCTTATAAGAATTGTGAACTGCTTGTACATATATTAAATAATATAAAATACTTTTATTTTGGAAAATATATAAACGTAATATTTGTTGGCTGTTGAAATCTTTATAATATTAATTTATCCTGTCAGAAGTTTAGATGACATTAGAAAAAATATTATTCTAATATTTTGATATAAGCAACATTTTACACTAAGTAACGCTATTTGTAAATATAAAATTGACCCTATCAGATTGTTTTGAATTGTGATTATTGTCTGTAAAGTATATTTTAGGGGGAATAAGTATGAATTATAAACAAATTGGACAACGAATACGCAATGAACGGATAAAATTGAATTTAAACCGTGATAAATTTGCAGAAATACTCGACTTATCAACTAATTTTGTAGGACAAATTGAACGTGGTGAAAAGAAAATGAGTCTTAGTACTCTAATAAAAATATCTGATTGTCTTCATATATCACTTGATTTCTTAATTAGAGGAAAGGAAATTTCATTAGACAAAGTAGATAAGAATGATTTACAAATGTTAATAAATAAGTGTTCAAGACATGAGATTATGCTTATTTCGGATGTAATAAAAGCAATTCTACCTCATTTAAAAGATGAATCTTAACATATTTGAAAAAATGTAACCAGTAGCATGATTTTTATTATTAATGCTATGAGTATAGTTTAATATAACTATAAATAGGTTGCTTTTAGTTTTATTGCTATTCCAATGATTATTCACAAGGAATATTAATTATTATAAGAAGTATTGCGTGCATAAAGATTAAATAGTATCTGTTAATTGCTAAATCTTAATAACTTGACTTGTGTATTAATTTGAGAAGTATTTCTATGGATATAAATCCATAAATTACCTTGATAAAATTTTATAAAAAAATAGCATAGATGCCTCGAATATGTTAGGTTTATGTTGCGACACAAAAAGCCTAAGGAGGTAATCTATGCTGATAACAATATTAAACCAAAATGAAGCAATAAACAACTATATTTTAGAGTTAAATTTGCCATATTCTTCTGCGTTAAAGAATCATATGATAAATTTTGTTTCTGGAATAACCGTCACCAAAGGTAGTAAAACTCTTTCTTCCATTTATAGAAGACTTACTTGTAACAGGCATAGAAGTACAGGTTCAAGGTTTCTAAGCTCATACTCATGGAATCATGAGTATGTTACGGATGAGAGAATATTTCATGCTATATCTGAAATTTCAAACACATCAAAAGATGACGATGTTGGATTTCTAATTATTGATGATACCTTGAGGAAAAAGGATATTTCTACAAAGCATATAGAAGGCTTAGATTTTCATAATTCACATTCAGATGGCAACAAATCAATGTGGCCTCATTGTCTAGTTAACTCTCATTACAAAATAAATGATTACTCTATTCCTTTAAATTTCAAACAATACTAACGCAAAGAGTATCTTAAAAACAATCATAAGAAATTTCAAGATAAGCAACAGCTCGATATGGAACTGATAAATGAATTTACTCCCGCTACTAAAACTAATTATTTGCTGATTGATTCATGGTATACTTCAGCAAAAGTTTTGCTTCACGGTTTAGTAAATAGTTGTCATAGCATTGGAAGAATCAAATCTAATAGAATCATATATCCATAAGGCATAAAAATTAATGTTAGTAAGTTTTCAAAATATATTAATCCTAATGAAACTAGCCTTGTAACAGATGGTAGCAATAAGTATTACGTTTATAGATATGAAGGAAAACTTATTGATATTAAAAATGTTGTTATACTTATAAGTTGGAGCAAGAAAGATTTATCAGACAAACCTTGTTTCTTAATAAGTATGGATATATCGTTAGATAATCAAACCATAATTTCATACTACGAAAAACGTTGGGATATTGAAGTAAGCTATAGGTACCACAAATCAACTCTTGGTTTTGATGAATTTCAAGTTGAATCTTTAAAATCAATAAATAGATATTGGAGTATGGTATTTCTAACTTATACTTTCCTCGAAATTTTTAGAGTGAAATATGGTAAATCTCTCAGGTTAAAAACTTTAGGCGATACAATATCTTACTTCCGTAACAATTATTTGATACAAATAGTTAGTTTTACACATGCCTGTGCGGATAACGGAATAGGTTTAGATTTAGTTATTTCCAAATTAGGACTAGTAGCTTAAATTTCTCCTACTTAGTGCACAAGCCTAGCTTAATAATATAAATTTAATTTATTAAAAGTTTAAATGATATAAAAAAATTATTTTTTGATTTATTTATGTAGATCATATTCTATATTAAATAACCCTGATTGTAAGTACTAAAATAACCCTAATAGTTTGTTCTGTATTATGGGTGTTACCTGTAAAGTATATTTTAGGGGGAATTGGTATGAATTATAAAAAAGTTGGGCAAAGAATACGTAATGAACGAATAAAATTTTGTCTAAATCGTGATAAATTCGCAGAAATATTGGATTTGTCAACTAATTTTGTAGGCCAAATTGAACGTGGTGAGAAAAGAATGAGCGTTGATACTTTAATAAAAATATCTGAATGTCTTCATGTATCAATTGATTTTTTGATTAGAGGAAAAGAGACATTGTCAGATAAAATAGATAACAATGATTTACAAATGTTAATAAATAAATGTTCAAGATATGAGATTATGCTTATTTCAGATGTAATTAAGGCAATCTTGCCTCATTTAAAAGATAAATTTTAAATATGCAATTAAATTGAATTTTATATAAAATATAGCCATTAATATAATATTTTTATTCTGATAATTATTCATCATACAACATTGATGAGAGAGGCTTATTGTGATATATCTTTTGGCATTAGGGGCGCAAGCAAATCATTTATGGTACAGTTCATTTTACATGTGATTCTGACTTGTTAGAGATATCTATGAATCATGTTTTTAAGAGGTATAAGGATTATGAAAAAATATTTATTATAATGAAATTGGTAAAGGAAACATATTGTTACTTTTACATGGAAATACGTTATCATTAAAAATGTTTACCTTAATCTTAGATTTATATAAAATGATTATAAAGTTGTCTTAGTTGATTTTTTTGATAAAATAGATAGACATGATTTATAGTGAATGTATGAATTAAATGTTTCTTTAGTAATAAGCCATTTTGTAAATGAAAATTTCTTCATGTTTTTTACTGGAATTGTCAAGGTTTTGTAGACACAAAATTAAGTTACTTTTATGAATTTAATTGAGTCTGTCAAGACTTTTGTGTAAACTTCAAAAAGCAATATGCTTATTTTACAAGGTTGGAGGTGGAATAAAAACTTCCAACCTCTATTTAGTGATCATTCAATATTATTACATTACATATGTATAGAATAAACAAGATTAATTTAAATTTTTTTTAAAATAAGGCTTCGTCGAGTCGACCTTCGGAAAAGATTGATAGTTGAGCTAAAATTTGAGCTCAATCTTTAACTTCTTGTGTCCATTTCTTTGAAATATCAGCAGTCGCAAGATAAAGTATTTTCAATAATGCTTCATCGTTAGGAAAAATCGACTTACTTTTAGTAACTTTTCTAAGCTGGCGATTATAGCTTTCTATTGTATCTGTTGCATATATTATTTTAGGTGGATATTTAAAAAATGTTGAGAGTTCATCCCAATTATTTTTCCAACTTTTTATCGCAATTAGATATTTATCTCCCCATTTTTCTTCTAATTTATCTAGTTCCGCTAACGCGACATCTTCTGATGGAGCTTTATACACTAACTTTAAATCAGCATTAAACGCCTTCAAATCTTTATATGATAAGTACTGGCTAGAATTCCTTATTTGATAAATAATGCATCTTTGTATTTCTGTATTAGGGAATATTGCTTTTATAGCTTATTTGAAACCATTAAGACCGTTAACGCAGTCTATGAGTATATCATTGCCACGATTTTTAAGTTTATTTAGAACTAATAGCCAATATTTTGACGATTCAATCCAGATACCTAAAACATCCTTTTTACCTTAAAGATTAACTCCGATAACAGCATAAGCTGCTTTCGATACAATCGAATTATCTTTCCTCACTTTAAAGTGAATTGCATCCATATCATTCTTAGCATATCCTAGATGCTGTTCCATCTCCGTTTCCAACATCTGCTGAAGCAAACCTCCAAATAAATCTTTTAATGTATTTTGTATATCTTCAGCTGTTTTTATATCAGAGTTGTTTAAAATTAATTTTACTAATTCATCTCTAGATAAAGACATAGTCTGTGCTCCCTTCATTTAATAATTTATTATATCATCTTAATGAAGTTTACACAGACTATTTTACACTCTCATTTAATTCTTCGATTTGAGATGGAGAGATATCACAATGAAGAATGCATTTTTTTAGTATTATAATAAATTTCAATGTATTTAAAGATTTCTTTTTGAGATTGTTCAAGTGACTCGTAATGTGCATCTTGAATAATCTCTCTTTTTACTGTTCGATAAAAAGATTCCATTACCGCATTGTCGTATGGTTTTCCTTTTTTTATGATCGACTTTATCACTTCTATATTTATCATCTATGATATGGAGTATAAATAAAATGTATTTATGTTTGTAAATAACTTTTATGAAATATGCTATACGGTGATTTGCTAGTGAATTTTTTTGAAGTTCTAAAAAAAGCCTCTCTAATCGCTTTTTGTTCTCGCACAATTCGTAGATAAGTCTTTCTTTTATCCATATATACGGCTAACTATATAAAAGTTTTGAACACTATTTTATGCTTATTATTGAGCACAATAAGTTTTAATATGTATTTACAAAAGCTTTGAGTGATGCGCGTTTTGCCTTAAGTGGTAGGCCGTTTATTTTACTTAATTTGTGCTGTCATATTAAAGATAATTTCGGCCATTTCATATGGTGACTTGGTCAATCCATATTTCAGTTAGTGTTATATTAGTCCAATACTTCCATTAAGCACAAATATAAAGTAAAGCTCCTTTGTCGATGAAGGGGCTGCCAAATCCATTATTTCGCATTGCTCATATATATAATCGTAAAAAGCTTTTCTTGGAAATCAATGTCACCTCGTTCACTGAGCAAAATCTGGATATGCTTGTTATTATCCGCGATGTATTGCAAAAATCCTTGAATAATATGTACGATACTGCTCTTATCTATTTGTCTATGAAGACTGTAAATAAATTTTCTAAACGACAATAGAACATGATGATTCGATTTTATGAAGAAGGTCGTTTGGATCAGTATAATGAGCATAAAAAGTTGTTCTGTTTCATTTCTTTTATAAGTTAGTACTCAAAATAATGGAGCAATAGCTGACTTACCATATGATAGTATCGTAGAAATATCTTCTATAATAAGAGGAAAAGGCGCGATGCCACTTAACTGGGGAAAATTTAATTCATCTGAAAAAGGATGGGTGCAATGTATGAAGGCTATGGAAGAATGTGTTATTAAAGCTGATATTACTAGAGAATATGGATTGGCATTTATGTTAAATCCGTTAGTAAAGGGCGGAGCTTGTGCTAAACAAGTATTAGATAAATTATTAGTTGTACATAAAAAAATATTTACTACAATTTGCTGATAAGATTGCAGGATTGGAAGTTGAAGGTGTAGAAGCTAAAGATTCTGTTGTGATTGATTTAATGATTAGTGGACATTAATCATTAATAGCAAAAAACAATATTAATATTTATAGCAAGTGTTTTAGAAGTAGTTGATTTTTAAATTACAATAGAACAAGCTCTTAAGAATAAGTATAAGCAAATTAGCATGAAAATAGTTTAAAAGCTTATAGAGTGTAAAGATATTAAGAAATACATAAAATGATTTTTATGTATTGCCTCATTTTTATATAAAATTTATATTTAGGATTTTAATAAGGTACTTGAGCAGTATGAATGCATCAATATATTGCAGGAATTTGTATTGAAAATCTGGAACTAAATGAATTATTAAGTATGCTATAGTTTAGATAGAAAATATTTATATTATTAAAAAATAGGTGAAAATCAAAAGGAATTAGTAAGATTTTATGAGATTCTTTTTCACAGTCTCATTTTATAATTGGTAATCCGTCTCCGCACCGTATGATAGATTATCAAATTTTGGATTTAATGAAGTTTTCAATTTAATTATCTTAAATCAATAAGATAATGACCGTTAGCCTATCATTTTTAATTATCGGCGCAATTTTTAAATTGAATTCGATTTGCTATTAATTTAAATACATTTATTTACATTAACTTTATAAAGTATGTTATTTATTGACATAAATAGGATATAAAGGTCTTTATTTAAAATAAAATATATATAACAAAAATATGAAAAAATACAAAAAAATACTTTTCGAAGTAGTATTATATAAATATATACAATTATGTTAAAATATATGAAATTAAAGTTTTGGATATTGGCAAAGAAGATAAGACTAGAGCATTAATTAATGAATATTAATAAGAACTAAATTGTTGAAGAATTCGGTTATAATATTTAATAAAAATCTATGTGGGAAAGTATCTCACGTAACTGAAAGAATTGGATTCGCATGCTCTATGATTATAAGCATATGGTGAAATCAGATATAGAGCTAATTATTAGGATAAAGAACGTAGAGTTGGTGTGAAAATAGAAAAGCTAGAAGATCAAATTTACAATAACTACGCTTTTGTAGTTATTGTAAATAAATTATAGTTGGAGATGATTGTTACAATTTCAATAATTGGTGAGAAGATTGATTTTATAAAAATCAATGAAATCAAATAGAATTGATTCTATAAGATTAAGTTAATAAAAAATAGCAGCTAAAATATTACTGACGAAACATTTGACGTTTAAACTATGTAGTAATAGTCCTTACAAAAATGAGTTTGGGATACTCGGCTTAAAATAAATAACATAGCTACATTATCATAAGTGATTGATAGTTAAGTATAGGCACATGAATATTGAGTTTTTAAAAGATCAGTATAAAGTCCTTATAACATTTATACCTATAATATATAGTTCTTTAGAATTTAGAGTGTTTTAAGAAAGTAAAAAATAATAAAACACCAAATTTATTATCTTAAAAATATTTTTTAAGAAAAATCTTCTCGAAATAGATTTGGTGAATAATTTAGGATAAAAGATGATATAAAGCAAGCAAAACCATTATGTAGGTAAAGTTTTCAGATCATCTTATATTTATATTATCCCTAAGTAAGTAGAAGAGAATATTAAGCTCTTTTAGTTGGGAGAACAATTAAATGATAAGCTTAAATTTAAAAAATATTAACTAGAGTAAATAATGTAATTTTAAAATTAAATAAAGTTAAAAAGAGAATGAGAATGTAAGAATATGTAACCATATTTGGTAGTCTCAAAACATCGTTATGTTTTTTACAAGATATGTGATAGTAGAATAGAAGTATTAGAAGTTCATTAAAAAAATTAGGGAATCAATGATTTATGAATTTCGTAAGCCACTAATAAAATAATTGAAAGGCGGAAAATGTTATGACACTGACAAAAATAATTAAATCAAAAGTCGTAGAAGATGGGAAAGGAATAATCTTTGTTAAAAATATATATGATGATAAAAAAATAACATATAAGCAATTGTTAGAAACTAGTACAAGATTCCTCGGCTTTCTACAAAGCAAACAAATAAAACCTAAGGATGAACTAGTAATTTTATTAAAAGAAAATGATGATTTTATGTACTCTTTATGGGCTGGAATACTTGGAGGAATGATATCGATTCCCATAACTTTAGATAGTATTAATGATAGTCAAAAATTAAAGTTAATTAAAGTGTGGAATAAACTAAAAAGTCCATACTTGATTGGTGAGAAGGATCAACTTAATAATTTAATAGAATATGCAAAAAAATTTAAAATTAATGTTGAAGGAATAAGTAAGAATTTTATCAATATTAAAGACGCTTACAATTATATGGAAGAAGGGGAGATATTTGAAAGTAGATCTGATGACATCGCATTTGTTCAGTTTTCATCAGGTTCTACAGGAGATCCTAAGGGAATAATATTAAGACATAAAAATATTATTTCTAATATTGAAGGAATAATTGAAGGAGTGGATGTCAATGAAAAAGATAATATTTTAAGTTGGTTACCATTAACACATAATATGGGGCTTATAGCAGGTCATATTATGCCATTATTTGCGAATATAAATCAAGTTAATATGAGAACCATAGATTTTCTACAGACACCTAATCTATGGTTGGAAAAGGCTAGCGAATATAAATCTACATTATTACAATCTCCAAACTTTGGATATAAACATGCATTAAGTCATATGGAAACGAAGGAAATTAAACAATATAATTTATCCAATGTAAGAGTAATATTAAATGGAGGAGAACAAATTTCACCAAATTTATGTAAAGAATTTTTAGAAAAAATGAGTGGATTTCACTTAAATAAGTCTACTATTTACCCAGCTTATGGTTTAGCAGAAGGAACTTTAGCAGTTACAATTCCGCATAAAGAAGATAGAAAAATAAAAACAGTTACTGTAGATAGAAGAAAAATGAATATAGATGATGAGGTAGTATTTATAAAAGATGATACTGATATTAATTCTATTAAATTTGTAGATCTTGGATATCCAATTAAAAACTCTAGTGTGAGAATAACTAATCTAGATTGTAAGGTGCTTAAAGAAAATACAATTGGATTTATAGAAATAAAAGGTGAAAGTGTTACTAGTGGATACTACAATAATATTGAAGAAACTGAAAAAGTAATAAATTCGGATAATTGGTTAAATACTGGAGATTTAGGATTTATAAATAATGGTAGACTAATTGTCATTGGTAGGTATAAGGATGTTGTACTTGTTAATGGTCTAAATTATTACGCCAATGATTTAGAAAGAGTGATTGAAAAAGCATCAAATGGTAATTTAAGTGAATCGGAACTGTGTATAGCAGAAGTAAATACTAGGGAAAATAATACTAAAGATGTAGCGATTTTTATTGAATATACGGAATCTCTTCAAAATTTCTTAAAAATTGAACAGGAAATTAAAAAAAATATAAATCAAAATATTGGTATAGAAATAAAATATGTAGTACCAGTAAATAGTATACCTAAAACAACAAGTGGTAAAAAACAAAGATTTAGCTTAGTAGATAAATATGAAAAAGGTGAATTTATCAAAACTTTAAAACAAATTGATGAGTACAGAAAAGATGCTTTAAGTGAATATGAAGGTCCAAGAAATGAAGTAGAAGAAAAACTATCAAAAATATGGAGTGAAGTTTTAAAAATTGAAAAAATAGGAATAAATGATAACTTCTTCGAACTTGGTGGACATTCCTTAAAAATACCAGTGCTTATATCGAAAATCAATAAAGAATTAAATAAAGAAATACAATTAAAGGAATTAATTAAATCACCAACTATAAATAGTTTAAGTAAGTTGATTGAAAAGATAGAAGAAAATAAATATACGAATATAGAAAATAAATATTATGAAGCATCATCAGCACAGAAGAGAATTTATATGCTTCAACAATTTGATAAAAATAGTATAGCTTATAATATGCCTCTAGTCTTTGAAGTAGAAGGAAAAGTCGACAAAGTAAGAATAGAAACAACCTTAAAAAAGATTATTACAAGACATGAGGCATTAAGAACATAT
>JAEZKY010000167.1 GCA_023435985.1 Bacillota bacterium | reverse complement strand
AAGTTTACGAAGGCTATAGTCAGCCGATAGTTGTTACAAATAGAAGAAGTGCAGAAATGGTTAAATATGCTTCAAATGACTTTTTAGCTCTTAAAATATCATTTATGAATGAAATAGCAAATTTTTGTGAAATGGTTGGAGCAGATATTGAAGATGTAGCTAAAGGAATGAGTTTTGATCCAAGAATAGGAGATAAATTCTTAAGTGCAGGAATCGGATATGGGGGATCATGTTTCCCTAAAGATACTAAAGCACTTCATTGGTTAGCTAATGACAATGGATATGAATTAAAAACAATAAAAGCAACAATTGAGGTAAATGAAAATCAAAAGTATAAATTATTCAGACAAGCTAAAAAGAGATTTGGCAGCTTAAAAGGCTTAAAGGTAGCAGTGCTTGGTTTAACCTTTAAACCTGGAACTGATGATTTAAGAGAAGCACCATCAATACCAAATGTAAGAAGATTAATAGATGAAGGTGCTAAAGTATTTGCATACGATCCAGTTGGAGTTAATAATTTTAAAAAAATATATCCAGACGAAATAACTTATGCAAATACTCCAGAAGAAACTTTGAAAGATGCAGATATAGCATTTATATTTACAGAATGGAATGAAATTAAAACACTAGATTTAAAGGTTTATGAAGATTTAATGAATACACCTATAATCTTAGATGGAAGAAACTGCTACAAGATAAAGGAAGCCAAAGCTCGAGAAATAGACTATTATTCAATTGGAAGGAAAGCTGTTTTAAATTTTGAGAAAAAACTTAAAGAAGAAATGACAGCTATGGTAATATAGATATTTAACTTTGAAAAGCCAGAGGCTTTTCTTCCTTAACTTTAAACTGGGGATTGTAAATTGTAAACTAATGAATGGGGGGATTAGATGAAGATATGTTTTATAACATCAAGTGGTGGTCACTTAACTCATTTAATTCAATTAAAAGAGTGGTGGAAGGATAAAGAGAGGTTTTGGGTTACTTTTGAGAAGGAAGATTCAAAATCCATCCTTAAAGATGAGAAAAAATATTGGTGCTACTTCCCTACAAATAGAAATATTAAAAATTTAATTAAAAACACCTTTTTAGCTGTAAAAATACTTTTTAAAGAAAAGCCGGATTTAATAGTCAGCACTGGTGCAGCACCTGCTATTCCATTTTTTTACTTAGGAAAGCTTTTTGGTGCAAAGGTAATTTATATTGAAGTATATGATAGAATAGAAAAACCGACAATAACAGGAAAAGTGGTTTATCCAATCAGTGATTTGTTTGTGTTACAGTGGGAAGAGCAAAAGAAATTTTATCCAAAGGGAAAAGTATTGGAGGGATTATTTTGATATTCGTTACAGTAGGAACTCATGAACAAGGTATGAATAGACTGTTTATAGAATTAGATAAATTAGTTGAAAAAGGGCAAATTACAGATGAAATATTTGCTCAAATTGGATATAGCAATTATATTCCTAGAAATTATAAAAGTAAAAAAATGATTGGATACGAGGAAATGGACGAAAACATGAGGAAAAGTGATATAGTCATAACTCATGGGGGTCCAGGCAGCATATTTCATCCACTTAAATATAATAAGGTACCAATTGTGGTGCCGAGAAATCCTGAATTTAATGAACATGTTGATAATCATCAAATACTTTTCACTAAAAGGCTAGATGAAAATTCAAAAATTATTGGAGTATATGATATTGAAAATTTAGATGAGACAATAAGAAATTATAAAGAGCTTTCTAAAAGATGTAATAATTGTAGTTCTAGTAAAAATGAATTCATTAAAAAATTTGAGAAGGCTGTTCTTGAAATAATGTAAATATAGAAGTCATTAGGCTATAATTAAATTATAATTAGGTTTAATGATTTTTTCAAATACGGATTTTTAAGGAGAACAAATAATGAACATATTATATATAAACAGAGGTATGGGGCTTGGTGGAGTTGAAAAATGCATTCTTCAACTAACCAAGGAATTTAAAGAAGAAAATAAAATTATAGTTGCAAGTATGGGTGGAGAACTAACAGAAGAACTTAAGAAACTCGATATTAAACACTATAATATTATGAATACAGATTCTAAAAATCCATTTAATATATTAAAAAATCTACTAATTATATATAAGATAGTGAAAGGAGAGGAGATAGATATAATTCACAGTCATCACAGAATGACTACCTTATTATCAAAAGCAATGTTAAAATTTACAAAAACTAAATTAATACATACTCAGCATTTATGCATTGAAGACAAATTTAAGTTAACTAATTTTGCATTAAAAAATATTAAAATAATAACTGTAAGTGAAGCGGCTAAGAAAATTCTAATTGAAAAAGCCAATTTGAAAGGAAAAAACATGACTACAATATACAATACAATAGAAACTAAGAATACTAATAAAATAGTTGACAGCAGACTTTTAAGTTTAAAAGAACAGGGATATTTTATAGTAGCTCAAATAAGCAGGTTAGTGGATTATAAAGGAATTTATGATTTTATTGAAGTAGCTAAGAGAACCGCCTTAGAAAATAAAAAAGTAAAATTTATATTATTAGGCGATGGACCAGAGTTAAAGAATATAAAGGAAGTTATAAAAAAAGAAAATCTAGAGGACTTCATATATTTACTAGGACCAAAAGATAACGTGATAGAGCATTTAAAGTATATAGATATACTGCTTTTATGCTCATATATTGAAGGTTTACCACTAACCCCATTAGAAGCATTTTCAAAAGGAGTTCCAGTCATTGCTACAAATATTGATGGAACAAATGAAGAAATAGAAGATGGACACAACGGATATTTAGTAGAAATGAAGGATGTTGAAACCTTTAAAGAAAAAATACTTAAGCTATATAATGACAAAGTAGGATATAACTGTATGAAAAGCAATTGCATAGAAACCTTTAATATAAAATTTAACAACAAAATATATTATGATGCGCATTTAAAGGCATATAAAGAACTTTTAAGCTAAGAAAAACATAATTAAAAAATCTCTCTAGGATTATAAATTTAATCCTAGGGAGATTTTTTATTCGCCTGAAATTTTATTCTAATTTATCGGCTAATTAACAATGAATAATTTAATTTCAAATATGTAAATATAAAACAATTTTTTGGTTAAACTATACATATAAAAAATTGGCGTGGATATATACATTAGGATTTGGGGGAGAAGCATGTTTTTTATTTTTAATTTAATTTTTGATATTTTTATTTTCCAAAACTGCCTAGTTGCATATATTTTAAAGTTAGGTTATATTGATGAATCGTTTACGATTTTGCTGATTTTATTATCAATATTTTATATGTTTAATAGAAAAAGACATACAATTATGTATCGCAGTGAAATAAAGATAATAGTTTTATTTTTTGCTATGTTGTTTTTTGGAATATCAGGAAATATACTGCATAATATTCAACCCCAGAAGATTGCAATATACAAAGATGTTTTAGCTATAAGTAAGTTTGTAGTTTGCTATGTATTCACTTTAATTGTTTCTAATAATATAGATAAAGATCTACTATTAAAAAAAGTAGCAAATAGGTCAAGGATATACTTAACTATTATATTTATCTTTTTAATTATTAATTTAATTCATGATATAGGAATGTCAATGGATGTAAGGTATGGAATAAGAAGCTATAAGTTTTTATATGAGCATCCAACATATTTAGTGTCGGCTGCTGTTATATTATTATGTACGGTACTGAGTGATGAGAGAAAAAAATATGATATCTTTATTATTTTTGAAGCTCTAGTTATATTATTTTTTACACTAAGAAATAAAGCCTTTGTATTTATACTTGGATATTTCTTTATGAAGATGGTAATGAAATATGCTAAAGCTATAAAAATACGGTATATATTAATCCTTGCGGTAATTGGAATTGTTTCAACCTACAATAAAATTATGGAGTATGCATCATATTATCTTACCGCAGCTCGTCCAGCATTATTTATTGTAGGCTTTATGTTAGCAAAAAGATATTTTCCATTTGGAAGTGGTTTTGGTACCTTTGCTTCAGATTTATCAGGAGAATATTATTCCCCCTTATATTATGAATATGGAATAAATGTGGTTACAGGAATTACGAAAACTGATTATTCATATATTGGTGATACTTTCTGGCCTTATGTATATGGACAATTTGGATTTATAGGTTTGGTTTTATTTTTGCTTATAATACTGAACATATTTAAATCAATACAACGAAGATATGAGCTCAATAAAAAAGCCCAATATGCTGCTTTTTTAATATTACTTTACATTTTAATTGCATCAACTGCAGAATCAATATTTACTGATGTAACAGGATGCTTTAGCTTTGCTGTAATTGCTCTTTATTTAGGAAATAATGCTATAGGTAATAGTTCTCAAAAAAGTGAGAATAGTAATTAATGAGTATAAGAGGAAAGATTGATATGATTAATAACACATTAAAAGTACTTCAGATTGTTGATTCTTTAGAGGCTGGAGGTATTCAAGCGTTTATTTTAAACATAAATAAAAATATGAATTTAAATAAAGTCAGATTTGATTACGTTGTATATAGAAATGAGGATGAAAGTGAATTTTATGATGAGAAAGTCAAAGAAATGGATGGAGAGATAATATGTTTACCTAAAAATCATGGAATTAAAAGAATAAAGTCTTTTGTGGATTTATATAATTTTCAAAAAAATAAAAGATATCACATAGTACATATACATGGAGATCGAGCCAAGAGCTTTTTTGAAGCTGTTGCTTTAAAGTTCTGCAAAACACCTGTAATAATAATACATTCGCATAATGATCGAATGAGTAAAGATAAAAAATTATATCATATTCATTTAGTGATACAAACTATCATAAAACATTTGTGGAAATATGTTGTGAACTATGAGTTTGCTTGTTCAAGCAATGCAGCAGAATGGATGTTTTCTAAGGCTGATGTAAAAAATTCTAAGGCTAAGGTGATAAATAATGGAATTGATGAACAGAAATTTATATATAACGAGGAGATACGGCAAAGGTATAGAAGAAAGTTAAAGCTAGAAGATAAATTTGTTCTAATGCATGTTGGCCGTTTTACATATCAAAAGAATCATGATTTTTTAATTGACGTTTTTAATTCAGTTAGGTCTAAATGTAGTAATGCAATTTTGCTATTAATTGGAGAAGGTGAATTAAAGGAGGAAATTATAAAAAAAGTAAAGTCGTTAAATTTAGAGGAGAAGGTGATATTTTATGGCCTTTCCAATGAAATTTATAACATACTTCAAGCAGCAGATATATTTGTTTTTCCATCGCATTATGAAGGTTTACCGGTTGTAGGGGTAGAGGTTCAGGCGGCAGGTTTAATGACTGTTGCGTCTGATAGTATAAGTGATGAGATAAAAATAACAAATTATTGGATTCCAGTTTCACTAAATAAATCTCCAGGAGAATGGGCAGAAATAATTTTAAAATACAAAGAAGGATATACAAGAAAAGATACATCTGAAGAGATAATGAAGGCAGGGTTTAGTGCCAGGAGGATATCTAAAGAACTTGAGAATCTATATATTAATGAATATGAAAGAAAATAACAAGTCTAAATATGCAGGCTGATTGACTGGCTATTTTTTGATAATGTCTAATAATAATTAGAAAAATGGCAATAAATAATAGGTGAAGAATAATCTAGTGCTTTAAGGAGAATAAATAAATGATAAGTGTTATTATTCCAGTTTATAATGTTGGCGAATATATAAGGCAATGTCTGGAAAGTATTTTTAATCAAACATATAAAGATTTGCAGATAATAATTGTTGATGATGGATCAACTGATAACACAATGAATATTGTTAAGGAATATGAAGAAAAATTTAAAGATTGCACTATTTTACAGCAGCAGAATGCAGGGGTATCTGTTGCAAGAAATACAGCTTTTAATTATATAAAAGGTGAATATACAATATATATTGATCCTGATGATTTTTTAGATCTGGATATGATCGAAACTATGCATAGAAAAGCTGAAAATGCTAATGCTGATATTGTAATCTGTGGATTTTATTTTTATTATAGCGCAAAAGATAACAGAAATTATGTTGAAAAATATAAGGTTGATTCAAAGCAAGTATACAATAACTATAAAGTTATGGAGCTTATGCTAAACTATGAGCTGCAAGGGCAGCTATGGAACAAACTTTTTAAAAGCCAATTACTAAAGAAAATAAATTTTAAGTTTGAGCCAAACAGATATATTCAAGATGCTTTCCCAGTGTTTAAAGCAATATATAAATGTAGCGGAATATGTTTTGTAAATAAACCTTTGTATTATTATAGGCAAAGGCAGTCATCAACTGTTCATAAGAAAAATGAGAAATTAGCAGAGGATTATTACCATGCTATGAGCAGCATTATAAACTATATAAAAGATGAGCATATAGGAGTAAGTAATAAAAGCTTAAATATTTTTAAGGTTAAAGTATTATCACATTTTATTGCTCATTATACGAATGCTGATAAAGCTAACAGCTTAAAAAGCTTTAAAGAAAGTAAATATAGTGAATTAAATGTAAAAAATAAGGATTTTTTATTTTTAAAAGAAATATCAAAAGAGGATAAAATAAAATTATTCTTATGGAATTGTGGTTTATATGCAACATTAAAAAAATTAAAAATAAATCATAAATAGTATAAAATCCTATATTCATATAAATTTAAATAAACTTAGAAATAAGGAGTAAATATGAAGATATGTTTTATAACAACTACAATTTTTAATTTAGGAGGAGTTCAAAGAGTAGTTTCTGTTTTAGCAAGTGAATTAAGCAAAAACAATAAAGTAGAGGTAATATGTACTGATGAAAGATTTCATATTAACCGAGAAATGTATGGTTTAAGTTCTAGTGTAAGTATAAATTTTAATAAGGAATTAATACAAAAAAACTTTAGTAATAAAATTTTTTGCAAAACTTTCCAGAAGATAAATTTACTGACTGGTATTTTTAATAATGTAAACATGGATGATTTATTGACTCAGGCATATTATCCTAAAGAAATTCAAAAGAAGTTTATAAATTATTTAAACCTACAAAAATATGACATTGTTATAGGAATTGAGGGTTATTATAGTTTGCTACTTGGAATAATAAATGATAGCTTAAATGCTAAAGCCATAGGGTGGCTGCATAATTCTTATGATGCATATTTAAAAAACAAAGATAAATATTATTGGAAGCAGGATAAATTGTTTGAGAAGTATATACCAAAACTTAATCGTTGTGTAGTCTTAACAAATAGTGACAAGGTTAAATATAAAAAAAGACTTAAGATAGACTGTGAAGTAATATATAATCCTCTAAGCTTTGAATGTCATATGAAATCCTCATGCAGTGAAAAATATATCATATTTGTAGGAAGATTGCTAGAGATACAAAAAGGTTTAGATTTACTTATTGAAGCTTTCAGCATAATACATAAAGTTCATAAAGATTGGAAACTTAAGATTGTAGGAGACGGTGATGATAAAGAGAGCCTTATAAATAATATAAAAAAACATAATTTAGAAAATAACGTCTTACTTACAGGAAAGTGTGATAATGTTAAGGAGCATTATTTGTATTCATCCATTTTTGTATCTACATCACGATGGGAAGGCTTTGGGCTATCTATAACTGAAGCAATGGAATGTGGAGTGCCAGTAGTAGCCTTTGATAATTCAGGTCCTAAAGAGATAATAGATAAACCTTATATAAATGGAGTTCTAGTGGAAAATCATGATGCGGCTAAATTTGCAGAAGCGGTAATAAAATTAATTGAAGATAGTGAAAAAAGAAAGAATATGTCTTTAGAATCCATAAAGAGAGCTCAAGATTTTAAGAGTGATAAAATAATCAAACAATGGAATGAACTTATGGAAAAAATATAGAATTTACAACTATTTCGGAGGAAGGATGAAAGAATATTCAAATTTAAAAAATGGGATAATAGTTACATTTATATCTAAGTATAGTAACATATTTGCTCAATTAATTATAAACTCGATATTAGCTAGGTTATTATTACCAGAAGATTTTGGAATAATAGCAGTAATAACTGTATTTATATCATTCTTTAATATGCTAGGGGACATGGGAATTGGTCCAGCAATAATTCAAAATAAATCTTTAGGGGAAAAGGAAGTATCAGATATATTTAAGTTTTCAATAATTGGAGCTTTCATTATGGCAATTGGCTTTTATTTCTTTTCATATTTTATTGCATTTTTTTATAATGACAGTATATATATAAGACTTGGAGGATTATTATCAATTTCTGTATTCTTTTCGGTATGCAATATTGTTCCAAATGCTATATTATATAAGGCCCATAAATTTAAGCAGGTAGGAATAATAAATATTATTGTTAATGTAATAGTTGGAATTTTTACTATAACGTTAGCTTTTAATAATTTTTCTTATTATGCATTAGTACTTGACTCAATACTTAAAAGTTTGTTTATCTTTTTATTATGCTTGAAAGTATGTGAAGTACAAATAAAAAAAGGCTATTCATATGAATCTATTAAGAAAATAAAAAATTACTCTAGTTTTCAATTCTCATTTAATTTCATAAATTATTTTACGAGGAATTTAGATAATATATTAGTCGGTAAATTTTTGGGAGCTTCAACTCTTGGGTATTATGATAAATCTTATAAACTTATGCTTTATCCAGTTCAAAATTTAACTAATGTAATAACACCAGTATTGCATCCTGTATTATCAAGATACCAGGATTCTAAAGATATAATCTATGAGACATATATAAAGGTTGTAAAAGTTCTAGCAATTTTAGGAGTTTTTATATCTACATATTGCTTCTTTTCAGCTAATGAAATAATACATATAATGTATGGATCCAATTGGGATAAATCCATACCCGTTTTTAAAATACTTTCAATATCAATAGTAATACAAATGATCTTATCAAGCATAGGGTCAATATTTCAAGCTACAGGATATGTAAATAAGTTATTTTCTACAGGAATAATATCAGCAGTGTTTACTGTAAGTGCCATAACTGTCGGAATAGTTAGTAAAAGTTTATCAATATTGGCAGCAGGTTTAGTTATAGCATTCGCATTAAATTTTATCCAATGTTTTTATGTACTAATAACTAATGTATTCCAAAAGAATTTTACTTCGTTTTTACTTCAACTAAAAAATGTAGTGCTTATAGGAGCTTTAATGGTTATTGGATTTATATTAACAAGTAAAATAGTTATAAATAATGCAATAATAAGTGCAGGGTTTAAATTTATTATTGGAACTATTACATATTCGATAGGATTATATGTAACAAAAGAATACAGAGTATTGAAAAAGTTGTTCGGAAGAAAAATTTAATTGAGGAGCACATGATTAATGAGTTTATTAGAATTGAAAAATATAAGTAAGTATTATAAATTAAAAGGAAGTGAAAAGTTTCAGGTATTAAATACGATCAACCTTTCTTTTAATACAGGGGAATTAGTAGCAATTATTGGAGAGTCAGGGAGCGGAAAATCCACTTTAATGAATTTAATAGGCGGATTAGATTCAAATTTTAGTGGTGAATTATTTGTAAATGGAAGAGATGTTAAGAAACTAAAGAAAAGAGAACTTGATAAGTATAGGAAAAATGAAGTGGGATTTATTTTTCAAAGTTTCAACCTGATAAATCATTTATCTGTTTTAGACAATGTGACAATTGCTATGACCTTATCTAATGTTCGAAAAAAAGAACGGATTAAACGAGCAAGGGAGATACTTGAAAATCTAGGCTTAGAGAAGCACATAAGCAAAAAGCCAAATCAATTGTCAGGAGGACAAAAGCAAAGAGTTGCTATAGCTAGAGCTTTAATTAATGATCCAGAAATAATTATTGCAGATGAACCTACAGGAAGTTTAGATTCAAAGACTACAATGCAGGTTTTACAGATAATGAAGGACATAGCAAAAAGAGGAAAACTTGTAATTATGGTCACTCATTCTGAAAAGGTGGCAGCTTCTTCAACCAGAATAGTAAAAATAGCAGATGGAAGTATTATTGATGATAAAGAAGTCTTAAAAACAGAAGGTAAAAATGTTGCTGAAAAGCAGGAAACATTGAATAAGAATAAGCGTAGGCAAAATTTAAGTATATTATCATCTATAAAACTTGCTCTTAATAATATGAAAGAAAAGTTTGCAAGAAATATATTAGTTTCTATAGGGAGCAGCATTGGAATAATGAGTATTATTTTAATGCTATCCTTAGGCAATGGCGTTAAGGCTTATTTTAATAAAACTATGAATAGCTATGTTAACCCTTTAGTAATTGAAGTTAACATGCCAAGTTCTGACGAAGATAATGTTAATTTGGATTTTACAACAGTTCAAAAGCCAGATATAAATTCAACGAAGCCTTTTGAAGAAGAAGATATTACTAAATTGTCTCAAATACAAAATGTGTCATCTGTAGAAAAAGGGTATACCATAATTTCTTTTGGTGTTAATTCATTGGTTTATAATAATAAAACCAATAATATAGTGAAAATCTCAACAATATCTTCAAATATAACAAGTTCAAATGTTGAAAAGGGAAGCTTGCCTAAGGACGGGGAAATATTAATTAATAAAGCTTTAAGTGATGAAATAGGCAGCGATATTATTGGGCAGAAGGTCAACATGCACATATTGATTAATCAGAAGATTGTAAATAGAGATTTTATTATAAGTGGAGTTTATACGAGTACAGGAGGAGATTTAACTGCATCGATGAAAGCTGTCTTTTTAAATTATTCAGACTTAGAAAAATTGTATTTAGATAATAATAATAAATTAAAACCTAATGTAGTTTATGTAAATACAACTAATAGTAATTATACAGCTGGAATTAAAGATAAGATTAAGGGTCTTGGATATGTAGAATCTTCCCAGGAAGAATTAACTTCTATGTTCAATCAAATGATAGATGTTTTAACTTATGTCTTATCAGGTATTGCAGGAATATCTCTAGTGGTATCAGCAATTATGATAATCGTTGTTATGTATATTAGTGTTGTTGAGAGGACAAAAGAAATAGGAATAATTAAAGCTATAGGAGCTCGAGCGAAAGATATTAGAAGGATTTTTATTTCAGAAGCTTTTTTAATAGGTTTTTTTAGCGGAGCGATTGGAATTGCTGGAGCGTATGTTTTAGGAAGATTCATAAATGTCATGTCTAATAAATTATTTGCTTTGAATATTTTTTTATTGAGAAAATATTATATCGCATTAGGAATGGGCGTAAGTATTATAATAAGCGTCTTGGCTGGACTTTTGCCGGCTAATAAGGCAGCTAGACTTGATCCAGTAGAATCCTTGAGAAGAGAATGAGAATTATATATATCCTGTGGTAACAGTGCATAAAGCTAAGTTATACATAGGATATTTTTTTGTACATTTTTAATCGAAATATGTCTTAGTCATTTTGCTTACATACAAATAACCATAATTTAACATTAAGTAAATATTTGGGGATTAAGTTTTGAGGTACAATGTCATTGAGCAAATGGAATAAATTTCCTAAAGTTAATTAAAGAACAATAAAATAATGGAATCAGGAGGGATAATTATGAGAAAAGAAAAAAAGATAAGTATATTGCTAATTGTAGCAATTATGCTGTCAAACTTTGTTATGTTTGTTCCAATTAAGGTAGCAAGGGCAGATGTAACAAACTATACTAACAATGTTGCAGTTTCTGATATATCTGATGCTACGACTGGTGCTGCAGCTACTGTCACAACTGGGCCAGCTGTAAGTACCAAAAATTTAGATATAATAGAAATTACAGATTTTCATGGTCAGCTTTTAGATACTAAAAATAATGAAGTTGGCGCAGCATTAGCAAATTCAGTAGAAAATGCAGCTGATACTAATTTAAAAAATACTTTAATAATTGGAGGAGGGGATTTATATCAAGGGACACCAATATCAAATCTTTCTAAAGGAGTTCCAGTAC
>JAEZKY010000104.1 GCA_023435985.1 Bacillota bacterium | reverse complement strand
AAGTTTATCCAATTTTATTTATTTTAGTACTAATAGCAAAAGTTGATGCACCCCAGGTTATTGATGCATTATATGATCCTTTTGTGAGTACAAAAGTGTGACTATCTAATGGCCAAGGAGTTGAAGCATTCACTGTTTCGTTAGTACCATCAGGTAGTGCAATAATAGCACGATACATTCCTTTGGAAGCGGAAACATAACTTGTTGTAATATTTGTATTATATGGAATATAAAATGTTAAATTCCTTTTTGAGTTGGGCCCGTTTGAATAAACAATACCTGCAGCATTTGCAAGACTATTTATAGCATTACTAGCAGCAGATACATCAGAGATATCATTACTAGCATCTATACTCGGCCCTATGAAATTTGTAACCATAAAACCAAAAACAACAAGAATGATCATCAGCAAAAATAGATATTCTACTGATAACTGCCCCTTACTATCCATCCCTCGTTTTAACATAAGTATCAATAACTATCTTATTTTCACAGGTTTATAAATATTGCCATTATTATATTAGGCAAATTGTCACTGTTTGCATAAATTGCATAATTAATAATCTCATAATCTCAAATATGGACATATTTACGTGCTAAATAATATTACTAATTTTTGCCGCAGCTTAAATTATTAAACAGAAATTAATTACTTGACCTGTTATGGAACATTTTTGTCTAGATTGTTTTCCCTATTTTTAAACCAGGAAGAGACAAAATAGACCACCACAGCAAGACCCATTGCAAGCAGCGTGATATGCCAGTCATCGTCAGGTATAATATTAAGTGCCCACGTATCCCACGAAAATGGGAACAACATGGCCATTCCGCCACTTAAATTAGTTAAGAGCAAATTAAGCGCGTAATGGGTTGCAACTCCCAGTAATAAAAGCGAAAGGACTAGTTTTTTCTTTTCTTTAAAAAACAGTGTGAATATTGAGGCAATGATTAGTGAATCATAGGCAGGTGCAATAAGATATTATTTCACATGGCTTACCATTTCATTCAGTCAACAGTTCTTTTATGCCTTTTTGTGGTGAAACTTTGTGGAGGGACATGTTTTAATTATATTTACAGCTTTGTAAACTCGATTGTTTTTACTTTTATGGTAATATGATTTTTTAAATGGAAAATTATTAAGAAGTTGTTAATTTACTGGAACTAAATAGAAATTTAAACTCTTCTATTTTTTATAGGAAGTTGGATTTCCCTTATTTTTTCTGTAAATTTTATTCCAATATTAGTTCCTCTTCTTAAAAGCCATTCAAAGCCTAAAATATAGTTATGCGGTCTCCACAATTTCTCAAGTAATATTAAAGCTGTTACTGCAAAAATGAAAAAACTCAGGTTGAGGATAATTGGATTTGTTTTTAAAACAAAAAAACCGGTTACAACAAAACTAATATAAGATACATAATAACCGGTTAAAGATATTCTTCCCAGGTTTCTTACGGGTTTAAATACTGTATTAAACTTGCCTCCAATATCTACGACCCTTAGAAGTAAGAATGTAATAAAAGTCGTAATGCTTGATATGGTTAAAAACTCTAGGAAAAAATCACGCCCCTGAATAGTAAAATTATATGGAATTAAATATAATATTCCCAAATTTATTGCTGTAAATACTGCTGCATACGCTAAAAATTTGGTACTGGTTTTTAAATTTAAATTCTTGTTTTTGTAGGCTTCAAATGCAATTTGGCCGACAATGAAATAACAAACTCCGGGTAATATTTGTATACTTCCAGTTAAAAATAATAAAGACTGAATATGGTAATTGGTAATTATAAATGTTAATAAATAAATTATAATGACTGCAGCTACTTTCAGCTTGATACTATTTTTAATTAACAGCCCTATAATATAACCAACTGCTATTATTAGAAAAATATCACCAAAAAATACAGATACATTTCTAGAAAGGAATAAGTTTCCTATTAACGTCATTAAAGCTGTTAATAAAAATAATAATAGCGCTCTCCAGAGTACTTCTAAGTAAATGGAGGATCTTACTTTATTTTGTCTTGATTGTATTAATAATTGATAACTTACTCCTGATATAAAAATAAATGAGGGCGCTGCAAATAAATATGCCCATTCTGAAAAAATTGGCACAATAAATCTAATATGGGCTTCTACCATTAAAAGGACTGCAATTCCCCTTGCAATGTCTAGAGACATAAATCGTTTTGGAATTTTATTGTTTATTAATTCCATAATACTAAATTGTTAAATTATCATAATAAATATTTCTATTTTAATGTGAAAATTTTCTTCAATTCTTTATCATGCCTCTAATTAAGATATAATTAATAAATCTAAGTCCAGTTCTGTATTTAATACATTATTTGATAGTTAATGCTTTATTTACATTAATTCTCTTTTTAAACCATGAAGTAACAACATAAACAACCACAGCAAGACCCATTGCAAGCAGCGTAATATGCCAGTCATCGTCAGGTATAATATTAAGTGCCCACGTATCCCACGAAAATGGGAACAACATGGCCATTCCACCACCTAAATTAGTTAAAAGTAAATCAAGCGCGTAATGGGTTGCAACTCCCAGTAATAAAAGCGAAAGGACTAGTTTTTTCTTTTCTTTAAAAAACAGTGTGAATATTGAGGCAATGATTAGTGAACCCACCGGCAGGTGCATTGGCATTAAAAAAATTTCTGCTTTTATGCCCATAAGTCCTAAAGGTATCACTATTTT
>JAEZKY010000042.1 GCA_023435985.1 Bacillota bacterium | reverse complement strand
CTATTAAACCTATAGCCTTTATACTTCTTTTTAACATAAATTATTCCCCCGAATTCATATTTATTATTTTTAATATAGAGATTACTTTTGATTTAAAATATTTTTCTATTTCGTCTGCATTAATTACGTTCTTTACTTACTCCCCCTTTGCTTGAAAACATTTTCACCAGATACATATATTTTATATTGTTGATGATAATACAGCCTTAACTATTTTGATATATTGTATAAAAATATTGCATTTAATATATTTTTTATTAATATAATGATGTTTTGTTACAAATCTTAAACTTATGTAGTTTCAGATTCATTTTTCACCAAAAAAGAGTTATGCACTTTAATGCCATAGCTCTTTCTTCTATTTTAAAAAAACTGCTACAAAACCAACACTCTGTTAATTTTGCAACAGCATACTTATAAATTGTATAAATTTCAACTACAAATTAATTAAATCTTCATCTGAAGTAATATTTTAAATTAACCTCACTAAGAAGCCTTTAGTTTACTCAATTCTAAAGCTTTATATCATGTTTTTTTAGCCAATTTATAGCTAAATCAAACCATGGTTTACATCCTAGATTGATATCTTCATTTCTAGCTGCTGTAGTTTCATCACAAAGTGATAATCCATGTACTCCTGTTTCAAATATATGAAGTTCATAAGGCACTTTATGTTTGCTTAACATAGATGCATAATTTAATGAGTTTGTTACATAAACAGATGAGTCATCAGCTGTATGCCAAATAAATGTTGGTGGAACTTTTTCTGATACATAAGTCACAGGACTCGCATTCATAAGTTCTTCATCAGAAGGATATTCTTTTCCAAAGGCTGCTTTATTTGCAATCTCTGCAAATTTTTTAGCCCCTTCATTACTAAAACTTGCTCCTTTTTTCATTGCCATATGATCTGTTACACCATAACCAATTATAATTGCATTAGCCTTAAACAATTCACTATCCACATTAAATTTTTCTTTTAATAATTCGTCCTGCCAATGTACTCCCATATTAGCTACAACATTTCCACCAGCAGAAAATCCACATAATACAATTTTATCCTTATCTACAAGCCAGTTTTCTGCATTTTCACGTATTATAAGCATAGCTTTTGCTATATCAAACAAAGGTTGTGGATAAGCAGATTTATCATTAGCCTTTGGTGGATTTTTACGATCCATAACCTTCTTACCAAAATATGTGTTATATCTAAGTACAATTGCATTATACCCTTGTGCAACAAATCTCATTGCTACTGGTTCAGCTTCTCTATCAGTTGTTGCTAAAAATGCTCCACCTGGACAAATTATAACTGTTGGCCTTCTTTTATCATATATAATTTCTTCTGAATTTTTAGAAATATATGTTTCTATAAAACCATGTTCATTATCTTCCCAAAGTTGTATTTTTTCACAAATCATTATTAGTCCTCCTAGATTAATTCATTTTTATCAAATATGCACTAATCAAAATCATGATTAGTGCATGTTAAATTCTTTACTTACTTAATTATTACCGGTTCTTCTTCTTTCTAATTCATCTTGAATTTCTTTAAGTGCTTCTTGAGTCATAGGATATAAGAAAAACAATATTGCAAACATTATTATATAACCTATTGATGGAGTTAGTACTGCAAAAGTTCTAACTTTTCCTGCTACTTCTGCAGTTTGCTGTGGTGCTTTTGCAACATAACCAATTGCACCTAATACAAAGGCACCAGTTCCCCCTGAAACTGCTTGAGCTACCTTTTTAATAAATGAATATAAAGCAAAAATTGTACCATCTTGTCTTTCTTCTGTAATATATTCTTGATAATCAATTGCATCTCCAACAAATGCCCAAAGAGTAAATCCATAAAAACCATATCCTAAATTAGCAATATAATTTAATACAACGAATACAAATGCATTATGTATAGGCACTAAGAAAAGTACTAGATATAGTATTGATGATATTAACAATGCTATAGATGCAGATTCTTTTTTACCATATTTCTTAGTAAGTTTTGCAACTAAAGGTGCTACTAGTACTATATTAAAAAGACCTAACATTCCTCCTATACCCATAGCTGCTGTATTGTGGAAATAGTCTTTATATAAATATGTTGACATAGCTCCTGAAATTGACTGTGCAATTAATGATACAACTGCCATACCTGTTACACACATGAAGGGCTTATTTCTTCCTAAAGCTTTAAATGAAGCCCCTAGATTTATTTTAGGTTTATTAGCTTTTTCAACTACAAATACACGTTCAGTTATTGATTTATAAGCAATAACATAGCAAATTGTTGCAAGAATCCCTAGAACTATTGTCACTATGAAAAATCTTTCTGAACTTGCTTTATTATTTATAAAAACAAACATTGGAACTAAAGATATTGTTGAAGTAGCACCGATTGAACTTCCCATACCTCTAAAGGTTGAAAGAGCAGCACGTTCAGAAGATTCAGCTGTAATAACTGATGCTAATGCTCCATAAGGTATTGTAACACAGCTATATACTGTACCCCAGACAACATAAGTTATAAGAGCATACGCAATTGTTACATTATTTGATATCCCAGGTATTTTAGTAAACATAAGTACTGTTGCTATTGCGAGTATAGGTCCAAAACGTAAGAGCATTGGTTTAAATCTACCATTTGGACTATTTTTACGCGAATCTATGTACCTTCCAATTGTAACATCAGCAAAGGCATCCCATACCTTTCCAACCATTAATATTATACCTACAACCGCTGGTGATATAAATAATACATCTGTATAAAAAACCATTAAAAAAGCTGTGGTTATAAAATACAACATATCATCACCTATTTCGCAAAACAAATATCCTAGCTTATCCCTTAATCCAAATTTTCTAATCGAACTCTTATAATTAGTATGATTCATAACTTGTTCATTCATTTATAATTTCTCCTTTATCCTTCTTATGTAATGCTTTTCTTAATTGTAAAATAATAATATGCTTTACACACCGTCCAAATTAAATACCACTACGTTTTTTATTAACATTGTTTTCATTGCTATTAGATTATTGGTATTTTATACTAATTAAAAACTATATTATTTTTTACTGTTATAATTCTTTAATTAACTCAATAATAACCTTATCTAGTTCTTTCAAATAACCCTCTATTTTATCTTCTTCTCCACTATTTGCTGCACTTATCACAGTTTTTGTAAGTTCATGTGCTCTTTTATCTATTTTATATCGTCTTTCTAAATCCTTTGAAGGATTAGTACTAATTAAACGTTTTAAATATTTGCCAAGGCTGCATGAGGCTATATCCTGTATATCAGTTTCCTTTAACTTTGCAAACCCCCATACTGCATTATAAGCCTTCCATTTTAATAATAAATGTTGTGCCTTAATGGGCCTTGTTGACTGATCCCTGTTTAAATCCTTAAAATAAGGAATAGCTATTTTTCTAATATTTTCAACCATTGAACTTATATTATAAATACCTTGCCCAGTTTTCATGCAAGCTTCGCTTAATAGCTTAGTTTGGTTGTTAATTTCGTTTAATCTTGAAGCTGTTTCTTGAGTTGCTGCAGTTTGTTCTTCTATATTTGCAGATATATTTTCAAAGTTTGACTGAATACCATTTAAACCTTCTCCCATTTTATCCATTGAAATATATGCTTCGTTAATATGTGTCTTTCCACTAGAAAATACATTAACTGCCTCAGTAATAGCTTGTTCAGAATCACCAATATCCTCTCTTAAATTTTTTACCATTTTTCTTACGTAATTTACCGATTCTTTAGAACTATCAGCTAGCTTTTTAATTTCATCAGCAACTACTGCAAATCCTTTACCTGCTTCACCTGCTCTTGCTGCTTCTATACTGGCATTTAATGCCAGTAAATTAGTTTGTTCTGCAACTTGACTTATTATATTAACTAGCGCATCAATTTCTTTTGTACTCTCAACTACACTAAGCATTTTATTTTGAACTACACTGATTTCTTGAAAAGATTTGCTAATATAATCAAAGGCTTCATTAATAGTTTTAATAGATGTTTTAGAAGTTGAAACAGTCCCTTCAGTTATACTTAAAGAACTTTGAACATAATCAGCTACCTCTTCAATAGCTCTACTCATTTCTTCACTACTTACTGATACTTCTTCCATTGATTTTTTTTGAATTGATATATTGTCTATCATGTCTTTTACATAATCCATTTGGGTAACAAATTCTAAAATATCAGTATTTAATAAAAATTGTTCCCTAAGTTGAGAATTTTTCAATTCTAGAAGTTTATTAATCATCAGCTCCAAGTCACTGTCGCCTTCCAGATATCCATTTCCAGTATTCTCATAGTTTTTATTTACTTCATAAACTCTTTTAAGCTCATTAATTAAATTACTTTCCCAAATTTCTTCATTATTATAGATATCATTTTCCCTTTTTAAACCAAACATTATCATCCCCACCTTTATACAGCTGCTAAAGCTTCTTCAAATCCATTTTCTATCTTGCTGTCAATATTGCATCCTTGAACATAAGCTATTTCCACTTCTTTACCATTCTTTTTAAGCGGTAATTTGACTCATTTTAAATCCCCCTTGTGTATCTATTAGTAATTTCAAACTAATATTTTCTCAATAAATATAAACTTCTTATCCCAGTACATAATACATCGTTTACATAAGCCTTAAACTTAGCTAATAGTTTATTTACACTTATTAAAATAATCCTTATTATATACTTAATTTGTTGTTTAGCTCATATACAAAACAATTTATGCATTTCTCAAATAACATCCTATTATTTTACAATCATCCAAGTCACTGCATGTTAAAATTATTTTTATTCATATCTTATAATAATCAATTTCTCAACTCCTTTTAGAAAACATTTTCATTGCTGTAATTGTAGTTTATATCATAAAACAAAATACTACATTAATAATTTTGATGTTCTGTATAAAATTATTGCATTTAAATAATTTTTATATTAAAACTTCTAAATATATATTGCAATTAATTTCCTTCATCCTACATCTCCATATTAACTTAGCTTACAGAGATTCTAATTGTAATTTTATTATTGTAGCCTATATATAAAATAAAGATAAAAAAATAATTCCTAATTTAGTTGTTAATCCTAAATTAGGAACCATTTTAAAATAATTATAATTTAATATTGTTTTCTTTAGATTCTATCCATGAAAATCATTGAATTTTTATTTAACTTTATCTAAGGCACAATCAAATAAATTATCTTCTCGTCTCCCACTTATTACACCAAACATGTTCATTAAAATGTGTTCCTTTAAATTCCGATTCACCCATTATTTTTTCAATTGTTTGACGTATAACTTCTCTAGTATCCTTATATGCATTTATATAAGTTTTTACCATTGGTACATCTGTTAAATGAGTGGTAAAATTTAATGATACAAATACTGTTGGTAATTCATTTACATACCACGGCATATCTGTAGACATTGGACATTTCCATCTTATGCGGTAATTATTTTCAGCAGCATATCCTACGATATCTGCAAAAATTATTGCTGCATCAAAGTTATCTTTTAGATCCTGAATTTTCCCCTTTATTCTAGTTGAACCATCATTTAGGCTCACTTCAAAACCTGCTCTTTCAAGCTCTTCAATAATTATTTTCTCTACTTTGTTATCTCCACCTTTTTCAAAGCCGCCGTCTCCAAATAAAGTATGAAGTCTTATTCTCTTATGTGTGATTGGCTTTATAGGTAATTGATTTTTGGTGTCTTTTATTAAGGAAATACCTAAATCTGCAGCTTCTTTAGCCATAGCCAAATGCTCTTCACATCCAACAACCTTTAAACTTTCTTTATCAGGTATTAATATACCATTCTTTTGCTTTTCATGTAATTTCAGCGATGCTTTTAACCCTAAAATTCTACGCAGCGCATCCTGTAATCTTTCCTCAGTAATAACACCATTTTTATAACCTTCTAACATATAGTTAAAATCTTCTTCATTTTCATTAAAGAATAAAAACATATCACATCCTGCAGCTATAGCAGCAGGCACATAATCTTTACGCCCCATCGCGGCTGCCATACCTATCATATGTGATGCATCGGTTACTACTAAGCCATTAAATCCTAATTGTTCCTTTAATAATCCAGTTATTAATTCAGGTGATAATGTTGCTGGCATTACATCTTCATATTTTAAATTTGGATTTAATTTATATTGATATTCTGGAAGTGCAATATGTCCTGCCATTATAGTCATAAGACCTTCATCAATTAATTGCTTATACACCTTACCATATGTTTTATCCCATTCGTGAGCACTAAGTTCATTTACACCTAAAAGTAAATGTTGATCACGTTCCTCAAGTCCATCTCCCGGAAAGTGTTTAGCGCAAGATGCGATATTACTTTCTCTTAATCCCTTAATATATGCATTTGTGTATTTCAAAACATCTTCTGGATTAGTACCGTATGCTCTTGTATTTACAATTGTATTTCTCCAGTTATATAAAATATCAGCACATGGATCAAAGTTCCAGTTACAGCCTATTGCTGTAGCTTCACGACCACTTACATAGCCTGCATTATATGCTAATTTTTCATTTCCTGAAGCTTCGCAGTGTGCTCCTGATGCAATATAAGTTCCATCACTCATTGCTCCATCTCCACCAGCATCACAATTACATGCTACAAGAAGAGGTACTTTACTTGCTTCTTGAATTCCTGCAAGTAGTTCATGAATTTTTTCAGATGGCCCTCCAGTATATCTAGCTCCACCTATATGATAATTTTCAACTATCTTTTTATTTATTTCATTATCAAAACTCCAAAATAAGTTAATAAATAACTGACCTATTTTTTCTTCTATTGTCATTTCTTTTATGTTGCTTTCTACCCAATCAATATCCTCATCGCTTAGGTAATAGGGTTTAGCTTTTAAATCAACAAATTTCATTTTTTCCTCCTACTAACTAAACTACATAAATTTTATTATCATATTGCTAATTTAAATCATAAGTATTTATTTATCCATATTAAATCTAATAGCAATTTATCATTGAAATTTATATAGTTCTATTTTAATGATGAATTAAACTCATCAATTAATTTTTCTTGGTATTCACCTTTATAACTTCCATCTATTAACTTAAGCAAAGCTTCTGTTGCTAGACGCTTCCATGAAAATTCTTCTTTTCCTACAAGTATTGGATAATATAAAACTCCATTTTTTAATGCTGCATCTAGATCACCAGGTGCATCACCAACCATTAATACTTTATCTTCTAAAAAATTCTTTTCCTTTAACTGAGCAATACAGGCTGCCTTAGTACCCGCTTCTTGTCCAAGCATTACATTTACACTAGGTGCAAGTTCATGTCTTGTCCATTCTTCCATTACAGCTCCTCCATTTGCTGATGAAACAATAGCAATATCTGCTTTATCACTTATTATTTCTAAACCTTCTTTAACAAATGGAAATGGTTTATCTTCATTATGTAATTCTCTAATTGCCTTATTAACAGCATTACTCCATTCCAGAGCTTTAATTAACTGCTCATCTTTTGTTTCTTCCATAGCTTTTTCTAAAGCAGGGTTTGAAAGTTCTGGAGTTGTCTCAGTCCATTTTTTTATTGAGTCAAACTCTGGCATCTTTATTCCTTCTGCTGTTAGAACCTCAAATATTTTCACTAACCCCTTAAATCTATTAATCCCTCTTGTTTTTGAATATAAATTAATATTATTCCAAGTTTCAAGAAATCTTTCCTCAATAGCTTGCAATCCCCATACCTCTACTATCTTAGGACCAAAACATTTTCTATGCTTTACTTCCATAGTATCCATTGCACATCCATCTGAATCAACACATACTAAAAAGTTTTTACTTCTTTTAAATTCATCTATTGCTACCTTCATTTATTCTGCTCCTTTTCGAAACCATTTTCAACGTTGTAAATACATTTTATATTTTAAGTAAGAACATAACATTAATTATTTTGTTTAATTGTATAATATTATTGCATTTAATATAAATTTTTGTTATTATATTTAAAATTCTAAATATTTTGAGATTGGAGAAATTATAAACATGAAAAATAAAATTATAGAAAAGCCAATTTATAATATTTGTTCTGCTATTCATAGATTATGTAAATTGAATTTAGAATTTATAGGTCTCCAATTGGATACCTCCTTTAATCTAATTAGCACTAAAATTCCCTCTATATTTGAAAGCTCTAAAATTAAAACTTTCTCATATATTCATAATCTTTTAAAAACTAAACAGCCTCATGAAATTATTCATCATACAGATAATTTTAGGCTTAGCTATCTATCAGTTGGTTTTTTTGAACAATTACAGTATAAAGGTACAATTATCCTAGGACCTTTTCTTTCTTCTATTCCAAATGATGCTTTTATTTCTAAGATAATAGAAAAAAATAATTTATCATTAACCTGTAAATTACAATTTAAAGAATACTACAACGCCCTTCCAATATATGATTATAGTGATACAAAAAGCGTGAGTGCTTTAATGATTAACTTAGCTTCAAATCCATTTATTTCTGGTAACATATTGTATTCAGATAACGAAACTCATGATATTGCCACAGAAAATAATAGTTTTAACGTCGAAGAATTTACTTCTGAAATAGAACTTAGATATAGATTAGAAAAAGAGATCTTAAATGCAGTTGAGAAAGGTTTAAAAGAAGAAGCTCTAAAACTCGAAAAATCATTTCACTTTCAAGCAACCCATAGAGCTCCAAACAACCCACTAAGAGCTAATAAAAATGTTGTCTTTAGCTTTAATACCTTACTTAGAACAGCTTGTGAACGTGGTGGGGTTTCACCCATCTATATTAGTAATTTATCTGATAAGTTTGCAATTTTAATAGAAAATATATCTACTATGGCACAGTTTGAATCAATGGCAACTAAAATGATTTCTGAGTATTGTGACTTAGTAAACAAATACTCCACTAATGGTTATAGTAGTATTATTAAAAAAGCTATAAACTATATTAACTTGAATTTCGAAAATCAAATATCTTTGAATATAATTGCTGAAAGTATTAATATAAATCCTTCGCATCTCTCAAGACAATTTAAAAAAGAAACAAATACGACAATTACAGAATTTATAAATAGCAAGAGAATTAATGAGGCCAAATTTTTAATTGAACAAAATCAAAATTCTATTACTGAAATTGCACTTATGGTTGGCTTTGAAAACCATAATTACTTCTGCAAAGTTTTTAAACATCTTACAGCTTTAACTCCTAAAGAATATTTAAAGAAATGTCATTAATAAATAAAGAGAAGATCCCACTTTCTAGTATCTTCTCTTTATTAGTTATATTATTTTTTGTGATTTATATAAGTTGGATATAACTTTCGATTTTTCCATCAATTTTTCAAAACATCATATAGCCTTTGTATATTAAATACGCTATCTCTATTTTATTATTTGTTAATTTCAATTGTAGGGAATTTTAAATCCTTATATTTAACAAACTTTTCTTTAACAGTTGCTAAATTTTCTTCTGTATAGAAACCACCTTGTGTATGCATAATTTCCTTTACATGCTCCTGTCTTCCTTTAGTATCTGTACGATCACGACTTAAGCCATCTTCTTGAATTACGAACTTCCACTTACCTTCTTCTGTCTTTTCTAAATTTCCGCCTGCACCACAAACTTGACATTCAACTTGGAAATATACTCCATCCCATTGTGGCTCTCCTAAAATTAGTGCATTTGAATGACAATGCGGACACCATCCCATGCCTTCATCACCAAGCCATTCTCTTTCTGCTACTGGTGTGTTTAATGATTTCATGATATTTTCACCCATTTTATGAGCACGCTTTATCATATCATCATGTAATAAACATTGTTTTGGTGCTGGTACTCTTGTTGCTAAATACATATCTACTACGTTAAAATCATTTGTAAAACATGTAGCCTGCATACTTTCTAATGCCATTGACTGCCATGAACGAGTAGAGCCTCCAACTGCAATTAATCCTGCAACTCTATCTCTATGCTTAATTGCTCCAATTGATTCTAAAAAGGCTGATTCATATGCTAAATTCCTATGCATAAACTTTGTAAACGTTGCTGTTGGCATTAAATCATATGTTGGTGCTGATACTATTATAGCATCTACATTTAACATAACATCCATGATTGCCTGCTTATCATCTTTTTTGCTTAATGTACATCCAACATTTTTTCCACTAGTCATACCATGTGTGCACGCTGTACATCCAGAACATTCAATAATGTTATAGTCTCTTAAATTAATCATCTTAACATCTGCACCTTGTTCCTTACATGCAACTAGTGCTTCCTTTAATAGAATTTCAGAATTTGAATCTTTTCTTCCTGCTGTTATACCTAATATTGAAAAAGTCATAATAAATTCTCCTTTATATTAATTTTTATAATTTAAATATTCTCTGGTAATTTAATTTCTCTTACCAAAATAAACGAATTGTATTAATATTAACATATGGAAAACTTGCCTTCATCAAAAATAAGTCTAAAAATTCTCTGTTTAGCTATATACAATTCATACATTTTTTTAATAATGATAAGGAGCAAAATTAATGTGCAAAAGAAATTATTTAGATATAAAAAAATATGAAATTTATGATAGTTTATTAGACAATGGAAATATTGATAAAATTCTTAGTGTAACTGAAAACCTATTAAACAATCAAATTTTCATTTTAGATACCAGTTATAGAATTATTGCTCGCTCAAAGCTTGCAAAAACTAATAATTCAAATATAGAAACACACAATGGTGAAGAATATCTTATGTTAGACATAGTAGCCTTAATGAAAAAAAGTAAATGTATCGACAATATTTACAATACAACTAATTCCTTCTTTTATTATGATGATGAGAATTTAATTTTCTGTGCAATAATAATTAATAATATTACAGTTGGATACATTGGAGTTTTGCAAAGTAATAGGGAATTTCAAGAAGATGATTTAGAACTGACAAATGCTCTATCTAAGGTACTTTCTATTCAATTAGAAAGAGAAAACTTATTTGTCACCACCTCAGGATTAAATGAAGAATACTACTTAATGGATTTATTAATAAATAAGATTGACAATATTGAGTATATTATGGGAAGATTACAAAACAATAATTTTAGCATAAAGGAAAATTTTATTATGCTATCTATACCTTTTAAACAAAAGTATAAGGATTATAGACATAATTTTGCCTTAAGAGAATTAATTAATAGACTTAAGGTAATACTTAAAAACTGCATTTCTACTTATTATGATGATAAAATTATTTTTCTTATTAGCAATGAATATAATGAAGTTATTACAGCTTCTATAAAAGAAAGCCTGTTAAACTTTTTGCATTTAAATAAATTGAAATGTGGTATAAGCCTTCCCTTTCAAAATCTGTTAAATATACATGACTTTTTTTATCAGTCCATGTGTGCTTTAAACTTATCCGAAAATGTAGATGCGGATAATATTATTTACTTTGAAAATCATATAGATAATTATATATTTCAAATTTATGATGATCCAAATGGTAATTTAAATAAGATAAGTTTATCAGCTTTGGTTCATCCTTGGCTTAATCAAATAATAGACTTTGATAAAGAAAATAAAACTGATTTGTTCTTAACTCTAAAGACCTATTTTGAAAATAATAGAAATGCAAATATCACTGCAAAAAAATTAAATATACATAGAAGTACTTTCTTTTACCGCTTTAACAAAATCCATAAAATACTTGGTGTAACACTTGATGACAGCAGTAACTTGTTTACGTTAGAGCTATCCTTTAAGATTTTAGAATATAAAACTCAAACAAAATCGAGTTTATAAAAAATTATTTCAAAAAATTTTTATTTATTATTGTTAATCTTCTGTTATTAACATATATCCTATATGAAAATAAAAATCACGCACATGAAAAAATTAATAAGATAAGTCTTAAAGAGTTTTTTTACTGTGCTTTATATAGGAGTGAAGGCAAATGAGAGAAAGAAAATTTGTTAGATTAAGAGTTGATATGTATGAGGATACAAAATTTAAAATAATTGATAGAATGCCTGAAAGAAATGTTGTCCACTATGTTTGGACCAGGCTTTTAGCTTTATGTGGAAAAGTAAATTTAAATGGAGAATTATATATGTCTAAAAACATCCCCTATACAATTGAAACCTTAGCAATAGAATTTAATAGAGAAGTTGCGGAAGTCAGCTTGGCCTTAGATACTTTTATAAAATTAGAAATGGTTGAACTTATGGCTGATGGAGTTTATGTAGTTAAGAATTTTGTAAAGCACCAAAATATTAAGGCGGAAAAGCCTGTCAAATCCGCTGCTGAAAAAGCCTCTGAGAATATGGTACTTAGTTCTAAAGAATCAGCTGAAAATACTACTACTAAAGCTCACTTTGAAAATGACAATAATAAGGTTAAAACGCCAAGTAATAACGCCATTTCATTACACCATGTTGATATAAATCAAGAAGTAAATACTAATCAAGCAGGCAGCATAAACTTTAGCAGCAATATTGATAAAGAGGTATTAAGAGACGTTAATGCTAGTAATATTGATGCCATAAAGTCCGTAAAAAACACAAATTGCATTGAAGAAGCTGCCAGTGATAAAATTGACACTACCGCTCAGAAAATTGACCAAAAGAATTTAGGAGTACAAAATCAAGTTACAGAGACTTCCGAAAAAAACTCGAAAGCAAATAAAGGCAGAACCTCAAAGAAAAAAGTCACAAACGTACTTTCTTTTGACGAAGAAGATAGCAATGAAGAAATAATGGAACTTTCTAGTGGTGAGCCCAAGCTTGGTAAAGGCGACCTCTTAGTAAACAGCTTTAGCTTTTAATTTAGTAGAGTTTATATAAAAATGTGGTTAAAAGTACTTCTCACATGAGATTTTACTTATGCTATCTGCTTTCATCATTTTCTTCCATTACTTCTATTCTATTTCTGCCTCTTTCTTTTGCTAAATATAATAACTTATCAACATTTTGTATAGCCAACTGTTTTATTTGAGTTTTATTTTCATACAAACCGCCGCTTATTGTTACTTTTATATCGTCATCTATTTGAAGTGCTTCAATGCCTCTTCTTATATCTTCTGCTATTCTCTTAGCTTCTTGTATTTTTGTATGTGGGAAAATAATAATAAATTCTTCTCCACCGTAACGTCCAATAAAATCTGTCTTTCTTAAATTATCCATAAGAAAACTGCTAATATCTATAAGTACCTTATCTCCACATAGATGGCCATAAGTGTCATTAATATGCTTAAAAAAATCAACGTCAATCATCATTATAGTAAAGATATCTCCGCTCTCTATATATGAATCCATCATATCGTCTAAAATTTTATCAATGTGATATCTGTTGTATAAGTTTGTAAGTCCATCTCTTATGGATTTCTCATATATTTCTTTATTCTCCTTTTTAAGAGTTTTTGTTTTATTTACTTGATATGAATAATTTAAAGTTAAGGAATAAGTCTCTAAAAGTACAAAGATGAACATACCTATCTGAAAAAGATATCTATTGACATATGGCAGCCCATTATTAACCAGCATATCATTAACACCTGTTATTATTAAACCTGCAAAAGCTATAAGGGATATTATGCTGTTTTGTTCTTTTTCTTTAACTTTCTTTATAAGGAAGGCAAATATATCAGCTGCAATAATAATTACAATTATTTCACCTGGAACTGACAATTTATCATAAAAAGTATTATTCGTAAAAAGACATATACCTCCAAAAATTATGGAGAACACTGATGATATTATGACAGTTCTCCTATTCATATTAGTAAATACATCTTTTATAAAAAACACATATACTGGTATCCATAAGTAATATGTAAGTGCTGCTGTCTTGCTTAATAATTCAAAAGGCATATTAGGAAAGAAATGAACAATTATCCTCTCATTTAAAAACAAGCATCTTAATTGTATAAATAAACATAATATAACAAAGAATAAATATGATTTTTTATTCCGCATTCTTCTATATAGAGATATGAAGATTAATTCTACTACAAGCAATCCGCCTAATATTATAAAGTCTATTCCCGAAGCAATGAGAGATTCATTTATTATCTGATCTTTAAGTCCAAGCTCCATTGACTGAATAGTAGGAAACACTTCTCTATAGTCTGAAGTCTGAATTACAATTTCAATATGACCATCTTCAGGCATAAAATATGAGTATATTGGCAGATATATAGCTTTTTCATCTTCGTAGCTTTTTCCAACTTTTCCAACCTCTCCTTGAACTATTCCATTTACCCAAAGTTTTGAAGCTGACAACAATCTTTTTATTCTAAGTCCATATATGACATCCTTTGGAGGCTCTATTTCTAATCTTAAAGTCATGTATCCTGCATTATTTTCTCCTAACTGCTCTTTTAAATTATCTGGAATCGTTAAATATTGATCTGGTGTTCTATTTTTCAAATCCTGCGGAGTTAATAATTCATTATTATATACCTCCCACTGTCCATCCAAATTAATTATACCTTGTCTTTCGAAATCATATTTATCAAGATACAGATTTCCATTTATGGCTTGAAAATTTGTAGCTTTCTTCATGTGAAAAAATGAATATATGCCTACAATTAAAGCTATAAGCACTATTATATTCATAATTTTTTTCATCTATGATCTCTCCTTTGCCTTACTCTAATGCTGATACAAAGCTCTAGCATGATTTATATAAGTATTTCCTCAATTTTGCTTGCAGGCAGTGGTTTACTAAAATAATAACCTTGAATATAATCACAGCTTTTATCCTTCAGAATTAAAAATTGATCTCTATCTTCAACTCCTTCAGCTACTACTTTTAAATCCATAGCATGAGCCATTTCAATTATATTATTAATGATGGATTTTTCTACATTACTAGAATTAATATCATCTATAAATGACTTATCTATCTTTAATGTATTTATTGGAATCTTTCTTAAATAAGCAAGTGAAGAATAACCTGTTCCAAAATCATCAAGAGCAATTCTAATTCCCATATTCATAAATTCTTTTAATATATCTATGCTTGAATCAATGGACTTCATTAGTACTGTCTCAGTAATTTCTAATTCAATAAACTTTGTTTCTATACCCGTTTCCTTAATAATTTCTACAACTTTCTCTAAAAAATCAGTCTGCTGTAAATCAACAGATGAAATATTAATACTCATACTTTTGAAATTATAACCATTTTCAAAAAGCTTAACACTCTGTTTGCAGGCCTCTCTCAAAACCCATAAAGTTATAGGGGTTATATAACCATACTTTTCTGCTATAGGAATAAATTCTGCTGGAGATATGAAGCCTAACTCTCTGCTATCTAATCTTATTAATGCTTCAAATCCAAACACTTCATTTTTTGCAGTATCATATTGTGGTTGATAGTTAACGCTAAACTCATCATTTGCAATAGCGTTTCTTAATATACTCTTGATCTTACTTACTCTTTCTAGTTTTAAATAAATTTCATGATTATATAATGCATACCTATTTTTACCAAGCTCTTTTGCTTTATACATAGCCAAGCCAGCTTTTTTTATAATTGTATCTGAATCTATACCATCTTTAGGATATAACGCAACTCCAATACTTGCGGTTATAGATGTTTGTATTTTGCCAATATTGAAACTTTGGTTAAAAAACGATAGTATTCTATTTACATAAACTTTAACTTCAGATTCTTTAATTAAAGGACTGATTATCATGAATTCGTCTCCGCTGAATTTGCATATAATATCTCTTTCATGAAGTATTTTCCTTAAATATTTTGATAAATAAATGAGTACTTCATCTCCATATTTATGTCCCATTAAATCATTTATATTTTTAAAATCATCTAAATCAATAAAGAACACTGCTCCTGATGTTTGTTCTTTTTGGCTGATTTTAAGCTGCTCATTTAGTTTCTTAATAAGTAAAGTTTTATTCGGAAGTCTAGTAAGTGAATCATAATAAGCCATAAATTCTAATTTTCCTTCTGACTGCTTCTTTCTTGATATGTCTGAAATTGAGCCTGCAAGTTTTAAAACCTTATTCTCAGAATTTCGTATAGCTTTGCCTTTACATAATGCCCAAACATAATAACCATCACTTCTTTTAAGTCTATATTCAATTTCTATAGCTTTTGTTTCATTGTTAATATGCTTCCTCATTTCACCTATTAGCTTATCCAGATCCTCAGGATGAACTAGGTTGTATGTGAAATCTTTGGCATGCTTATATTTTCTCCATTCATTCCCAATAATATCCCGTAATTTATCAGAGCAGAAAAACTCTCCAGTATCAGGATTCCATTCCCAAATTGAATCATTCGCACACTCTAAAGCAAGCTTATATCTTTCCTCGCTGTTTCTTAAAGCTTCTTCATTATGTTGAAGTTCCTCATACTGAGTTCTAAGCTCTTCCTCTGTAGCTACTAATTCCTCATATAAAGCTGATAACTCTTCATAATTTGCATTTAAACGCTCCATCATTAAATTAAACGAATTTCCCAGGGAGCCAAATTCATCCTTTGTTTCAATGGTTGCCTTAACCGAAAGTTCTCCTTCTTCAACAGTTCTCATAAGGGTTGTTAATTTTTTTATTGGAGAAGTTATAGTTCTAATAACAAAATATGTTAAAGCTATTCCTAGTATTAAAATACAAATTGTAACTTTAATTATCATATTTTCTACATTTATTACTTCCGCTGTAAATTCAGTTTTAGGTATGATAGTTGCGAGCTTCCATCCTGTATACGGTGATGTATGGACATTCGCAAAAACGTCGCTTCCATTTACAACAGCATCAAAATTTCCATTTTCCGTATTCATAAAATTAGAGGTGTCGTTAAATTTAAAATTATTAGTAGTATCAGTTTCAGAGCTTTTTGCTTCCAAATCATTAATGTTTTTAAAATTTAAATCCGAATTTGGGCTTGCTAATATAGTTCCATCTTTTGAATACAAAAAATTATATCCATCATTTATACTCTCTGTATTTCTTATAATATCTGATAATTTATTTAAACTTGTGTCAACAGATATTACTCCAACTATATCACCAGAATCATTTCTGACAGTTGTGCACGCACTTATGATTATGTTATTACTTTTATCAATTTCAACTTCATATGGATCTGAAATAACTACCTCATCTGGATGTTCTAAGGCTAAATAATACCATGGCCTCTTTCTAGGATCAAAATTCTCATTGCTGAGTCCATCTGGCCATTGTATATACCCGCCCCACTTAGTTCCAAAACATGCATATTGTGTCTCACTATGAGTTCTAGCATAAAGTTCAAGCTTACTATAAATATCACTCTCCAGCCCTTGTATCTGTTCTGAATATTTCTTGTTTACATCAACATCTTTTATATTAAATAAGGCTGATATTGATTCATCAGCTTTTTTAATATCTTTATCGTCTGCTAATACTTTTGCATTTTCTTTCATGTTATTAATTAAACTCAAAATACTATTATCTAATCCTTCTACATGTCTCTTACTATCTGATACCAAATCTTCCTTCAAGGAATTAATCATATAATTCCTTGTAATCATTGCAATAGGAATCGATGTAAATAATATAATGACCACACAAAAGATAAATAGTTTTATCCTAAAAGACACCTTCATAACCTAATACCCCTCTTAAAATAGAATAGCTATAATTAAACAATAAGAAATGATTTTTACTTTGTTACAGCAAACATTTATCAAATAATGTCACGTTCTATTACATACGCTTCAAATTAAAATTGCATAAAATATAGTATAAATATGCACTATGCAAACCTATATCCAAAATTTTTCAACTATAACTATATTCTATCACTCAGCTTTTGGAGTTTCAACATTTTTCAGCATTTCTTTCTATTATTTTACATGCTATTTTTAGCAATTTACAATGTATATTTATTATAATCTTAATAATTATAAAAACTTCAATTAAATACTGCATTAAATGCGAAATTGATATTTAATTTTACGCCTTACATATTAGCGATAGAAAAGAAGAGAAAAAATTAAAAGTATTATAAATCTAAAAATTCTACGAGAAAACAAATAAAATCAATACCAGCAATAAAAAAATCACCAACAATGTTAGTGACTTTTTAGGCTAAAAGAGTAACTTTATTTTACTCCATCCATCTCCAATTTTAATTGATTAAAATATAGCTCCATAAATTTAAGTCTTTCTTGTCCTATTTCTCTTGCTTTTTTAGTGTATAATTTATCTGGAATCTTTTTAAATTTCACTTCGTATTCAATAAACGGTGTGTGTTTTGAAACATCTTTTAATCTTCCATTTTCAGTAGTATTAGCTTTTAGATAATCATTTAATTTCTCATTTGCTATTAATCTTTGCCCAAATTGTCCAGCTAACATAAAAGTACGAGCAATTCCGCTAGCTCCTATAACATCTAATTTATCTGAGTCAAATAATATTTTAGCTTCTATTGAGTTAGGTTCATTTCCAGTTCTGAATCTATGCGCTATAATGCAATGCTTTATTTTCTCGATTTTATCTTCTTCATATTCTAAATTTCTTAATATATCTCCTGCTATTACACTACCCAAAACAGAATGATCAATTTTCCCTGTTTTATCCTCGCTCTCTTCAACTCTTGCAATATCATGTAATAATGCAGATAGAATAAGTATTTCTAAATCAACATCTTTCTCATATTTTGAAAGCAGTAGACAAAGATTATATACTCTAAATACATGATCTAAATTATGTGCTGAACAAGTTAATTTATCCTGAACAATATCTATAATTTTTCTATGCCTTATCTCCACGTCCATATGTTTTCCTCCTATTTACAATTTTCCCACAAATACAGAATACAAAACATACGTTCTATTGTCAAATTATTTAATTTTATAAATTTAATAGTTTAATATCCCATAAATTATATAAACTCTCTTTCCCTAAACAAGCATAATACTGCCGCCTCATAATCCTTAAAGTTATCACACATTCTTATTCTCTTAGCATAATTTTCACCATCATAAAACATCTTAAGCATATAAAACCACAATTCCTTCATTTTATGTAATACATAAATATCTCCACTAAGATACTTTTTATATTCTTCATATATTCTATCATGAAATTCTTTTAAAGTTTCCTTATTAAGTTTAGTCCCATTAATAATATTTCTTACAAGCTCAGGGTTTGCTAGCAGTCCTCTGCCAAGCATTATTGTTTGGACACTTTTAAAATTCTCAGTAAACTTTTCATAAGCTTCAACCGTAAAAATATCGCCATTATAGCAGACAGTGTTTTTGCTCAGGCTTAATGCATCTTTAAATACCTTAAGATTAGGTTCATTTCCATAAAAGTCCTTTTGAGTTCTTGGATGAATAATAAGCTCTTCCATGGGATATTTATTGAATATTTTAATAAGCTCATAAAACTCTTCAGGATTATCTTTTCCAAGCCTTGTCTTTATTGAAATTTTAGTTACTGGCTCAGAAAAAATCTCTTCTAGAAATTCATCCAATTCCTTTCTTTTTGAAAGAAATCCTGAACCTCTATTTTTCGAAACCACAGTTCCAGATGGGCATCCTAAGTTTAAATTAATTTCATCATATCCAAGATACTTCATTTTCTTCGCTGTATTTATAAAATCTTTCGCATTATTAGTTAATATTTGTGGAACCAAAGCTATCCCTTGATTATTTTCAGGTAAGATATCAATTAGTTCTTTTGTCTTAAGGCTTTTGCTTTGATTTGCAACAACAAATGGCGAAAAATATTTGTCAATATTATTTTTAAAAAGGTCGTTGTGGACATTTCTATAAATATGTCCTGTAATTCCTTCCATGGGTGCATAATAAAATTTCTTCATATATTATCTAAAAAGCTCCTTTTCTTAATCTATATTAATTTTTCAAAGGCTATTCTCTCATTTTTATCTTCTAAATAAATTATCCCACAATATTTAAATTCATTTTTCTTTAATAGTTTCTGCATAGACATATTTTCTTTGTGAGTATCTATTTTAATGCTATGTATACCTTTTTCCAGGCAAAGCTTCTCTGCATTTTTTATAATTAATGACGATACTCCTCTTCCCTTACAGCTATTATTAACTGCTATCCTATGAACAACTGCAAATTCATTATTACTAAGCCATTCTCCATTATAAATGGTATCATAAGTTTTTTCCCCATCAAAAGAAATTACAGCTGTAGCAACAATTTCATTTTCATCTAATAGCACATAACTATTTCCACCATTAATATCATTTTTAATTGTTTCTAAATTAGGATAATTATTCTGCCACTGATCAATTTCATTTTCCTTAAAGTAACTTTGAGCCTGCTTAATTATGCTCATTATATTATCAATATCAGCTTCAACTGATTTTCTAAATTCCATAAAAGTTCTCCTTTTGCTTTAGGCACAATCAAATAAATAGCAAGTCCTTTTGCCAGCCTATTTCCAATCATACTACGTCAGAAAATTGACCTAATAGCCTACTATGATGCCTATTTTCTTCCTTGTCTGATGAAAAATATCCATGGTAACTTTGGACTTATTCTTTATTTTCATGTGCCTTATATAATTTTGTCCATAAGGATATCATAATAGAAATTCCTAAGTCTAATCAAGTTAAATATAGAAACATTTTTATATTTTCTAATTTCTATAACTAAACTTTCTAATTTCTAAAAAAATAAGTATCAGCACCTCATATATACTTTTTACAGGAATAATTTTACATCTATTTTTTCTCTAAGTATATTTCTGTATTAATTATCAAGGAGGTCCTATATGGATTATGAATACATTGAAAATTTAGTACTAAAGTCAAAGGCTGGAGATACATTATCCAAGGAGAAGTTAGTTAACGAATTTAGACCTTTAATACTTAACATTACAAAAAGAACTTTTCTACACGGATATGATAAAAATGATATACAAAACGAATGTTATCACTCACTTTTTAAATGTCTATCCATGTATAACTGTGCAAATCATAGATTTGTCGCTTATGCTACCAATGGAATAAAAAATAATATTAACGACTTAATTCAAAGAGTTAAAAACAGAAGCTCACTTGAAGGTTCTGAAGCTCTTACCTTATCTGATGATTTAGAAAACAATTTACCATCAAATGATGACAGCTTTGAAGATGTACTTTGCAGTAAATGTGACTTTGAAGCTTTAAAATCAGCACTTAGCTATTTAGATAAGGAAGAAAGAGAGCTAATTAAATTTATATTTTTCCAAAACAATCGTCTGTCATCTTATGCTTCCATGAAAAATCTGCCTTATTCAACAGCAAACAGAAAGAAAGCCCTTACCTTAACGAAACTCTGTAAATATTTTAATAAAGCAAGTAAAGAAATTTCATCCATAAAATAAGATCCAAGGTATCAAGCCTTGGATCTTATTTTTATACATAAACATAGTCATTCATTACTGGCTGCAAGCCTCTTTCTTTAATTGCCTCATATACTTCCTCTACATTTCTGTTATCTGCAATTTCAAATTGGTCATCGCCTCTATCCTCTGAATCATCGCTATGGCTTCCAATTCCAGTACTTACCCCTGCTGAAATCTTAGTAGCTGCAAGCCCTATTACATTATTACGGAATTCTGCACGTTCTCTTGTTGAAATAGTGATGCTTGCAAAAGGCATAAAAAGACGATATGCAGTTATTACTTGTAAAAGCTGCGGTTCGTGAACATCCTTTGGATTAATTTTATCATTATTAATAATTGGTCTTAGTCTTGGACATGAAAATGCAATTTCAGCATGTGGATACTTCCTTTGAAGAAGATATGCATGTAGTCCTGTAGCAAAAGCATCTTTACGGAAATCATCTAGTCCAAGGAGGGCTGCAAAGCCAACCCCACGCATGCCACCCTTTAGCGCTCTTTCTTGGGCATTTATTCTATAAGGGAAAATACGCTTATGTCCTTCTAAGTGAAGAGTTTCATATTTATCTGAATTATATGTTTCTTGGAATACAGTAACAAAATCAGCACCGCACTTACGAAGATATTCATATTCATCAGAGTTCATTGGATAAACCTCAAGCCCTACCAGTTTAAAATATTTACGTGCTATTTTGCAAGCTTCTCCTATGTACTCTACATCGGACATCTTTCTGCTTTCCCCTGTAAGAAGAAGAATTTCTTCTAAGCCAGTTTTAGCTATAGCCTGCATTTCCTTTTCAATTTCCTCAGCATTTAACTTTGCACGGCGTATTTTATTGTGACAGTTAAAACCGCAATAAATGCAATAATTTTCACAGTAATTTGCAAGGTATAAAGGTGTAAACATGTAAATTGAATTACCAAAATGCTTCCTTGTCTCTTTTTGTGCAAGTCGTGCCATTTCTTCTAAAAATGGTGCTGCTGCTGGAGATAATAGCGCTGCAAAGTCTTCTATTGTACGATAAGTGTTATCTAATGCTCTCTTAACATCTCCTGCTGTGTATTTATCATAATCATAAGCTTCCATGCTGCTTACAACCTGATCCATTACATCTGATTCTAAAACTTCCATTCCCGGCATATATTCCATGTGATTTACGCGTTTATTACTCATGACTTCCCCTCCTAATCCTGCAAAAAGCCTGTTAATGGTGAAGATGCTGCTGCACCTCTATCAAGCACACGGCCTAAACCAGAAAGATATGCTGCACGGCCTGCTTCTATAGCTTGTCTAAAAGCACCTGCCATAGCTGGAATATCACCAGCTGTTGCAATAGCAGTATTAGCCATAACAGCTGCAACTCCCATTTCCATTGCTTCACAAGCCTGTGATGGACGCCCAATTCCTGCATCAACTATAATTGGAAGATCAATTTCATCTACTAATATTTTAATAAAATCTTTTGTAGCTAACCCTCTATTGGAACCTATTGGTGATGCAAGGGGCATAATACATGCAGCTCCAGCATTAACTAAATCACGAGCTACATTTAAATCTGCATGCATATAAGGCATTACTATAAAGCCTTCTTTTGCAAGGATTTCTGTTGCCTTAATTGTCTCATAATTATCTGGAAGCAGATATTTTGAATCACGGATAATTTCAACCTTAACAAAATTCCCACAGCTCATTTCTCTAGCAAGTCTTGCAATTCTAACAGCTTCTTCTGCATTTCTAGCTCCAGAAGTATTTGGAAGTAAAGTCACTCCTTTTGGAATATAATCTAAAATATTCTCTCCTCCATTTGTATTCGCGCGTCTTAATGCTAGAGTAATTATCTGTGCACCAGCATTTTCTACTGCTGCTTTAATTAACTCCAAATTATATTTTCCAGAACCTAAAATAAATCTAGAAGAAAATTCATGTCCACCAATTACTAATGTATCTTTTTTCACCATAACCACTCCTTTAAATATTCTTATAAAATGCTTCGCTATTCTTATAACAAATTGTTAGTTAGAACATATAGATATCCGACTTATATACCACTAGTTATTTAAATTAGGCTTTTATGTGTGCCTACATCAGAAATTGCATATATATATTTGTGCAAGAGGCATTTGAAATTGAGCTGCTTTATGGTTCTTAAGCAGAGAACCCAAATCTATGATTTGGTGTGAATCGCTTGCTCAGCGAACGAGCGTGAGTCGAATTTCCTCTATAGCTTGTTCCATTTATTGCTTGTCCCGAACTTGTTTCGGGAACATGCAGAAATGGATGCAAGCTCACATTTAGAACCTTCCAGCGAAAATTTCATAAGTCCGCTGGAACAAATATGTATGCAATTTCGGTAAGCCACCACATAAATCCAAATTTAAAGTTGGATATCTCTATCAGCCTCCTCCTACAAAACTTATTACTTCTAGGGCATCGCCATCTTTGATATTAGTTTGTTTATACTGAGTTTTTGGTATTATTTCACCATTAAGCTCAACTACAGTTTTTTCTATAGTGTATCCTTGATTAACAATAACTTCTTCTAAAGATAGTCCACTTTCAATACTTACTTCTTCTCCATTTATTTTTACCATCCTTGTCACCCCTTTCTTATATTAGACACAATCCCAAAATAATAAATCCATCTACTAACATCTTTCCCACTTATTATTTAATTTCATATGCCTTTTGCGCAAAAAAAGCCACACGAAAAAATACACCCAAGGTGGTGTACCCCTTCGTGTGGCTTCACACTCTGTAATAAATTATATCATTATACTAATTCAGTGTCAAATTCATAAAATAATATTAAGGTTAGCTGTAATGCATAACTTTTGAGTATATTAGCTCCACATTCTCTTAATTGAAGGTGTAGATTTTACACCTTGCTGAAAGCCAGCTTCTGCACATATTTTAGTCCTGCTTATATCATATATATTTTCACCAATAGCCTTTATACTGCTTTCGTCAGGTGTAATAAGAACAACCTCAGATTCTTTTTGTAATTGCGAAACATCTTCAAAAACGTTAGGAACCAAACCATATTTTTTTGCTAATGGAGCTATAACAACTATCTTCTTAAAATTCCTTGCAAGGGTAGCATTTGCAGAAGATATCATTCCTCCATCAATCCAATCCCTTCCTAAAAATGATATATAAGGCCATACTCCCGGAACCGCTCCACTAGCTAAAACAGCTTGCTCAAGGGATATTCCAGAATTGCTATCAAAATAATGAAGTTCTCCTGTATCCGCATCAACAGCTGTTATTCTTAAGTTTGTCGACCATTCCTTTGTAACTAATCTTGACTTAACAACTGAAATTCGCTCTTCAATAGGAACTTCCTTAGGCAGATGCTTCTTTGCAATTTTCCCAAAATGCCTGCCTATTTTAGCCGTATCGCTACCTCCAATTGAAAATACTTCTGCCCAAAGCTGTATTATTTCAGGTTTTGCAGATATATGTGGTTCTACATTGCTATTAACTCGCTGAGAATTATAATATTCATTCATATCATATCCGCTGGCTAAGGCAGCACCAACAAATGATCCAGCCGAAGTTCCAATTATCATGTCAGCAGTTGCAAGTTTAATACCTTCACTTAATAAACCGGCTAACACTCCAACTTCCCAAGCAATTCCAGTGATTCCTCCACCTCCTAGAACTACTGATCTTGTTTCTCCATTTGTAATTTTCATATTGTTCCTCTCCTTTTACTAAATCATGTTGACAATTAAATTGTCATTAAATATAGTATAAACTGTGAAGTATAGTTCAGAGTCAAGGCTGATTTGTGAGGTATTATATGAAAATAAATGAAGTGTCTAAAAAAACTGGATTGTCTATTTCCACAATTAGATTTTATGAAAAGCAAAATTTAATCCCCGAAAAATTTATTAGCAGAGATTCTAATAATTATCGTAATTATTCTGAAGATATAATTGAATATTTACTTATGATAAAAACAGTTCATTCCGTTGGTTTTTCTTTAACCGAAATTAAAGAGATTCAAAAAAACAATACGGATTCAGTTTCAACAAATACCAAAATTAAGCTTTTACAAAAAAAGATAGAGGAAGTTGAAAAGCAAAAAGATAACCTAAATAAAACTGAAGCTATCTTAAAGAAAATGTTGAAAAATAAATTGAATTCAAAAATCGATGTTAATTGAGAAGTTTAGATGTCAGAGAGAAAAGTATACAGACTTTTACATCTGTCTTAATGTTCATTAGTTAGCTTATAATTAATGATTAAATGATCATAAAAAGATAGGATTGTTATTTAGATACTTTGTGCTTTCTAATGCTTTTTTACTTTGAAATCACTTTCTTTATAACAAAAGGTTGTCCCATTAACCACTTGTCCTCAACTTGTTTGAGGGGCAGGCAGAAATGAATACAACCTTCTACTTAAAACTTTCCAGCGAAATTTTCATAGTCCGACGAAACAACAATATTTATGATTTCGGTAAACTACCACATAAATCTAGTTCACACGTCAGGTATATATACTAGTTTGAAAATTCTTGTGTTCCCATGTATTTTCCATTTCCATAGACTACTCCTATACCAACCTTAGTATATGAAGAATTCATCATGTTTGCTCTATGACCTGGAGAGTTCCACCATTGATCAAATAATTGATTTGCATCACTAGTATTGTATGCAATATTTTCTCCAGCTGTTGTATATTTATAACCTAATGTTTGTAACCAGTTTGTCCACTTTGTTCCATCTGGATTTGTGTGGTCAAAGAAGTTATTTTGTATCATGTCATTACTCTTATATCTTGCTACTTGCACTAATGTATTGTCAATAGTTAGCGGCTTAAGACCTGCTTCTGTTCTTTTTTGATTCATTAAATCAAGAATTTTTTGTTCAGCAGCAGCTTGTACACTTACAGAGTAGTTTGAAGGCAACTTAGGTAATCCTTGTACATCTACTGAATTTGTGCTGGCAGATGTATTAGTTGTACTTCCTGTGCTTGTTGAAGTATTCGTACTAGCTGTGTTTTTACCAGTAGTATTTCCTGAATTAGTAGTTGTTCCTGTATTTGTTTTTGTACTTCCTGTGTTATTCTTAGTTGTAGTTCCATTATTTCCAGTTGAAGTAGTAACTGTAGACGTTTTATTGTTATTTTTAACTACATTGTTATTTGCGTCAAACACTTTATCTGCTGTAGGAGTTTGAGTTCCTACTACTTGTCCATTTTGAGAACATGTATATGTGCTATTATTAACTGTAACATTTCCTGTTTCCATTACTCCATTTTGATTTAAACAATAGGTTTGACCATTAACGTTAATTACTCCTGTTTGTTTTGCACCTGTATTATCAAAGAAAGACCATTGCCCATTGTTATTAACCCAGCCTACATTCGCTGGTTTTGGCATTCTATTTTGATAACTTTGTAATAAGTTGCCGTAATAATTGTAATTTGATTGATCAATAGTCTCTGCAGATACTCCTAATGGTGTTAGAGTAGTCATTGTACTCGCTGCAATAACCGCTGTCACTATCTTTGTTAAAAAAGCTTTCTTCATTAGTTTTTCTCCTTTGTATTTTTTATTTGGCTTCTTTACTTTCTATGTAAACGTATTTTTAAAAAATTTATTCATGTTTACCGTTTCAACGAAGTCCATGTTTCTATACTATCACACTTTCGACATTTTTCAACAAACATATTCTTTGAGTATCTTTTTATAGTTATATTATCTATGCATTTCTCTAATATGCTCTAATTT
>JAEZKY010000138.1 GCA_023435985.1 Bacillota bacterium | reverse complement strand
TCCACTGATACTGTAAGAACCTTTGCTGCAGTTTTACTGGTTATTACTCCCTGCTGATAGGCTTCCAAAGTAGCCTTATATGTATCTCCTGCATTTTTTTCTGTCATTTTTGCAGTTTGAACTTCTACTGAAGTTTTACTCACTGCCACCTGTGTTGGTTTCGCCTTTGAGCTAGATGACAACTTAGTTTTAGCTACCACAGCTCCGCCTATTACAACTGCAATTATTACAGCGTATATAACTATTTTTTTTACATTTTTCATTTTTACCCTCCCATTTTCTTAATAACAAATACTTCTTACTCACCAATTCATTGATTCTAAAAATAACTTTCTATTTTCAGAATTAGATTATTACTCTATAAAATACCTGGATAACTCCACACCTTCCATTTATATTTAATATTACTCAAAATAATCATAATAACTGATTATATCATAGAATTATTAACTCAAGTTAAACTTTTCTATTTTACTTAAAATTTTTCAATCCGTTTCTAATTCATAGTATAAGACAAATAAAATATGCCGAATTATAATAATATTTTTTAAGCTCAGACATTTAATATTGAATTTTCACTTATTATTAATAATTTTGTAATAAAACTTCAAATGTAAATCTAGATCATCCATTTGAAACTAAAGTATATATTTAAAATATTAACTCAATATTAACTAAATATTAATTTTCCCAAAAAATTCTCTTAAATATTAAAATTAATTACACATTTGTCTTATCCTCAGCTAATAGGGATGGTTAACATACTTAATTCATAATACTTTAAAATACATCTAAAGCATAGTATAATTATTATAATTATTCTGCATTGGAGGAATACAAATGTTTCACATTTTAATTGTAGAGGATGATAGAGAACTACGTGAATTATTTTCCACTGTCTTGCTTAAAAGTGGATATAAAGCAACCTGCGCAAGAGATGGCGTTGAAGCTCTTGACGTTTTAGATAAGGAATATATTGATTTAATTATTTCCGATGTTATGATGCCTAATATGAATGGCTTTGAATTGGTAAAATCCATTCGAGATGCTCAATTTAACCTTCCTGTATTAATTATTACAGCAAAGGAAAGCATTCAGGATAAACAACGTGGTTTTTTACTTGGAATAGATGATTATATGGTTAAGCCTATAGATGTTAATGAAATGGTATTAAGAGTTGGTGCATTGCTTAGGAGGGCTCAAATTATAAATGAAAGAAAACAATGTATTGGCGAAACTCTGCTTGAATATGATTCCCTATCCGTATACCAACATGGAGAAGTAACAGTGCTTCCCCAAAAAGAATTCTACATATTATATAAACTAATTTGCTATCCAAACCACATATTTACAAGGCAACAGCTTATGGATGAAATTTGGGGAATTAATTCAGAAACAGATATTCGTACAGTAGATGTGCATATTAACCGCTTAAGAGAGCGTTTTAAGGATAATATAGATTTTGAAATTTCAACTGTAAGAGGGCTGGGGTATAAAGTGGTGAAGAAACATGAATAATAATCATAGCTTTAAATTAGGTTTAGTTTTTTCTCTTATAACTTTTCTTATTATAGTAGCTACAGGTGCAATTGTTGCCACTATTACAGCCATATACTTCCATCTAAATGCATTTTCAACTCATTCTATATTAATACCTATCATTAATTTATACATGGTTAGTGTATTTGTTGGAACAACTATTTCAGCTATAATAGGAAAAAGAATATTATCACCTCTTGTAAAATTTAGTGAAGCATTAATGGAGGTAGGAAAAGGCAACTTTAATATTAAATTAAATGAAAATAAGCATAATCCAGATGAGCTTAAAACTATGTATCGTAATTTCAATATTATGGTTAATGAATTAAATCATATAGAAACTTTCCGTAGTGACTTTATTGCTAATGTTTCTCATGAATTTAAAACACCTCTTGCTTCTATAGATGGTTATACTATGCTGTTGCAGGATAAAGCTTTAACAGAAGAAGAAAAAAATCAATACATTAATAAAATTCTTAGCAATACAAAAAGACTATCAAATTTAGTCTCTATTATTCTTCAGATATCAAGACTTGAGAATCAAGGAATCATTGCAGAAAAAAACAAATTCAAATTAGACGAGCAACTCAGACAAACCTTATTGCTTTTTGAATCGAAATGGACCGGTAAAAATATTGACCTAAATGTAGATTTAGACCCAATTACCTTTTATGGAAACGAAGAATTAATAATGCAGATATGGGCTAATATATTTAGTAACGCAATAAAATTCACTCCTGACAATGGAACTATAAAATGTACTTTAAAACAGTCTTCTAGCTTTATTACAGCTACAATTTCCGACACCGGCATTGGTATGTGTGAAGATGTACAAAATCATATCTTTGATAAGTTCTATCAAGGAGATAAATCTCATTCTTCTGAAGGCAATGGTTTAGGCCTAGCACTAGTAAAAAGAATTATAGATTTATGTGGCGGAACAATAGAAGTACAAAGTGAATACGAAAAAGGTTCTACTTTTATTGTAAAATTACCACGTTAGTTAAGCATTTATATTTTAATACAATCAAAACAAAAATGTAGCCATATTTAGTGACTGCATTTTTGTGAATTTAGTCTAAATTTTATAAATGTGATTTTACTTTATTAGTTATATTTTCTTTAGGCATAAATCCAGCTAAATTTTCCACTGGATGCCCATCTTTAAATATAATCATCATTGGCACTGCTGCTACTCCATACTTTCGAGCTATATTGCTGCTTTCATCAACATTCATTTTAAAGAACCTCGCTTTATCCCCCATTTCATTGCTAACTCTTTCAAATACTTGAGATAGCATTTTGCATGGCCCACACCAAGTTGCAAAAAAGTCAACGACAACTACTCCCTTAGTATTTTCAACATTTTCAACAAACTCTCTACTATTTATTACCCTCGCCATATTTATTCCTCCCTTTATTTACCGGTAAATTTATCTATTCTCTTATAATAATTCAATATAATTACCTTCTCTGTGATTTAATCACCTAACAGTAATTTTATTTTATTTTCTATTTTTTCTTACTTATTAATTCCTAAGTACTTCATAATATTATATTCAGCTTTATCTAATAAGTCCCTCGTAATTAAAAATATTAATATCTTCCAATAGCTTTTACACAAAAAAACAGATAGTCTAATCTTACTTAGACCATCTGTTAAGAAACTATTACTAAATTAATATATTTTCATATAATATATAATTTTAGAATGCACACACTATGTTCCACCTATATTATTTAGTATATTCCTTTAAAACATCATAAGTGTATTGTATTATTTCATCACAAGTTACACCTTTTTTCTTAAGCTCAATGCACTCAATGGTTCCATATTTTTCTTTAACTTTATTTATAATATCTTTTGTTAATATTCTTGAATTATTCTTTTCTTCACTTGAGTTTCTTCCTTTTAATGCTCCTACTGCAATAAGTGTTCCAGTAATTGCTCCACAGGTTCCCCCTACAGCCATACCTCCACCAAAAGGACTCGCAATTGAAACTGGAATATGTGAATTATTATCCTCATTAAACGCCTTTATTATAGATTCTGCACAGTTATATCCTTCTTTATGAAATTCTAATACCTTTTCCATCTGCCTTCTCCTTATGTGATTTTAAATTTTGTTATGTTTTTCCTAGTAATTCCTTAATTTTTACTAAACTAACTTTTACTTTCTTCTTGTTCCTGCATATGAACCCATTCCACCAGAAACATTAATAACCTTAAAACCTTGATTTGTAAGGCTATTACAAGTTCTTGCACTTCTCCCACCTGATTGACACATTATGTAGTACTCTTTGTTTTTATTTAAATATTTTTCTGGATCGTTTAAAAGTTCCCCCATTGGAATATTCCTTGAACTTTGTATACTTCCACCTTCATACTCATACTTTTCTCTTATATCAATCAATTCAACTTTTCCAATTAAATTGTCCATATCATTTACATTAATAACTCGTCCTTCATTTTTATTCAAAAAATCAAACATCTTAAATTCCTCCTAAAACTTCATCTTAATTATTGTTTTTCATTATGATAATACTTAATCAACTTTTCAATACCTCATTCAAGTCTTTAAGTATTACTATTTTTCCTCTTTCAAGCTTTATATATCCTAATTTTTCAATACCTTTAAGTTTTCTGCTTACAACTTCGCGAACAGAATCTATTTCAAAAGCTAATTCACTATGAGTTGCATAAATTATATTGCTTCTTTTATTTATTAGAAACTTTATAAGTCGTGTTTCTAGTGATTCGTGAATCATCTCTTCTTTATTTCCTATTACTGTATTGAACTTGTTATACAAGTCTTTATACATATATAATAGAAACTCATTATCCTGAATTAGATATTTTCTAACTACATCAAAGGGGATTAAACATACTTTTGAATCTAGGATTGCTTTACCTGTTATATTTAAAGATTCTAAATTTGATAAACAACTTAAGGCTTCATGGCAAAACTCTCCCTGTTTTATATTATAAAGGTTGGTTTCTTCTCCATCCTTATTGATCTTTTGTATTTTTATTGTTCCTTTTATTACAAATAAAACTCCATGACAATTTTCTTCTGCACCAGCCACATACTCATTGGAATATACATTTTTTAAAACTGCCTGATTACTTATTATATTGTGATTATTTTTGTCAATTTTTTTTAATATTGGATACACCTCATACAAAGATTTCATATCCTTTAACCTATCATCTAACACTTTGCTCAAATTATTCATCATCCCCTTCTTAATTTTATTATATATTAATCTTTCATAAATATATGTGATTTAGTCACATATCACATATATTGCATAATTCCAAACAAGTCAATTTTATATAAAAAAATGAGCTATGCTTAAATAAAAAAATAACAGATTAATATAAGAATAATATATTCATCTGATATTTTTTTGTTTCTTATATGTTTTTATTACTTAGAAAAAATCATTTTTAAGGAAATCAAAATCATTAATATCCCGAAGGATTTTTTCAACACAGATATAGGAATAATATGAGCTATTTTAGCTCCAAACATTGAACCAAGAACTAAAAAAATACATATTAAAATTCCCGCTTTTACATCAACCTGACCTTGCTTATAATATTGAATAAATGCTGCTATTCCAACTGGTGGCAGCATAATTGCAAGTGATGTTCCCTGAGCCTTTAGCTGACTAAAGCCACATAAATATACCAGTGCAGGTACAATTACTATTCCACCTCCAACCCCAAACATTCCGCTTAATATTCCAGCAAGTATTCCAACTGCTATAAATGCTATTATATTCATTAGTTATATACACCTCCTTCTTATTCTACTCTTATAATAGCTTAAAAGAAGATACTCTATCCATATAATAACTCCACATCCTCACCTGCTATTATTTTTTGTATTATCATAGCACATGCTCCCACTGCTATAGATTTATCTTTATAATATCCGTTATTACTAAAGATAATTTTATTGTTTCTAATATGACACTTTTCTAAAGCTGTCTTCTTAGCTATATCATAAAACAACTCTGAATGTTGTATTAAAGGTCCACTTAATATTATCAGCTCTGGATTGAACAGCTTCATATAATTTGCAAGGCCTATTCCTAAATATATTGCTGAATTTCTAATAACATCAATAGCAGTTTCATTTTCCCTTTCAGCAAAACTGCAAATATCCTTATAATTTATTTCATTCACTTCTTTACTTAAATTTAAAAGCTTCTTATCTTTTGCTTCATTTATAAACTTTTTTGTTATATTAGATATTGATACATAACTTTCTATACATCCATGATTACCACAAGAACATAATTCTCCATTTGCTTCAACAATCATATGCCCAAAAGCATCTTCTAAATTATTAATCGTACGAATTAATACGCCTGAGGATATTATTCCGGTTCTTATTCCAATACCACAATTTACATATGCAAGATTCTTTTTGCCTCTTCCAATCCCAAAATTATATTCTCCAATAACAGCTGCATTTGCACCATTATCTATACATATTGGTACTTCTAATTCCCTGCTTAAAACGTCACATAAATGTTTAATCTCAAAACCTCCCACTATCCCTATTCCAATTCCTATAATTGATGATTTATCTACCTGTAATTCTTCACATAAACTTTTTATTGTATTTGGTATAATATTCCCTATAATTTCAATTTTATACGCTTGATTTAACAGTTTCTCTTTCATTAGCTTTAACTTCAAATTTGTTATAACTATTCTGGTATATGTTCGCGAAATATCAATGCCGATAATATAGAATTCCTTAGGATTCACATCATATAAACTCGGCTTTCTTCCACCTGTTGATTTCCCAATATCACTTTCAATAATTATTTTTTCATCGATTAATATTTGAAGATCTCTATTTAGTGTTGTTAATTTTATTTTAGTCATGTCAATTAATTCACTTTTAGCTATAGGTCCATTCTTCTGTATGATATCAAATATATATCGGCATCTATCATCTAATGATTTAAGAACACTATATATCTCCAAACCCCCACTTCCTTCCATAAGATTAAGGATATCATCTTTAGACTACATTGAAAACAATCTTTTCTATATTTTTAATAGGGTTTCTTCCATTCAGCAAAAACATTTCCATAAGTATAATTCTATTTAGGCACAATCAGAAATGTGCCTTATTCATATCTAAATATGCTCTGAAATAAATTCAATTTACTTTTGGCAGTTCCACAGTAACTATAGTTCCTTTATCAGTTTCACTTTCTAGATATACCCTTCCACCATGAGCTTGAACAAAGCTCTTTACAATAGTGAGCCCTATGCCTGATCCCCCCGTATTTTTACTTCTAGATGAATCACTTCTATAAAATCGTTCAAATACGTAAGGTATATCCTTTTCAGGTATCCCGATACCATTATCAATAACCTTAATTACTATATTTCCCTTTTCATTCTTTAGTGCTACTGTTACTTTACCTTTTGCCTTTAAATATTTATAGGAATTTGTGATTAAATTATTCATAATCTGCTTAAATTTATCTACATCAACCACTGCAATGGCGTTTTGAGCTATGTCACCAGTTAGTTCATAGTCTGCTTTAATATAAAGCGGCTTATAAATATTCAAAATTTTCTCTAATTCCACTGAAAGATTAACTTTGCTTTTATTTAAAACTATATTGGTCTGTTCAAGCTTTGCTAAATCTCTGAGATTATCCACCATTTTAGTCAGCCTTTCTATTTCCTCATAAAACACCTCAAATTTTTCACAAGTAGGTTCCCATATTCCATCCATAAAAGCTTCTACATGTGTTTTCAATGTAGTAAGTGGTGTTCTTAGTTCATGAGCCATATCAGAAGTTAATCTTTTCCTAAGCATCTCCTGACTATTTAAAGTTTCTGCGAGATAATTTATAGAATTAGATAGTTCGATTATTTCTTTAGTATTTGTACTGCTCTTTACTCTAACATTTAAATTACCATTTCTAATTTCATTAGCAGTTTCAGTTATCTTAGATAAAGGTTTTGATATTTGCCTTGATATTATAAGGCTAATTGCAATTCCAAATATTAAAGCTATTATAGCCGATACTACTAATGAATGATTTAAAGTACTTATAAAGGTTGCTGATGCAGAAGATAAATAAGAAGCGCCAAAATAACCAATAGTTATATTTCCAACCACCTTATCATTAATCTTTAAGGGATACTGATTTTCAGTATATTCATCCATATTAATTCCTGAAGGATTTTTCATCATATGCCCCATCATATTATTCATCATATTATTATGCTGCAAATATGATTTTCCTGAAGAATAAATAGTATTATTATTTGTATCTTTAATCTCAATATATAATTCTTGCAATTCTGCATATCTTTGAATTTCATCAGTATTTATTTCTGAAGCTCCTTCTTGACTACTATATAAATCATCAATTAATTTAATCACATTTTCTATTTTTGTTTCATGTT
>JAEZKY010000262.1 GCA_023435985.1 Bacillota bacterium | reverse complement strand
CGTTCGTCCTGAGCCAGGATCAAACTCTCAATTAAAAGTTTAATCTTAGCTTACTCAAATAAAAATTGCTGGTTTACTTAAATGTACTTATTATTTTCTGTTCAATTTTCAAAGACCATTTTCTTTCTTACAATCACTTGTTATGAACTTTTTTCTATCGTTTCTGACAGCTTATTTAGTATATCATCGCTTTTTAGCTCTGTCAACAACTTTTCTAAAAAAAACTTTTAGAATCTGTTCAACTTATTTTGAAGTTACATTTTCTTTCTTCTAAAGACATGATCCATCTTGTCATTAATAATATATCCTGATATTTTATATTTATACTATAAAATATCTTTATTTTATAGTTCGTAGCAATTCTTCATTTTTCTAATATTTTTCTATATTAATGCGTTGGAGTCGTTTATTATCAAAAATTCTTTAAATTATTATTAATTTTAATAATAATTTAAAGAATCTCAGCAGCATCTTATTCCTTAGAATATATAAAAAAAGAGTAAATGCTTAAATGCCCTCATTTTTAAACTTTCTATATTATTTAAACTAAATTAACAAAAAAGAGTCTTAGCTGTTTATAAAGACTCTTTTGTTAGTTTAATTATTATTTTTTGGAATAAATCCTTTTATAATTAATGTTGCCCAATCATTATTAGAATCTTCAATCCATTCACACTCAATTTCAAGAAATTTAAGCCATGCATTAAGTCCATGACTTTTTTTACTCACATTTGGAGACTTTCTCCCATGAATTTCTTTAATATTTTCTAATAACTGTGTTTGTTCTTCTTTCCCTAATTCCTTATTTAATACTTCTTTTATCATTTCCAAGGATTCAGAATATGCTATAGCATCCCCTATGTATAATTCATCTGCATACACTTGTCTTTCCTTATTTAACAAATCACTTATCTCATTGATTTCATCCTTATTAGATAAATAATGTTTAGCTCTTCTCAAAGCTTCAATATCATTATCTAATTTGCTTATTGTTTTTTCTAATTTTTCAAATCTCATTCTATAATACTCACTTTACATTTTTATTTGCTCATCAATCATTTGACAAATCTTGTTTCATTATAACATTAGATTGTATAAAATATCTACAGCATTATAATATCTAGCCGTATCTCTATTTTATCTTTGCTTTAATTCCATCATAAAGATATTGTAAATATTCTATATTTATATTATTATCTATTAACTTATTCATCCTTGTTTTTACCATTTTTATTGTATTATTTGCCTCTTTAAAATCTTTCTCCTTAATACAATTACTAGTATACGTTAGCAGGTAATCTATTTTCAAAACATCTTCTGCTAGATCTTCTCTATCCTTGTTTACTAATTCAACTAATAGAGAATATATCTTTGGAGAAGTTGTATCTTTAGTATCTTTTAAAATATCTGTATTTCTGCTCGTTCTTTTTGCCATAAATATAAACACCTCATTTCTAGACGATTATAACATTCAAATTTATATTTTTCTAGAAATAAACAGCATTGATCTAATTTTATTCAGTACTAACTAATATAGATGTTTAAATAACCCTATAATTAATTTGTAAATTTATTGATTTCATTATTCCTATTTAATATTATATATGAATACAAATCTCTTTATAAATTCTTTATCTGTGTAATTAATGTATTTTGTATTTTTAAATTGTCAACCTCATGTGAAAAATATAAGTTGACAATTATTTTTCACATGTATATTATTAATAAAAAGGAGTGATTTATATGAATCTCAAATTATTACCAATCGAAATTACGCTAATAGGAATGTGTGCAGCACTTATGGTTATTTTTTCTCAATTTTCAGTCCCACTTCCATTCACATCAGTCCCAATTACTTTTCAGATCTTTGGATTAGTACTTATTTCAATAATTGTAGGTTCTAAAATCTCAACAATTTCTCAAATCATTTTTATTCTGTTAGGCTCTATCGGTTTACCTGTTTTTGCAAACTTTAGCGGTGGTTTTAGCATAATTTTAGGGCCAACAGGTGGATATATATTTGGATTTGTTTTTATGGCATTTTTAGTTGGACATGCATCAAATAATAAAAATACTGTAATGTTATTTATTACATCATATATTGGTTTATGTATTGACTATATTATTGGAACACTACAGCTAAAAATTGTAACAGGTATAAGTTTAAAAGCCTCACTTATTGTAGGTGTATACCCATTTGTAGGTAAAGATATTATTATTCTTTCTATAGCTATCCTCCTCGGATTAAAAGTAAGAAAAAAAGTTAAAGGTAGATTTATTAGAAATGTTATTGCTTAGGCCGCATCATATAAATTGCATATTTTTTTACAAAGGATTAGGTTACAATAAAAAATTTGTCACTGAAATGGATATTATTTTAAATTTTCTAAAAAAGAATCATGAGTCTCAGATCAAATTTATTATCAAATGTGATGTTTTATGTTCTAATTGCCCTAATAAGCAAAAAGATAATAATTGTGTAACAAAAGAAAAGGTAGAAAAGTTAGATTATAATGCTTTAGAGGTATATGGACTCAAAGAATATAAGGAGTATATATTTAATGAAATTTTAGAAAATATTTACAAAAATTTTAATAGTAATAAATTTTATAAAATATGTAATTCATGCAATTGGTATAAAAATGGAGTATGTAGTGAAAATATTATAAAAGATCAGATAGATACATGGAGCTTATAACATAGATTTACGTATATAAAAAGAAACCAAAGCTATTGCTTCAAGTTTCTTTTTTGCTTCTTTATTTATCATTTTATGACTAACATTTTATCCCCATTCTTTTGAAATATATATTCTACTTTTTCTACCTCAACTGTATACGCTGCATTATAATGATTAATGATTGGCTGAAGTAAGCTTGACTCATTTGCATCAAGATCTAAAATTGGAAATATGCGAATTTCCTTGCATATTCTAAGCATTTCATCAATAGCTCTTATATGAAATTCTAAACCTAATTGAGTATAAAGTAATAAAAAATGTGAGCTGAGTCCAATATCAAAATATTTATCTTGAAAATTAGTTTTATTCGGTAGCTCATGCGAAATATACCTATTTTCTTGTTTTCCTTTTTCAAAATCATTTAGAAATTTATACATTGCTCTCATTCTAATCTTCTCTAAATCTTCTGCATCCCTTATACTTGTCCAAATAAAATTCTTTTTGTTTTCTTTAGTTTGTTTCATTACAACATCTTTTGTTTCTTCTATTCTATTCAATAATTGTTCTTTAGTAAATTCATAAATTGGATCAAATGATATTACAGTATTATTTAATTTTTTCATTTCAGCATTAAAACTTGCAGGTCCATCGCCAAGGCTTGCAATAGATTTTTTCAAATCATCATCGGTTAATGAAAACATTGTTTCATATTCCTCTAAGGTCCTCCCCCATGGAACTACTTTTGATAACTCAAATGGCATTTTTTTCACTCCTCTTTTTTATCCTTAATTCAAAATTCACGAAGCAATCTATCATTTCTCTATATACTTTTTCAATTATATATGGCTCTAAATTATTTTGATTTGCTAAATGTCTCACCTTGCTTATAATTCTTTCTACTCTTTGGGGCGCTTTAACATCATCGCTATTCTTCTTGAAATTAGCAGCTTGCATAACATAATTGCTTCGCTTTGCAATTAGTTTTACAATTTCTTCATCAATTTTATCTATATTATCTCTTACTTCATCTAAATCTTTGCATATCATAAAAACCTCATTTCCTCCTTTTTGCTTATAAATTAACTAAACCTATAGATGTTACTTATTAAATTTAGCTTAGGCTTATTTTTTAATTTATTTCTTAAACTTGACATACTTATAATAAAACAAATCACTTCATCCCCAAAGTATTGAATGAAGTGATCTTCTGCATTTAAATTTTAATACTTAAACTATATTTATAATTAATTAGCCCCTTTTAGTTATACACTTATTGCTATTATTTAAAAGTTTATTTAACTAAACCCCATTTTTAGATCTTTTACAAAATCAATTACAGCATTTTTTCCTTCTGGCATTCTTTTAACTATTGCACTACCTACAATTACACCATCACAATAGTCCTTTACTTCTTTTACTACTTCCTTTGAAGAAATCCCAAATCCAATACACATTGGAATATCAACACTCTTTCTAACTTCCTCCAAATATTCATGAGTTCCATTATCTAAAGAAGTTCTTTCGCCTGTTGTACCATTTGTTGATACACAATATACAAAACCTTTTGCATCTTTTGTTATTTGGGATATCCTATCTTTTGAAGTTCTAGCCACCAATGGAATTAAATATATTCCATTTTCTTCACATGACTTGTTAATATCTCCTCTTTCTTCTAGTGGAACATCTGGTACAATAAGACCATCCACTCCACTTTCCGCTGCTTCTTTTAAAAACTTTTCTATTCCAGTAAAATAAATAACATTAAAATAAACCATTAACACAATTGGTACTTCACTCTTTTTCCTTATTAATTCTACACATCTAAATACATCTTTTGGCTTAGTCCCATTATTAAGTGCTTTAGTATAAGCATTTTGTATTACTGGCCCATCTGCAAGAGGATCCCTAAAAGGTATTCCAATTTCAACTACAGTTGCTCCCTCATTGTATAATTCAGTTACTAAATCAGCTGTTTCCTCAATTGTAAATTCTGCTCCGCATGTTACAAAAGGTATTAAAGCTTTTCCATTGCTTTCTTTTACTTTGTTAAATGACAAATCTATTCTATTCATTATTTTTCACCTAGATATGCAAGCACAGCATCCATATCTTTATCTCCTCTCCCTGAAATATTTATAATTATAATTTTGTCCTTGCTTAAGGTCGGAGTTAATTTCTTAGCATATGCGACTGCATGTGATGATTCAAGGGCTGGTACTATTCCTTCTATCTTAGTTAAATACATAAACCCATCTCTTACTGCTTCATCATCCGTTATACTTACATACTCAGCTCTCTTTGTATCACAAAGATATGCATGTTCCGGTCCTACCCCAGGATAATCAAGTCCTGCTGATATTGAGTATGCTTCAAGTACCCCTCCATAATTGTCTTGAAGTACATAGCTTAAGGTTCCATGTAAAATTCCCTTTTCTCGTTTTGTAATAGTAGCAGCATGTTCTCCAGTTTCAAGGCCTTTCCCTCCAGCTTCAACCCCTATAAGTCCAACTTCTTTGTCCTCAATAAATGGGTAAAATATTCCTATTGCATTACTTCCTCCTCCAATCGGAGCTAAAATGTAATCAGGAAGTTTTCCTTCAGCTTCCAAAATTTGCTTTCTTGCCTCATCGCCTATTACTCTTTGGAAGTTTCTAACCATAGTTGGATATGGATGTGGTCCAGCAGCTGTTCCTAAAATATAAAATGTATCTTCCACATTTGCAGCCCAATATCTAATTGCTTCAGTTACCGCGTCATTTAGTGTTCTTACTCCATTTATAACTGGAACAACTTCAGCACCTAAAAGCTCCATTTTTTTAACATTCATGGCCTGTCTCTTTATATCTTCTTCTCCCATGAATATCTTACATTCCATTCCAAACTTTGCTGCTACCGTAGCTGTTGCAACACCATGCTGACCTGCCCCTGTCTCTGCTATAACTTTCTTTTTTCCCATTCTCTTAGCTAAAAGCACCTGCCCAAGAGCATTATTTATCTTATGAGCACCTGTATGATTCAAATCTTCTCTCTTTAGATAAATCTTAGCTCCGCCTAAGTCTTTGGTCATATTTTCAGCATAATAAAGAGGACTTGGTCTACCTGTATAATATTTTAAGTAATACATATATTCATCCATAAATTTTTCATCGTCTATAACCTTATTATAGGCATTTTCAAGCTCTATAAGTGCACTCATTACAGTTTCAGGAACATATTGTCCCCCAAATTCATTAAATCTACCGTTCATTATTCTTCCAACCTTTCATTATTTATAGTAAACCTGTATTATACATTATTAATTGCTCTGACCTTTTTAATTAGACTCTCCATTTTCTTAAAGGATTTTCTTCTGTTACCGCCTTCATCTATTATTTCAACACCAGAAGAAACATCAATACCACCTGGTCTTGCCTCTATTATTCGCCGAGAAACATTTTCTGGAGTTATTCCTCCTGCTAAAAAGAAATTATATTGGTCGTTAATAGTTCCAGTCCTACATTTTATGTTAGAATCTTCTTTAAATAATTCTCTTATATCTTTTAAAGGAAAAGCTTCTCCACTACCAGGTGTATCTCCATCTATAAGCAATCTCTCAATCAAGTTTTTATTGTTATCTTTTACATATTTTTTAATATTTTCAGTATCATTTATAGACACTGCTTTCCATATTTTTATTCCTACTCCTGCATTTTTTTTAAGAGAATCTATATAATTTTCATCTTCTTGTCCATGAAGTTGTAATACATTTAAAGGAATTTCTTTAATAACATCTAAAATTTCCATCAAAGAATTATCTTTAAATACTCCAACTGTTTTTATGTCTTTATCCAATTTGACACATAATTGTTTAGCTTTTTCAGCTGCTATCTTTCGCTTACTTTTAGTAAAAACGAATCCTACATATTCTGGTTTTAGAATATTTAAATATTCAATCTCTCTTTCATTAGTTATTCCGCATATTTTAATTTCAATCACTTTAATCCTCCACTTATCAAGTTAACAGTTAACAATTGATATAAATTCTCTTAGGGTTTAACTCTTCACTCTAGTTTTAGCGTTTCATTCTAAATATAAACAAATTAATTTTCACTATATCTATTGCTTAATTCTAATTAATTGTTGTTTCTAAATTCTTTATATCTTGATTTAAATTCCACATTATTTATATTTCTCATAAAAAATTCCCCAATTAGCACTCCATCTGCTCCAAAGCCTTTTATCATCTTTAAATCTTCAATATTCATGATTCCGCTTTCTGCAACTATGATCTTATCCTTTGGAATATAATTAATTAATTCTTTAGTAGTTTCTAACGTTACATTAAAAGTCTTTAGGTCTCTATTATTGATTCCAATAATCTTACAGTCATATTTTAATGCTAAATCAAGTTCATCCTTATTGTGAACTTCAACTAAAGGCTCCAAGTTAAATTTTTTAGCTTCATTATAAAATTCTCCTAATTTATTTCCTAGAATACTTGCAATAAGTAAGATTCCATTTGCCCCTAGTACTTTTGCTTCATAAATTTGATAAAAATCTATCACAAAGTCTTTTCTTAAAATTGGAATATGAGAAACCTTTCTTATCTCTTTTAAATACTCATCGGATCCTAAAAAGAAATCTTCTTCTGTTAAAATAGAAAACACATCAACTCCTAAGTAAGTGTAACAGTTTAATATTTCCTTTATATTAAACTCTTTAGCAATCACTCCTTTTGATGGAGATGCTTTTTTAAATTCTCCAATTACTGATAACCCTTTTTTCTTTAGTGCTGCTTTAAATGGATTTATATAATTTGATTCTTTTTCAAGTTTAACTTTTTCTAAAGCTTGTTTTTCCAATTCTTTTATAGGAATTTCTGTTTTTCTCTTTTCAACTCTTATTTTTTTCTTTTTTACGATGTCATCTAAAATCAAATATATCACCTCATTATAAACTTATAAGTTCTTTATATTTTTCATATGCTGCTCCTGAATCAATAAGTTTGCTTGCCTTCTTAATTCCTTCTTCTATGGACTCAGCAAGCTCTGCTACATAAAGTGCAGCTCCAGTGTTTATTTCTACTATATCTCTAGGTGCACCTTTTTTTCCCTTCAAAATATCTAGAATTATTTCTGAATTTTCTTTAGCATCTCCTCCCTTTATATCATCAAGCTTAGATTTACTAATACCTAACTTCTCTGGTTCTAACTTATATTCCTTAATTTCTCCCTCTTTAATTTCACATACAGTAGTAGTTGTTGTTGTTGTTATCTCATCCAAGCCATCATCACCACACACAACCAGTGCCCTTTTTAATCCAAGCTTAAGCAATACTTCCCCAACTGGTTTAACCAATGATTTATCATATACCCCTAGAAGCTGCCCAGTAAGCGGTGCTGGATTAGAAAGAGGTCCTATAATATTAAATATAGTCCTTGTACCAAGTTCTTTTCTTTCCTTTGCCACATTTTTCATTGCTCCATTGTATTTTGGTGCAAATAAGAATGCCATTCCGTTTTCCTCTATTATCTTTCTGCTTTGAATATCATCAAAATCAATCTTAATTCCAAGTTCAGTAAGTACGTCTGCACTTCCACTTTTACTTGAAACTGCACGGTTACCGTGTTTAGCTACTTTTGCACCACCACTTGCCGCAACAATTGCAACTGCTGTGGAAATATTAAAAGTCTTTGCTCCATCTCCACCAGTTCCACAGGTATCTATTAGATGCTTTGGATTTTCAATTTTTACTGGGATAAAATTATCTCTTAAGGCCTTAACTGCACCTAAGATTTGACTTGGTGTTTCTCCACACATTTTAAGACCTATTAAGAATCCTCCAATTTGAGCAGATGTTGCTTCACCTTTCATTATTTGATTTATTACATCTCTTACATCATCCTCTGTTAATGCTTCCTTTAAGGATAACTTTTTAATTGCATAATCTATTGTCATTATTTATACCCCCTTTAAATTATATTTTTATAAATTTATTTATTATCTTTGTGCCTATCAATGCACATCCACTACAACATTCTTTTAAATTTGTTTTCCTTCAAATTCAGCAATTCTTTTTACTTTATTCATCAATGAATCAAATTGATCAGGTGTTAGTGATTGTTGCCCATCGCTTAATGCATTTTCCGGATCATTATGAACCTCTATCATAAGACCATCTGCACCTGCACTTATAGCCGCCTTTGCCATAGGTTCCACCAAGTAAGCAGAACCACCAGCATGACTTGGATCAATTATTATCGGCAGATGTGATAACTTTTTAATTACAGGAATAACTTGCAAATCTAACGTATTTCTTGTCATTGTTTCAAATGTTCTTATTCCTCTTTCACATAAAATTATATTTGAATTTCCTCCTGCCATTATATATTCAGCTGACATAAGCCATTCCTCAATTGTTGCAGATAAGCCTCTTTTTAATAATATTATTTTATTAGTTTTTCCTATCTGTTTTAATAAATCAAAGTTTTGCATATTTCTAGCACCAATCTGAATAACATCAACACTTTCTATAAATTCATCAATATAATCTGTTGACATAAGCTCCGTCACTATTGGAAGCCCAGTTTCCTGTTTTGCTGTTTTTAATAATTTTAATCCCTCAAGTTCTAAACCTTGAAAACTATATGGTGAAGTTCTAGGCTTAAAAGCTCCACCTCTCAAAAAATTAGCCCCAGCATCCTTTACTCTCCTTGCAACCTCAACAATCTGCTCTTCATTTTCTACCGAACACGGACCTGCTATTATTCCAAGTTTGTTCCCTCCTATAACTGAATTATGAACATTTATTATAGTATCTTGCTCTTTAAACATTCTATTTGCCTTCTTAAATGGTTCTTGCACTTTCATGCAGCGTTCTACACCACTTAAAGCTTGAAATTCATCTATATCTAACATTGATGTATCTCCAATAGCACCAATGATACAGTATTCTTTACCTTTAGATACATTCGTTCTTAATCCTTTTCCTTCAATAATTGATTTTACTTTTTTAATTTCTGCATCATTAGCATTTATTTTCATTCTAATAACCATTAAAACAAATCTCCTTACTTCTACTTTTATTGCTGCTTCTAAAAACTATCATTACAAATGTTAATTACGAAATTACCAATCATGTGCTTGCCCTTTTGTGTATATATAGATTCTGGATGAAATTGAAGTCCAAAAACATCATACTCTTTATGCTTAACTGCCATAATATCATTGCTTTCAGCAGTTGAAGCAATAACTTCAAGGCAACTTGGGAGTGAGCTATTTTCAACTATTAAAGAATGATATCTCATAACATCTAATTTTCTCGGAATACCTTCAAATATATCCTTTCCTTTAACCTGAACCTTTGAAGTCTTACCATGAAAAATTTCATTAGCTCTAATTACCTTTCCTCCATATGCCACTGCAATGCTTTGATGTCCAAGACATATGCCTAAAATAGGAATACTTTCCCCTAATTTCTTTATAACTTCTATTGAAATCCCTGCATCTTCTGGAATACCGGGTCCTGGAGAAATTACTATGCCTTTAGGATTTAATTTTTCTAATTCCTCAATAGTTATTTCATCATTTCTATATACCTTGGTTTCCGCATATTCACTTAAGTACTGATATAGATTAAAGGTAAATGAATCATAATTATCAATTAGCGCTATCATCTTAATACCTCCTTTAAAACCATTAACTTATTTTGAATTTCTTCAAATTCTTTTTCCGGAACTGAATCATAAACTATACCGGCTCCAGCTTGAAGATAAGCTATTTTATCTTTTAATATAAGAGTTCTTATTGCAATTGCCACATCCATATCACCTTCATATGAAAAATAACCAACTGCGCCTGAATAAATTCCTCGCATGCAATCTTCAAGGTCTTCTATTATCTCCATTGCCCTTATCTTTGGTGCACCAGATACAGTTCCTGCTGGAAGACATGCTGCAAGTGCATCAAAGCCATCCTTACCATCTTCTATTTCGCCAACAACCTTTGTTGTTATATGCATTACATGAGAGAATTTTTCAATTTTCATAAAGTCATTAACATTAACTGTACCTATCTTACTTACTTTTCCTATATCATTTCTTCCAAGATCCACTAGCATAATATGTTCTGCTAATTCTTTTTTATCTTCTAACAGTTCCTTTTCAAGAGCACTATCGATTTCTGGAGTTTCTCCTCTTCCTCTTGTACCAGCTATAGGATTAGTTATAACCTTACCGTTTCTAACCGACACAAGACTTTCGGGAGAGGAACCCACAATTTGGTAAGTTTCATAATCAATTAGATACATGTAAGGCGATGGATTTTCTTCTCTAAGCCTTCTATAAATCTCCAAATAGGATTTTTCAGTCATACACTTCATTCTCTGAGATAATACAACTTGAAAAATATCTCCAGCTAAAATATGCTCTTTTGCCTTCTTGACATTTTCAATAAAATTCTCTCTAGACGTATGAAATTCAAAAGATATATCTTTCTTCTCTTCTGATTCCTCAGCTAGAGTTGTTCCATGTATCAGACTGCTAATATATTCTCTTTGTGACAAAATTATTTCATCATATTCCCTTTTATCATTTTCCAAAATGTTATTTACAACATAAACCTTGTGGGTAAAGTGATCATAACAAATATATCTATTATAAAAATTAAACCTTATAATGGGTAATTTTAATTCATCTGGATTTTTAAAATTGAGCTTCTTTTCATATAACTGTATTGAGTCGTAACCAATATATCCAATTGCCCCACCTTTAAATGAAAAAGAATTAGTATCTTTATCAAATTTTCTTCTAATTTCCTTTTTAAGTTCATCTATCTCTTCTTTGCCATCTCCGCAGACTTCTTTATATGGGTCTTCTCCCATAAATGAGTATCTTCCGAAATAATTTTCTTTTGTTCCACTCTCAAAGATAAACTTCCTGCTTCCTTTAAAACCTCTAAAAATTTTTATTGGAGTAATTTCATCTCCTCTAAATTCACTTATTAATGAAAACACAGCTTTCTCTTTCTTCTTTTCATTAAAATTTTCTTTTGAAATATTAATCATACTTTCTTCCCCCTTAACTTCCATAAAATTATAAATTTGCGTTTGCTCACATTGCATATGGTCTATTATTATCTTGAATACTCCTAGATATTATTTGGACACCCCCAAATTTTTATTCTATCTTTGAATATAAAAAAAGCCACTCCATCCCAAAATTTGGGACGAAGTGACTCGTTATGCCACCCAAATACACATGCACTCAAATGGTATTTTCTAATTATCAAATAAACTAAAAAAAGCATTCCGTCCAAAATAGGACGAAATGCTAAAATTTCGTTATACCACCTAATGCATATTTCTTATCAGATACGTAATATGAGAAACTCACATCAATTTAAAACTAACAGTTAATGTTAAAACTCTTACAGAATTTCTTACATCGCTATTAAATAAGTTTTCATAAAATTATATCCTGTCATTTTAACGGCTGACTTCCCGTACATTCCTACTTTAAACATTTCAAAATGTCACCTCAAAGACCCATTCAATAATATCTACAGTATTCGAATCTCACCAAACATCGAACTCTCTTTACACTAAGCTTTATCATCTACTATTCTTATCGAAGGTTTTAATTTAAATCTTTTATTTATAAAAATATAACATACCTCATTACATTTTACAAGTGTTTTCTAAAAAATGAAATCACTTTTAATATTTGTAACCTTTTTTAATAACTTGAATATATTGATTAAGATCGAGTTATTAATTTTATTTAAATTTATTAATGAAAGGATTTGATATTATGGAAACAGCGTATGACTTATTTAGAAAGTTACTTGAGGTTATGACAGACATTGACAGGACTTTAAATGAAAAATCAAAAGTAACTGATGCTAGGAATATTGAATTATTAGATAAAAAAATAGATGCTTTAGAAGTTAAAATGTATGAACTAAAAAATAAATTAAAAAGTATCAAACTATAATGAAATAAGCCTACAATAATAGTAGGCATTTACATAAATTTTTACATTAACACAATATATTTTAAGTTTTGTCTAATTAATAATTATATATAATACATATCTTCCTTATTATGTTTTTTATAGTCATTAACTAAATCTTCTAATGTTATAGAGTTAAAGAAATTTATTATTTTATTATTTATAACATTCCATAAGTTTTCACTCATGAAATTTTCAATTTCATTATCATCATTTTCTATATCAATTAAAAGTAAGTCTCCTTCAAGAACACTTAAAATATCTCCTATTCTAAATTCTCTAGGACTTTTAGCTAAAAAGTATCCTCCCTGTGCTCCTTTTTTCGCGTTTATTATTCCGCCTTTTCTTAGAGATGAAAATATTTGCTCTAAATACCTTTCAGATATTCCTTGTCTTTCTGATATACTTTTTACTGTAACCATTTCAGAAGATGAATATATACATATATCTATTAATGCTCTTAATCCATATCTACCTTTTGTTGAAATTTTCATAAAACCACCATTTCCTACCTTTCTTTCTATATTTAATTATATTAAGACATTTGTAGAAAATCAACTGTATATATTTATCAGTAATACATAATTTTCTATAGCTTTTCTTTTTTCTGACACAATCATTCCAGATTATAGCACTCCCATATTATTAGTATATTATATCTTATTATTCTAATTTAACATATTTTTTTGTGTGTGAATATATTTTTTTCATATTAGTTGACTTTTAATAACCAATAATTATATTATAGAGAATAGTATTCAATTAAATATATAAAAATTAATTTTATTGTCAGTTATGAAAGGTATGGAAAAATGAATTTTAAACAATTAAATTTAAAAGAAGACTTATTAAATATATTGGAAAAATCCAGAATTACTTCCCCTACACCAATACAAGAACAAAGTATCCCAATTATAAAACAAGGAAAAGATATAATAGCTGAGGCAGCAACAGGTACTGGCAAAACTCTTGCTTTTTTACTCCCGCTTTTTGAAAAAATCGATCCCAAATCCAACACCATCCAAGCTCTTATATTGTCTCCAACAAGAGAATTAGCTATTCAAATCACTAATGAAGCTAACAAACTCAATGAAACCAATGAAATCAATATTTTAGCTACCTATGGTGGAAAAGATATTGCCGGCCAATTAAAAAAATTAAATAATAATGTCCAGTTAATTATTGCCACTCCTGGAAGACTATTAGATCATTTAAGAAGAAAGTCTATTGATTTAAGTAATCTTAATACATTTATTTTAGATGAAGCTGATCAAATGTTATTTATGGGATTTAAAAATGAAGTAGAAGAAATAATAAAGGAAATGCCTAAGAAAAAGCAAATGCTATGTTTTTCTGCAACTATGGATTCGGCAGTAAAAAAATTAGCTTATAGGTTTATGACAAATCCTATTGAAATATCAGTTCAAAAGGAAGAAATAACTCTAAGTTCAATTAAACAGGATGTAGTCGAAACTACTGATAGAAATAAAAGAGAAGCCTTATGCAAAGTATTGGATGAAGATAACCCATTTATGGCTATCATCTTTTGTAGAACCAAAAGAAGAGTTGATGAACTTGAAGCTGTCTTACATACACGTAAATATAATTGCGTGAAATTGCATAGTGACATTCCTCAAAATAAAAGAGAACGAATAATGAAATCTTTTAGAAATGCAGATATTCAGTATCTAATTGCTACAGATGTGGCAGCAAGAGGTATCGACATAAGCGGTATTACTCATATTTATAACTACGATATTCCTGAAAATGTGGAAAGCTACATTCATCGTATAGGCCGAACAGGAAGAGCTGGTGAAAGCGGATATACCTGTATGTTCATTGATCCCAAAAACATGGCATCTTTGAAAGAAATTGAAGATACAATTGGATTTAAAATAAGAAGAAGAGTTATAGAAATATAAATTTAAAAATGGGCACGAGATATTTTAGCAAAATTCAGTGTCCATTTTTAATTTCTTATTATTTTATATGTTGCAATAATAAAATTGCATTTTACATCTGTATATTAAGTATATATAGATGCAAGATGCAGAAAACTAATTGCAACATATATATTAAAAAACTTTTACTAAAAATTCAAATATTTATATTATCATTTTTTAGTTATTCTCTTATACATTTCTGCATTATCGCTAAAATATACAATTCATCGTAGTCTTCATCTAACATATACACCAAAATTTACTTATACAAATCTCCAGCTAAATATAGTAACTTATCATAATCCTGTATTATATATTCTTTATTGTTCTTCTCCAAAATACCATCTAGACAAAATTTATTTAAAGTTCTATTTAAATGCCTATACGTCGTTCCGAGCAGTTCAGCTATTTCACTATAATTTTCTTTAAATATAAATTTCTTATCTGCATCATTTTCTATATTTGCAAATGCAACTATGTAGCTTGCAAGTCTATTTTCAAATGGATATAGTAAATTTATAGAACTATTATTACTGCTATTAGTTAACTTTTCGCCTAAATAATCACATATTTTAATTAGAAATTTACAATCTTTTATTAATTCACTTCTTACAATATCAAAACTAATACCTATGCAATAAGTATCTTCTATTGCTTGCACACTACAATCTGTTACATTATTTTTTATAAATTCAACATCTCCTATTATTGTAAATGGTGTATAAAATGATATCAGCAATGACTTTCCATTTTCTAAATGTTTGGATACCTTTGCCTTTCCATCAACAAGGAAAAACATTTTATCTAAATACTCCTCTTCTCTGCATATGTAATCGCTCTTACTAAACATATATAACTTCATATGTTCTCCCATATCATTAGAGAATATATTATCCAGTTGATATTTCTCGACGTATCTTTCAATTTTTTTATTATCATCTATTTTTATCATCATATTCTCCTTAAGCAATTTCAACTATAATTTCAAAACAGGACCTATGTCCTATTTATATTTTATTATAATAGTTTAAAATATAAACAGCAAATCTTCACGTTTAGTTTATCTTTAACTAATATGTTCAGGTTAGCTAACAAATATCAATTTATTTTTTAGGAGAAATATATGTACAATTTTTTATCATTATTAATCGGAATACTTATTGCAATTATGATAGTTTTTAATGGAGATCTCTCAGCTGGATTGGACACTTACTCTTCTCTAGTTATAATTCACCTTATTGGATTTGCAGGTGTACTAGCAATAATGTTGTATAAAAAAATAAGAATTTCGTTTAGAAACAAATTACCACTATATCTTTATATTGCCGGAGCTATTAGCGTTTTTACAGTTATGTTTAACAATTTAAGCTACCCGATTCTTGGCGTTTCTCTCCCTGTAGCATTAGGGCTTTTAGGACAGCTTTTGACTTCCTTGGCCTTTGATCATTATGGTTTCTTAGGTATGCCTAAAATAACCTTTAATAGAAAAAAATTTATTGGCTTATTAATAATTATTGTAGGAATTTCAGTTATGGCTTTTGCCTAAAAAAGGAGGATTTGATCATTTATGTTTTATGTACTAATTTCCATTGCTGCTGGTGCTATTGTTGTAATTTCTAGAATTCTTAACACCAAGCTTTCAGAGACTGTTGGCTTAATAGGATCTAGTTTTTTCAATTATTTAACTGGCATATTTGCAGCTTTAATACTATTTTTAATTTTTAGAGATACTATTACACTAAGCCAGCTTTATAACATTCCATTTTATGCTTATTTAGGTGGTATATTAGGTGTGATTATCGTAATATTAAATAGCGTTATAACTCCCAAGATGTCATCTTTTTATGCAACCTTAATAATATTTATTGGACAGCTTTTTACAGGAATAATTATAGATTGGATAACCCTTAAAACACTTCCTTTTGCTAAAGTTATTGGCGGACTCCTTGTAGTTGCAGGATTAGCATATAATCTTTATATAGATTCAGAAGCTGAAAAATCAGCACAACTAAATTAAATGCAGAAAAAATTCTGCATTTAATTTAGTAAAGTATTAAAATTACTTTATATAAATAAATTCATTCCATTTAATTTAAGCCATTCATGCTTTTCTTTATAATCTGGCATTATCTCAGCAACTCTGTTCCAAAAATGCTTTGAATGATCCCTATAGTCCATATGACACATCTCATGAACTACAATATAATCTATGATATCGGCTCTAGCCATACTAATTCTCCAATTAAATAAAATAGCATTTTTTCCAGTACAGCTAGCCCATCTTCTCTTTTGTTCTTTTACTTTTATAGCTGTCACCTTATCTTTAAAATTATTCGGATAGTAGTCTATTCTCCTCGTTACAATTTTAAAAGTTTCTGCTCTATACCATTTCTCTAATTCTATTTTCAATTTTTCTACATCAAAGGTATTTGTATATATTTTAAATTCATTACATAATTCAATTAATATATTTTTTCTTCTTTCTTCAAAAATCAAATGAAACGGATATTCTTCCCCTAAATACATAAAAGTACTATCTTGTGTAAAATCTCTTTTAACTCTTCTAGTGTCCCTTAACTCTAATTCTTTTTGCTTATCTATAATCCAAGCGACTTTATTCTTTACAACAAGTAAAATATACTCACTGCTTATTTTTAAAGGAGCCCCAACAACAATCTCTCCGTTTTCCTCAATTTTAATAGAAATAGTCTTTCTTTTTTTTCTAATTACACTAAATTCTATTTCATTCCCTTTATGATTAAATTTCAGCTTCATACTTTCTCCTAAAGTTTCAAAATTAATTTCTAACTCAAACACTTAATTAAGATTTATACTCTATAAGTTTATTTATATCCCCACTTCACAGTGCATTGCTTCATCTGCTTCATCCCAAGGCACTAGATATCCTTGACCATGTGAGCAGAACACAGATGTTGATGTATATTCTATATCTGCATTTTTGTTATATCCTTTGCTTTGTATTACTTCTTCGCTATTATGGCAAACATCATATCCATCATACAGCAAATTTATACTTCCTTTTCCTTTAGTAAATGCTATAACTTCCATACTATAGTCCATAAACGTTGCAACTGGCCCTCTTCCACTTATTCTAGCTCTATCCTCTTCTATTTCCACTGGTTCAAAGATTCCATTTAATCTTTGTATATCTGATAGGACTCTTCCTATATGCTCACTTGAAATCTCAATAACAAATTTATAATATGGTTCTAGTAGTATATTTTCTACCTTTTCAATTCCTTGTCTTAATGCTCTAAATGTCGCCTCCCTAAAATCTCCGCCACATGTATGCTTATTATGGGCTCTCCCAGTTAAAAGAGTGACTTTCATATCAGTTATTGACGCCCCCGTTAAAAGGCCATGGTGTTCTCTTTCAAAAATATGAGTTTTAACTAAATTTTGATTTCCAAAAGTCAAATCATCACTATGACATTCATTTTCAAAAACAATCCCACTATTTCTTGGCAATGGCCCAAGCTTTAAATGAACTTCAGCATAATGTCTTAAAGGTTCAAAATGGCCACGTCCTATAGTTTCTTCCGCTATTGTCTCTTTATAAAGAATTTGACACGGACCAAATTCGACACTTAAATTAAACCTTTCCTGTATTATTTCTTTTAAAACCTCTAATTGAATTTTCCCCATTATATGGACATGAATTTCTTGAAGTTCCTCATTCCATATTATATTTAAGGCTTGATCTTCTTCTTCCAATATTTTTAAATAACCTAAAACATCACGAACATTATAACTTCTATCAAACATAACCTTAGACATTAAAGTTGGAATCATTTCATAATGTGTCTTTTCTTTAAGTGTTCCTACTCCATCTCCAGCCACTGTTTTTGAAAGACCTGAAACAGCAAATAAATCTCCAGCTTCAACAATGTCTACAGTTTTAAATTTACTTCCATTATATATTCTAATGCTGCTTATCTTTTCACAAGTTTCATTAATATATTTAGAAGTCGATTCTAAATTTGATTCTTCTTTAAGTTCGCCTCCATATTTAACTTCATCCCTAATCTTTAAAGTTCCTGATAAAGCTTTTATAAACGTTATTCTATTACCATTTTCGTCATGACGAACTTTATATACGCGCCCTGAAAATTCTTTACCTTCATCATATTCAGTAAAACTCACCTTATCAAAAGCATTTAAAAATTCAACAATCCCCTCATCTTGAAGGGCTGAGCCTCCAAAACAAGGAAATACTTTACCTTCTTTTATAAGAATTTTAAATTTGCTTAACCAGAGGCTAAAATCATAATTTCCTTCTAAATATCTTTCAAAAAGCTCATCATCACATTCGCTTATAAATTCAATTACCTCTTCACTAAAATTATCATTAACCCCTAAAGAATCATTCTCTAAATAGCATATATCTTTTGTCAAGTCTTTCTTTATTTCTTTAATAACTCTATCTTTATCAGCTCCAACTCTATCCAACTTATTAATAAAAAATATAGTTGGAACATTGTATTTTCTAAGTAAATTCCATACTGTTTTAGTATGTCCCTGAACGCCTTCAACAGCACTTATAACAATTATCGCATAATCCATAATTGCAATTGCTCTTTCCATCTCTGTACTAAAATCAATGTGTCCAGGAGTATCAACTAGATAATATATAGCGTTACTAAATTCAAATATTCCTTGATCTGAAAATACAGTTATTCCACGTTCTCTTTCAATGTTATGGCTATCTAAAAACGAATCCTTATGATCTACTCTTCCCCTATTTCTTATACTATTGGTATGATAAAGTATTTGTTCAGAAAAAGTAGTTTTGCCAGCATCAACATGTGCTAATATTCCTATTGTCTTTTTCATAAAATCATCCTTATTTTTATTTCAAATTAGATATAATTATATTTCTTATATTTTCTACCAGATCTTTTTCATCATCCTTTGATAATTCTCTAGTATCTATAGATTTTCCAAATACAACTTTTATTTTTGTAGGTCTAAATTCTCTTGCATCCTCAAAAGCTCTTGATGCCCTGTCGATACTTACTGGTACTATTGAAACCTTAGACTTTGTAGCTAATTTTAAACTACCTTTTTTAAACTCTCCAACTTTTCCTTCTTTATTTCTAGTTCCCTCCGGGAATATAACCATGGTAGTTCCGTCTTCTATATTTTTAACAGCCTGATTAATTGTATCAACAGCTGTTCTTGGATTTTCCCTATCCAAAGTTACAGATTTATTTCTTCTAAGCCAGTATCCTACTATTGGAGCCTTAAGAATTTCCTTTTTAGATATGAACGCCAAATTTCTATTTGTAGTATACAGTAATATTGGAATATCTAATATACTTGAATGATTTCCTATAAATACGCAGGTTTCATTTGGGATATTTTCTAAGCCTTGTACATCTAAATCTATTCCTATTATGTCCATTGTAAACTTGCTCCAGTTGTATGCAACCTTTTGTAAATAAATAAGTGCTTCCTTTTCGCCTTTTGTTTTTTTAATAAATTCAAATCCAAACCCCTGAAGTCTCAGCCATATCATATAAAAGCCATAATGTATTTTTTTTAAAAACATATTATCTTAATTCTCCTTTTTCTTTCGTCTTCATTAATATAATTTCATAGTTTAATTTATTTTTATAATAACATACATAATTATTGTTTTTTTGCTTATCTGTGTAAATTCCTAAAATATTATACTATTTTTTTTACCTATTTGCTAATACTATATTTTTTAACCAATTAAGCATCATTATTTTAAGGATGTTAAAAATATTATCTTCATGATAATATTTTAGTTTTAAATAAATAAAAAAGACCTTATCTCCTATTCTTAGAGCAGGTCTTTTGCCTATAAATTGTAATATTTACAAATTTTGTTCATAAAAATATAATTTTAAACCAGTTTATTAATATTCTTCAAAATTTAAAGTTGTCTTATATCTATCAAAGCCAATTATAGTATTACTAAAAATTTCTTTTGCATTACTCAAATACTCTTCTGGCTCATTCATGGCAGTGCCAAAATGAGTTAGTAATAGATTCTTGACTTTTCCGTTTTTTGCTAAAGTAGCAGCTTCTCTAAAAGTCATATGTTTATTTTTAATTGCCTTAGGCAAATCTTCATCATTTCCATAAGTACCTTCACATATGAAATAATCGCTCTCTTCAATAAATTCATGTATTTTTTCAGTGGGCCTTGTATCTGTTATAATGCTTATTTTTATTCCTTTTCTTTCATTTCCAAGAACCATTTCATCGGTATATTCTATCTCATCTAAAGTAATTCTTTCCTTCCCTTTTTGCAATAGACCCCACAAAATTTTAGGAACATTGTTTTTTATCGCTTTTTCTACATCAAACTTACGCTGCCTTTTAAAACAAAATCCATAACCTATACAAGATGATGAATGTTCCAATTCAATAGTTGAAATCTGAACATCTAAACTTATATATTTATCCATTTCTAGAGGTTCCTTAGGGTTTTCTATTATGTATATTTCATATGGAAGCCAATTAGCTATAACCCTTAATTTATTTACGGTATCACATATACCTTCTGGTCCTATTATTATCAGCGGCTCTGTCCTTCCACTATTTCCAATAGTTCCAAGTAGCCCAGGCAGACCTACAATATGATCTCCATGAATATGGGTTATACATATAATATCAATAGCTTTAAACCCTGTATTAGATATCCTCATAGATACTTGCGTTCCTTCTCCACAATCAATAAGAATCTTTCTTCCCTTATAACTTAATAATGTAGATGATAAAAATCTATTAGGCATAGGCATTCCACCACCACAGCCTAATAAAAGTAAATCAACCATCTGCCTAACTCCCCTTTCTTACTACAAATCCATGTAATTTTTTCTCTAGTATTAATCTTTTTGCTTTTCCATCCTTCATTTATAATATTATGTTCATATTAATCACTATTTATCAAATAATCCTCCCCCATTACATACTTTAACACCTTTGGATGCTTTTCCAATTACTTTCGCAGCCTTTTTACTGTTTTTAATGTTATTTCCCTTTTGTTTCTTTTCTTCTATTAATCTTTTCATCATTTCTATGCTTTTATTATTCATATTTCCTCCTATATCAGGTGTAATTTTTTAATAAATTACTTTCTCTATGATACATTATACATAAAAACAAAATTAAACATAACTTATACTTCTATATTCTATAAAGTATAAATTATGTTTTACAAACCAAAAACAAAGATATCATGAATTTATTAAAATAGCATACAAGTAATTATACAAAATTTATGATCTTTTTTTTAATTATAATACTATAAAAAGTAATTTATTTTCTTTAAAAGTCTTTGGCTATTTTACGTGCTTCGTCTATTGCATCTTGTAATATTTTATCAACATTTTCCCCTGCAACATCTAACTTTTCTGCTGCAATGGTTTTTACATCTTTAATACCAAAAAAATTTAAAATACTTCTCAAATATATTCCATCCATTTCGTATGGAGTCCCTAAATATGCACCACCTCTAGCTGCTATATACAAAGCCTTTTTATTATCTAAAAGCCCTACTGGACCTTGCTCTGTGTATTTAAATGTTATTCCTACTACACTTACATAATCTATATATGCTTTTAAAATAGCTGGAATGTTTAAATTCCACATTGGAGATGCTATTACATATTTATCAGCTTCAGCAAATTGATATGTGTATTTTAGAACTAGATGATTCCTGCTCTGCTCATTCTTAGCTCCAAATATTGTACCTAAATCTTCTCCCTTTAAAAACTCTATCTTTTCTTTATATAAATCTAAAGTCACAATTTCATCATTTGGATTGTTTTTCCTATATTCCTCTATAAAATTATCTGAAACTTTAAAAGTTCGCGACTGGCCTTCTGGTTTATTATTAGCCTTTATATACAATACTTTACTCATTTTTCATACTTCCTTTCTCAATTCATTAAAATATCCACACATTCTATGGATTTTACTATATCTTTTTTATAGGCAATTTCCATAAGTAAGTTTGTGTATCTTTACTCATTTATATTATTAAAATATGAGAATTTTCTTTTAAATCATGCTTTTTAACCTAGGCATTTTATCTTTAACAATTATTAATTGATAGTTATTATTTAATAATATTATAGCATATATTTCTAGTTAATGTAAATATTTTTTATTTATATTATCACATCAAAAAAGACTCATTCCATAATAGAATAAGTCTTTTTTGATAATTATAGTTAAATTAATAATGAGTAAATTACAAAAAAATTTATTCATTTTAATACTAACTTTTACATTAAAATAATCTATAACAATTGTTAACGTTAAATGTTATTTTAATCTTCTAAATTAATATTCTTAAAATCATGCTGGAATATATTCATTAAAAGCATATAGAGTTATCCCTACATTTTTTAAATCTTGAATTTTAGCTCCAATATTTAATGCATTATTAATGACATCATAACTTGAACTTAATAGTATTATTGTTCTAATTTCCTCTTCTAAAATCTTACTGTGATAATAATTGTTTGCTACTTCATTATAAATCCAATAATAACTTGTAAACTGATTTTTATAAAAATTACAACTTCTATTATTCTCTTTAATTATACTAACTCTATCACTATATCTTACATTACTAAATACTAATTCACAAAGCACTTCTGGTATAAAACTTCTTATTTCATAAGCTAAATTTAAATTTCCAGCAATCTCACAAATGTCATTATTTAACTTTTTTAGCTTTCCTTCAGAGTTGCAAATTCCAAGAATTTTAATAGCCTTTTGCGTAAACTCTTTAACTGTCTCTTCTGAAAATTCACATTCCTTATATGTTTCACTATTTTGCTTTATTACGAAATACTGTCTTAATGAATATATGTCTCTATTACCTTTCCAAGTTTTTATATACTCTGAAATCTCTTCGCTGATTTCAGTATTATAAATTCCATTAATACGACACTTTGAAATAATTTCGCCATTGGAAAACCTTCCAACATATACCTTGATCCAATAAATTTTCTTATTCCCAAATCTCGCTTTTATCTTTTCTCCAATTGCACTCCAAATATGAATGCATTCCTTTTCTTCTTTATCTCCGACTCCTTGAACAGAACTTTGAAATAATTTCCAGCCTTTTCTTTTACCTAAAAAAGTAGTTTCAAAGTTTTCATTGCTCTTATCACTTATACAATTTTTAATAACACAAAGAGGTCCAACTAAGAAATTTCTAATACATTGTTGAAATGCTTCTTCTAGATTTTCTCCTATCCCTATAGCTGATTCCATAAAAGATTCACAAAATAGTTCATGCTTCATATTGAAAAATAATTCCACTACTTTAGCAAAACTATTATCCTCTATCTTCCTTATACAAGGTTCGATTGTCAGTTTATATTTGGATAAATATACACTATTACCGTTCATTTTGCTGTTAGGAATCGCTTTTTTTAAATATTCCACTATTCTTTCCTCGTTTGTCATAACTCGCTTTTTTTTAAATAAAAACATGCATTCTGTGACCCTTTCTGCTTAATATCAAAATCAACAATAAATTTTACTATATATACAATGCTAACATTTTATATAATTATATCATATTGTTCTATTTTTTTACATTTTTGTTTTTATACAAATTTCTACATAAAAATTAATTCTCCAATTTTATCAATATTATTGACAACTAGACAATACCATTTCTAAGTAGCCTTTAGATAAGCTAGGTATAATGCACATAGTTCAACTAAATAATTAAAGAATAGTAGTTTTATTCCAATGAGTAACTACTATTCTTTTTCATTAGTATAAATTAAATTATTAGTTATAAACTAATAATAGATATCAGAAAACTCTATTTCAGTAGACTTTATCGCATTTTCAGAATGATTTATGTTACTCCCTTCTATATCAGAAGAATTTTGTAAATATTCAACTGTCGGCAATATTATTTCAAATTTAGATCCTTCATTTAATTTACTCTTACAAGTAATAGTACCTCTATGAATTTCTACCAACTGCTTTACAAGAGATAGTCCAATACCGCTCCCCTCTGTTCTTCTTGATAAACTATTATCTACTTTTAAAAATCTATCGAATATCTTTACTTTCATTTCATCCGGTATGCCTATCCCATCATCTTTTACCGAAATAGATATATTGTTCTCACTGCTCTTGCATATATACACCTCTATATTGCCATTTTCCTTTCCATACTTTACGGCATTCGATAATAGATTTAACATAATTCTTTCAATCAAATCCGAATCACAACTAACATATGCCTCTTCAACTTCAGTATCAAAGATTAATTTAATTTGTTTACTCTCTGCGTATTCAATGATTGACATAGTTATGTCTTCTACAACCGAAACAATATTTTCTATGTGATAATTCGGCCTAAAAAAGCTTGTTTCAATTCTTGTAATATCTATAATGTTATTAATCAATCTCATAAGTCTTAAACAATTTTGCCTAATAATCTTGTTATATTTAAAAATCAGTTCTTTAGCACTATCATCGTGTAAACAATTATTCTCTACTTGAAGCGCAGAGTATATTACATTTATTGGTGTTCTTAACTCATGAGATATATTAGCAAAAAAGTCATTTTTCATATTTTCTTCTTTTTTCTTTAATTCTAATAATTGTACTGCCTCCTCAGCCTTTTTCCTATCTTCAATATTTCTTATTGCTGAAATAATGTATTCTCCATCTCCATCATTAACAATTAATGACGTTGTTTCAACCCATTTCTTCCTATTTTCCCAAACAAATTCATACTCTTGCTGCTTCTCTAATGTACTTTTATCTGTTGAGTTTATCCTATTTAAAAATATTCCATGATATTCTTTATCAAGAATTTCAATAAACCATTTATTTTTTAATTCGTTTTCATTTTCTATTTCTAACATATCTAAAAATCTTTTATTTGCAGATTCAATTTTTCTATCCCTCACTATTAAAAGTCCATCTGGAATCAGATTAATAAATCTTTCATTCAGTTTTTCTACATTTTGCACTTTATGATTTGCTTCATGGAGCTTTTCATTAGCACTTTCTAGTTCGTAAGTTTTATTCTCAAATTTTTTAAATAAATTAGTATATGGATCTATTACTATTCCTTTTAACATTGTTTTAAATGCATAATAATATGCCATAAGTTTAAATAAATCTTCTAACACAGTGCTTACTTCATAAATATGACCATAAAGAGTAAGCAATAAACATGATAATATTTCAAATAATACTGCCATTAATAAACCATATTTATTATCATTTAAAACATTTCCTTTACACTTTATAATACTGAGTAAAATAATACTAAAACATATCGTCAGTATTCCTTTACTTACCTGCTGAAATAAAGTTAAAGCATACTTATCAATGTAATTTATTATAACAAAATCAAATCCAACGATACCCAGAATTGTAAATAGCATAATTATTATATTAATACATAATATCTTATTCCACTCAATTTCTTTATTAATATACTTAAAGGATATATTTAACATAACACATTCATAATATTCAGCAAATATACTTAATTGAATGCCTCTATTGTAATAATTAGAAAGTACTATACCGAATAGATTAATTATGCTGCCAAATCCCAAAATAATAGCTAGAATATGAAAATAATTATTATTACTAGTTTTAATTATATTTAATGAAACTAACATTAAGGTAAGACCTAGAATAGTAGTCGTTATTTCTATAATATTATGAAATAGTGCGTAATTTTGCTTACCTATGAAATTTAGACTCAAACATAACAATATTAAAAGAAAGCACTCTATTACTTTTTTCTGGTTAATCGATAAATTATACATAATTGTCCTCCGTTGTATATAATTTTATCATCTTATTACATAAAAGTCTCCTATTAGTCATATAATAGCATTATTTTTATACTACTTTTCTAACTCTTAATTAATAAACTTTCCAATCACTCTATGGATTTGGAATCAATAAAGCCTTTAGCTATTTTATCAGAATTCAAAGTATTTACAAAAATATTTAAAGAATAATATATATCGTTTTCTTTCCAAACATAATTAACTTGAGGAATAAAACTCTTACTAAAGTATTTAAACACTTCAATATTGCTAATGTTTAATTTTTCTGCTTTAGTTTGTTGAATTACGCTATCGCTTTCTTCATAAGGTGGCATATATCCATTCTTATTTATATTGTCATAAATCTTTGAATTCTTTTGTTCAGTGAAAATAATTGAACCATTTTTATTTGAATAAAAATTATTAAGTTCATATTGAGTTACATGATTTTTTATGTTGCATTCTCTAGATATTCCAACTATTGCTCCAGTTATTTTTATATCTTCTCCAATATTTAATGGAAATTTAGGACTAAAACCAAGAAGAGTTTTAGCATAATCTAAATCTTCCATATCATAAATATTCAATGATGGAATTTCTGTTGAAGCATTTCTCACTAGTGAATAATCCACGTTTTTAACTTTTTCTGGGTAGTTTAAGGATTTTATTATATTTATAACGTCCTCTTTTGATATATTAACTAAATCATTACTATTTTCTTCACTCTTAGAAGTTGAATTATATTCTAGGCTATACCATAATCCTTCATTTTTCCATATATAATAGTTGCTTATTTTATTGCTTTCTTTTGAATAATTATTTCCTATCTGCCTTGCTGGTAAAGTAGTACTTAATGTAACATTTAATCCATTAATATCACCTAATTTTAGTGGTTGCTTCTGGCTATCTACCTTAATATTCTCAATAGCTTTGGTTCTATTATCTTCTATTGCTTTTAAAGTCTCTACAGGGTCACTTGCTGAAACTAAAAATGAAAAATTATCATCAGAATTTTCAAAAAAAATTACCACTACATTATCCTTTTCAGAGAGTTTTCTTATTTCAAAACCATTTACTTTATTTTTATCTGGTAAAAAATCTGGTACTTTGAATTTTATGTTTGCTACTTTTTCAACTTTTTTTATACTATCATAGAATTTGATAGGTGAATCAATAATAAAGCCATTTTTCTTCATCGTGTCATTTAAAATAGAAGTTGAAGAAGTGATATTTACTTCTGCTCCCTTAATAATCAAATTATTTCCTAACGATATAATTACAATTATCATGCATATTAGTATAATCCTTGAGGGCAATTTAATTAAAGTCCTTTTTAACTCTCTTATCATCTTATACCTCCTTTAATATTAAATATACAGTTATACATTATGGTAAATTATTACAATTATTATATCATATTTTTATATCTATCACCCGCTTTTTCTATGTATACTTTCCTTTTTGTATCGAATTTCTACGTACCAAAAATAAATACAAATCTTAATATGAAACTCAAATATAAATAAAAGGATGTAGAAAAATCTACATCCTTTTATTTATACTGTAACATTCACCTTATCAATTTCAAACCAAAAATTCACTCCATCTTGTATGTTTTCTACTCCGCAAGCATTATTATGAAGTTCTACTAGGGCCTTTACTATTGAAAGTCCAAGACCATATCCTCCATAAGCTCTCGTTCTTGCTTTATCTACCTTATAAAAGCTATTCCATATTTTTTCTAAGGATTCATCTGGTATATGCTTTCCTGTATTAAACACATTTACCCTTACTTTTTCCTTATAAACTGTTTTACTTATATTAATAACCTTATTATAATCTAAATGATTAATAGCATTATTAATATAATTAGTAAGCATTTGTTCTATTCTCGTCATATCTCCTGATACAATTACATCTTCGTCATTGTCAAACCGTACTTTAATATTTTTTTCTTCAAAAATTGATTTATATTTATTAAGTACATATTCTATCAAAGATGTTAAATTGAACTCGATTTTTTCTATATGAAAATAACCTGATTCTATTTGCGAAAGATTTAATAGATCTCTAACTAACTTATTCATTTTATTTGTTTCATTCATGATAACATCGCAATAAAAATTTCTATCCTCCTCGCTTTCATTCACATTACTCACAAGACCTTCTGCATATCCTTGTATCAAGGATAATGGAGTTCTTAACTCATGAGAAACACTAGAAATAAATTCTTTTCTCATTTCATCTATCTTTCTTTCTTTTTCTATATCTTCTTCAAGCTTTTGATTTTTTATATTTAATTCTGTAATTGCCCTATTAAGCTCTCCTGATAAATAATTAATACTTTGACCAAGCTGGCCGATTTCATCTCTACTGCTTATTCTACACTTTTTGCTAAAATCAAATTTAGCCATATTTTGCGCAATATTATTCACTTCAAGTATCGGTTTTGTAAATCTTTTTGAAAACCAAAATGCTACTATACTTCCTATTATTACAATTATTCCACCTATCATAAGTATAAATCTGTTTGCTACATCCACACTTTCCTTTATTGAAACTAAAGGAACCCTTAAGGTAAGTAGATCACCATTATTTAATTTAGTTACAAGGGTTAAAAAATCTATTTTTAACTGCATATCCCATCTATTTTCAAAATAAAACTTACCTTCATCATATTCACTTGAATCTTTAAGTTTATCTGTATCCTCTGGTAAATTTGGTGGTGGAACTATATTTCCCCTAAATCCTTTTTTCATATTGTCAACCACATTTTTCTCCATTGGTGCTCTTCTTGAAGATTTATAAACAAGCTTCCCATTTTTATCAAAAATATCAATACTACCACCAGTTATATTAGCTGCCCTATCCAATTCATCTTGAATATCATCAGGATCTCCTGTATACATACTAACCAAATTTTGTGCATTTTCTTTTAGTATATCTTCTTTATTTTGAATGTAATATTGCTGAAGATACAAATTATTAACCAGCCATAAAACTCCAATAAATAATATCAGCAAAACTGTTATTGATAAAAAAAGTCTTGATCTTATTGATTTATTCATCCTCATTCCTCAAATCTATAACCGTAGCCACGCACAGTTTGTATGTAATCACTTTTTTCATTTAATTTTATTCTTAGCCTGTTTATATGTGTATCTACTGTTCTTAAATCACCGTAGTAATCATACCCCCATACTTTATCAAGTATTTGTTCTCTGCTCAATGCCTTCCCATAATTTTCTGAAAGATAAGTCAATAATTCATACTCTTTAGGACTTAAATCAATGATAGAATCATCAATAGTAACTTGATGTGCATTATGATCTATTATTAATCCATTAAATTTTTTCACATCATTATCTGTTACTGTTGATCTTCTAAGTACCGCATTTACCCTTGCTATCAATATATTGGGACTGAATGGTTTTGAAATATATTCATCCGCTCCAATATCTAATCCAAATACCTCATCAAATTCTTCCCCTCTTGCTGTTAACATTATTATTGGAACTTTAGATTTTTTTCTTATTTCCCTACAAACAGTAAATCCATCATATTCAGGAAGCATAACATCAAGAATTATCAAATCTATATTTTCTTCCTTCCAAAACAAATCCATAGCTTTTTTACCATCTTCTGCTTCAATGGTAATATAACCTTGTTTTTTAAGAAAATCTGTCACAAGCTTTCTTATTAATGGTTCATCATCTACTACCAATATCTTATTTTCCTTCATTCTATACCTCCGCGAACTTCTAATATATTAATTATAAGTATTTTTTGTTACAATCATGTCACAAATTCTACATTAATATCCTTTCATGATATCATTAGATTTAAACTATATTAACTTATCTACCTACGTAATATGCATTGAAGTGCAGCGCAGTACATAACCAAAATAAGACTAAAGTCTATTTAAATTACCCCATATTTAAACATTACAAGGTTTATATATGGGGTAACTAATTCTTATAGCCTTATTCTTTTATATTAAAATCTTAATTTTCATTCAATTCCTGCTACAGTTACATTTAATAATTTCACAATTTTGGGTCCTTCAAAATTATTATTCTTTTGGGTTTCCTTAGACAAAAACATTTCATTTTGCAATTCATTTATATTTCCTGAAATTGAACCACCAGTAACAGAAGTCAATTTTTTACCATCAAAATATGAAGCTAATCTTATTTCACCGCAGAAATCTCCAGTTAGTTCATCCACAGTAAAGTCTGAAAATGCAATAATCTCAAGGTATAGATCTTTTTTTAACTCATCTATTGTTTTGCTTCCACCGAAAATTATTATATTATCGATTAATCCTGTTGGTTGTACATTTAAATAATGACCATATCTATTATCCGCAATGTATCTTTTTAATATACCATTTTCTAGTATAGTCACAGGCTCTAATGGAAATCCATCTTCATCAAAACTTGCAGAGTTTGTTGAATTTTTCATGAAGGGATCAAGAACCATTGTTATAAGATCACCACTAACATATTCTCCCTGAACCTTATCACCTATTTTCCATATAGATTCATTTCTATAAACTGCAACTGCATTACTTTTTGAATAATAGAAAGAAAACATATCTTTAACCGCATCACCAGTAAGTAATACATTTGATTTTTCAAGATTAGGGGTATTTTTTGCTATAGCCTTTTCTTTAGATATTTCAATCATATTTTCTACTTCTTTAGCTACTTTATCTTCATCTAGCTCAGAAAAATTCAAACATTTATACAATTCTACTTCTTCACCTGCTTCTTTCCAAGTAGTAATAAATTCAACCATACAGTTATAATTTATAGCTTCTGTATCTACTCCTTCCGAATTTACAATATGAGTATGCACTTTGTTCAGAAAAATCTCACAGGAATTAATTCCACCTTTTTCATAATTATCGTTTTTATAAACTGCTTTTGTTATTTCATTCATCCAATATGATAGACTTTCTCTTTCAAATTTACTTGCTTTCATTTCTTTATATTTTAATACTGGTTTTACTAAAGGATAATACGTATTCTTAGCATATTGCGCTGCAAATAAAGCATCATCTATTGCCTTTTCTATTTCTGCATCGCTCATTGTTGGCTGAATATTAGTTGTTGCGGAACCTCTATATCTTTTCTCATTTTCATCAATATCCTTATAGACTGTTACCTTAAAGTGATGTACATCTTTAGCCCTATCCATATCAACATTCTTTTTAATAAAAAATAATTCATTTGCTTCAACTCTATTTTCAACTATCTTATATCCATCAATATTTTTATTATCTTTAAGGCTTCGCTTTATTCTCTCTATCATTAGCCTAACCTCACTTTCGCTTTTATATACGGACCACCTGAAGAAACTTTCACATATTCCTTATACCCTTTACCGCAATATCCTGAACCGCCTAACTCAATCTTATTAGAGACCATAGAAATTGAATTTAATAGATCTGGAACATATCCTGTCATTACTACAGGGGATACTACATTCCCTGTTAGCTTTCCGTCTTTAATTTCTCTTCCTAAAGAAGCTATGCATTGAATTCCCCAATTTTTAGGATCTTCCATACCACTATTTACACCTTCCAGAAGGTACCCATTTTTTACCGAAGCTATCATATCTTCAACCTTATCATTTCCAGCTTTAAAAAATGTATTTGTCATCCTTGCATATGCTTTTCTTTCAAAAGACTGCCTCTTACCATTTCCAGTGGGAACAGTCCCAAGTTTTATAGCTGATAACAAATCTGATATGCCGCTCTTTAATATCCCATTTTCTATGACTACAGTATCAGTTCCTATAGTTCCTTCATCATCAAATAAGTATGAAGACATATGTTTAACCGCTGCTGCTCCATCATGCATAGTCGTTAAATTAGAAGCCACTTGTTTTCCTATATACTCTGCACCCTTAGCTCTATTC
>JAEZKY010000217.1 GCA_023435985.1 Bacillota bacterium | reverse complement strand
ATTGCTTAATTTTTTATTCTCTTTTAGATATTCTGAAATAGGTGGACTAATTAAATAGTAGAACTTTATAAATATCTTTCCCCATAAACATCTATTTAACTTTTTATCTCTAAACTTACGCAATACTTGTACTTCTGGTGCATCATAACTCTGATATACTGCTGTTGCTATAAAGCATCCAGATTTTTTTGATGGAGGATTATAACTTTTTACTGGTCTTGATACTTCTCTTTCAAACTCTAAATCCTCTTTTACAGTTTTAATCGCTTCATTCTTTTCCTTATTTTCTAACTTTTTCACTCCAATCATTGACTGAATTCCTGGAAAACTTGTATACCCCCAAGTGCTTATCCATTTACCATTATTATAAAACCAATAATCGTGATTATTTGATATGTATGCCCATTCTTTATTATTAATAGGATTAATAATATCAGGAATATTTGAAAACACTTTTTCTACTTTCTTTATATTAAATAATGGGCAGAAACTCAACTTTTCAATAGTATTCCGTTTATACAACTCTATTTCATCTTTATTAAAAATCCACTCTCCTGAATCAGTATTTATGTATCCATATTCAGTCCATTGTCCTAGATCAAAATATATCATCTTACATCCAAATGGATTTTTACCGCTTTCGTATTTATTTTCCTTACAATAGTCTGCTGACGACCCAGTGTTATTCTTTTCTCTAAAACACCACAGCACATTTCTTAATTCAGTAGACTTAACTACTTGACCATCTATTTCTATCTTCTGGCTTTTCCAACCACTCGTAAAATCAAGCATTGTGTAAAGATTCTCTATATCTTTAACATCAAAGTTAGCACCATAAATTTGATTTTTCCCTTCGCCTGAAGTAAAAAATGTAGATTGCTTTTTGATAAATTCTATTGCATTCTCCCTTTTCTTGCTTGTTGAATCACCAAACGTTATAGTTACTATTTTTTTATTTTCTTCCTCTTTCTTCATCATATTGGCTATTTGTCTATCTGTATGATTAATAAAACAAAGTTGTACCTTTATACCTAGCGATGACAAAAAACTATGCCAATCCTTTTGTCCCTCTGATAATTTATCTTTTTCACTTTTAACTTCTGACATAAAAAATTCAGTATCATTATATACAATTAAATCTGGAAAACCAGATCTATTCTCTGTTACATTTTTCATTATTCTTTCTAATATTTTTAGCAAAATATCATTAGATATCCTTTGAGGAACAGCCAATAATTCTTCTAAAGTGAATCTACTCCAATTTTCAATCATCCTAAAATTCTTACCATAATTCTTCTTGTGTGATTGCTGTAATATAGAATTTATATCTGAGTTAGTTAATTCTTTAATTCTATTTTTAATACGATTTTCTCTATTTTTATAAAAATCAAGAGTAAAAAAATCTGCTGGAATACCATTATTTTGAATAGTCCAATTAAACGATTCATCAAATTGTTCAGAGCCAGTATATAATTCTTCTTGAAATTTCCCATTACTTATTACAACTGCTCCAGTTACTTTTGCAAAAATAACATCCCAAAATAACAGACCAAATAAATACCACCAATAGTTATTTTCACTCCATATAGCACTATATCCATTCTGCTTATAGTAATGCATTGCTGCTTCTTCAGCAAAAAGTTCATTATCTTCAATTTTATATTTTACTTTTCCTTTGTTTTCACCATCCACTTTTTCATATTTAATATTAATAAAATTCATGTTATTCCCTTTCACAAAATATTTATATCAATATTTATTTTATATAAAATGTTCTTCTGCCTACTTAAATAACTCTAATCTTTCCTGTTAAAAGTTGCTGCATTAACCCTTCTTTTAGTTTTTCTAGTTTTGCTTTTTTATTTTCATATTCTTCTATTTCATTATCTATTGCTGATAAAATATTTACTATTTCGTATTGTTCTTTAAGTGTAGGAACTCCTATTTCCAAATTCTCTACTATTTTATTATTTAAACTTTGTTGCTTTGTACCCTGAGTATATTTAATTCCAATATAGTTTCCATATAGAATATACCAGTAGTATAAAAACTCATTTAATAATTCATCCTTTTCTTTAAATGCCATACATGATTGATTAGTTGTTGCATCAATATCATTTATTCCACAACTTCCTCTAGTTCCCACCGCTTCTAATCCTGTAATTGCTATGAAGAATGTTCCCTTCGGATAAATTTTCAAATTTGCATCATTAACCGCCTCTTCTGTGATATATTCGTTTGTCTTACTAATAAACTTTCTTTTTAATTCTCCACTTGTTATCCAAGGTATATCACCTTTGAAATATTCTGGTTTCGTTCTACTTGGAGTTGATCCTGTTTTTAAATCCCCATATATTTCCCCTAATTTTTTTACATTCCATTCAATAGGAACCTCTCCAAATTCTATTTTCTTAAATTTCGTATGTCCCATTCCCTTAGTTAAAAGCCTTTGCATTAATCCTATCTTTAATTCCTTGGTCTTTTCTATAAGTTTATCTGTATCATCTATTTGTAAATCGACAGTTGAAAGAATATCTGTTATTTTTTGTTGTTCCTTTATTGATGGTACAATTAATTTATTATCATTTAAGAATGTAGTAGGCACTCTTTTCTGACCTGCTGATCCAGTCATATTTAACTCGGCTGGTTGTCTAAACCTATGAGTTGATATATAGTAATATATAAACCTTGGTATGCTCTTTTTATCTTTACATCTTAAAACATGAAATTCTGTACTTCCAAAACCGATACCATTTTTAAGATTTTTTACAATTGCTTTTTTACCATTCTCAAAACATGGAGTTATTTTCGCTAATAAAACATCATTATCTTTAAATGCTGTATATCCATTAGAAACCTCTCCATATTTCCTTGTATCCATAGTAAGAATTCTGCCATCATTTGATATATGTTCCATTGCTATAAACGAAATTTCTTTTTCACAATCTAACATTTCCTTTTTAGGATTTATCTCTACTATATCCATTAATTTACATACATCCCAATCTTGTGGTATCATTCCTAGATCAGTTTTTTTATATCCACTCTCCATTTAGTCACACTTCTTCCCTATGAAAATCTATCAATATATTTAATTTTTCCCATCCAAAACAAATATAAATATAGGTTTAGACAGATTTGTTATTGTAATAATATTATCTATTAATCTTGATGAAGATATCTGGTCTTTTATTTGTTCATATTTTTCTTTTAACTCGATATTACCAATATTATAAATAAGTAATATACCAAAACTGGGTTCTTGCATAAATATTGAATGTTTTTTTTCAACTCTATCTAAATATCCCTTTAACTGATCTATATTATTTTTTATATCATCCAAAGTATTTACTTTCAATTCTATTAATACAGACATTTCTCTTTTCATATTATAATAATATAAATCATACCTTTCTCCTCCTGTACTTATTTCTGAAAGTATTATTGAATCTGATATGTTTTTACATAGATATGGATAGATATTTTGATGAAATATATCCTCACGTCGTCCCTTTATATTATCTCTACCATATGTGTTTTTATCTATAGTTCCATCATAATTTTTAAACTTTTGTAATTCATTCATAATAAATTTGGCATTATAAGCATTTCTAATTTTATATAGTATATATTCAACTTCAATACTCTGCTCTAAATCATCTTTTAATTTCATCTGCTCTTCTACACATATATTAAATAAATTACTTTCTATTATTTCTTTTGTATTTATAAGTATATTTAATTCTTCTACAGTAAAAATATCATATTCATTTATAGTATCTATTTCATTCCATATGTTTGCTTTATATAATTTATAGAAATTTATCTGTATTGTATAATAGTAATCTATTATAAATGGAATTATATCTTCTTCATCAAACAATTCCCTATTATTTAACAATGTATCATTATATTTACAAATATAATAACTCTTATCTGTTTCTATGTTCTTCTGGATAATATTTATCAGGTTTAATGTTAAAGTTTTAATTCTACTTCTTAAATTATCATTAAATACTTGTTCATCAAATTCTTCGTCAAAGTATATGATTAAAGCAACTATATCCTTAAAAAACATTTCATATTCACAAACATTCTTTTCATTTAAATAATTGAGCAACTTATTAAAATATTCCATTTTATTCTTCTTTAATGTTTTAGAATCTATACTTGTTCTTCCATTGATTTTCTTTTCTAATGTGAACACATCTTCATATAAAGCATCAAAAATAACTTTTAACGCCTGAACATAATCTTCATTTAGTATTAATGTAAGCGAACTTTTAATTTTTTTATCTATCTTCATCTATTTCATCCTGCCTATGCTTATATTCCATTAAATCCCAATTCTTCAAGATATCCATTTAACTTCTCTTCATTATTAGCAATCTTAAACTTTAACTCTCTTATATCTTGTAAAACTAAATCTATATCAATTTCTTCTTCTTCCTCTGAAGTGTCAACATACCTACTTATATTTAAGTTGTAATCATTTTCCTCTATAGTCTTTAACTCAACTACTTCAGAATACTTTTCCACTGTTTTAAAATTATTGAAAGTTTCTACTATCTTCTCTATATCTTCATCTCTTAATTTATTCTTATTACCGTCCTTAACAAATCCAGAAGATGCATCTATAAACAAGACTTTCCCCTTTCTACTTGCAACTTTATCCTTATTAAGGATAAGTAATGCTGCTGGAATACCTGTTCCATAGAATATATTTTGTGGGAGTCCTATTATTGATTCTATTAAATCATCTTTTAATATTCCTTCTCTTATCTTACCTTCTGCTCCACCTCTAAATAGAACTCCATGTGGTACAATCGTTCCCATTCTACCTTTAGAGTTCAAACTTGCTATCATATGTTCTACAAAGGCTAAATCTCCATATGACTTTGGAGGTATACCATATACAAATCTTCCATAAGCATCTGCCTTTGCTTCTTCTTCTCCCCAATTTTTAAGTGAGAATGGAGGATTTGCTAAAACTACATCAAAGGTTTTTAATACTCCACCATTAGTATGCTTTGGCTCTCTTACAGTATCTCCTTTTTTTATATCTGCCCCTATAGCATCATGAAATAGCATATTCATTTTACATATTGCCCAAGTAGAAAGGTTTATCTCTTGCCCATTTAGGGATACATTCTTAGGATTTCCAGAATGCTCTTCTATGTAATGTGTAGAATGAATTAGCATACCGCCCGAACCGCAGGTAGGGTCATATATTGACTCTCCTTCCTTTGGTTTAACTATACTTACTAATGTCTTAACAACCTGTTCAGGAGTATAGAATTCGCCCCCCTTAGTACCACCTTGGTCTGCAAATTGTTTAATTAAATATTCATATGCATTACCTAATATATCTTTACTTTCAAGATTATCATTTGCTAAAGGTAACTCACTAAAAAGTATTAGAAGTTGAGATAACTTCTTATCTGGAACTCTTTCCTTATCATTGTAATTAGCAGTAGTAAGTACCCCTATTAATTCTGCATTTTTAGGTTCATCTTCTATTGCCTTGAATGCCTTATCTAACTCTGGCCCTATGTTTAATGTTAAGTCCTTTAATTTTGACCATCTTGCTCTTTGAGGTACATAAAAATTCTCATATATTGATGGATCTTCTATTAACAACTTTACTTCTTCATCTGGTAATCCCATGGATTCAAATTCTTCTTTCTTTTTATCCTGTTCCACCTGAAACTGATCATTCATTCTCTTTAAGAATAATAACCCAAATATATAATCCATGTATTGTGCAGCATTAAGT
>JAEZKY010000205.1 GCA_023435985.1 Bacillota bacterium | reverse complement strand
GTGCCATGAGTATAGCTCTTTTCACCAATAACAACTACTGCAGCTTTCGGATTGTTAGCATCATCAAGAACTACATTGACACCTGAACCTGCCCTGTCTTTTATACCTTGATAATAAGATTTTGCTTCGGGATTATCATGATAAATTGATTGCCATATAACATTTGCAATATTATCATTAGCCGCATCATCGCTGGTAGCTCTAGGACCTCCAACTACAATCGTATCACCACTATTAACCTTTAGTGGAAGAATACCGTCATTCTTCAAAAGTGTAAGAGATTCACGAGCAGCTTCGTTGACGATATTTTGGCTATCTGGGCTGTGCCATATAGTAGTAGGATAATCTGGATCACCATATGGGTTCTCTAAAAGACCCATTCTAATTTTTGTGTTAAGGATTGCCCGAACAGCTTCAGTAATTCTATCCATGCCAACAGAATTGATTAATGTATTAAAATCAGTTCCAGAAGCAGGAGCCCCTCCCATAACATCACTGCCTGCATTTATGCATTTAACTGAATTATCAGTATCAGCAGCTAGCCAGTCAGTTATAATTACTCCTTTGAAACCGAGTTCGTTTCGTAAATAATCAAGGGTTGGCTTACTTGATCCAGCACCTTCACCAGTAGGATCTAAGTATGGAGCTGAACTATAGCCAGGCATAATTGAACTGCAATTTGCATCCATTGCTGCATACCAAGTTTTCATATGATATTTAATAGTAGTGGCATCATAAGTTAGAGCACCTTCACCACCAGCACCTTGGCTAGGCCAATGCTTAACGGTAATTAAAATTGATTTAGGATTTAGTTCTGGACCTCCTTGCATTCCGGCAACCATAGCACGTACTTCTGCAGCAGCATAATCTGCATTTTCACCGCAGCCTTCTTGGAAACGAGGGTAGAGAACTTTAGTATCAACTTCAGCTAAAGGTGAAAGTGTACCAGTAAATCCAAAGGCTTTTTGTTCTCTACGTTGAAGATCCCCACATTGCCAAGTTAAATTAAGGTTTCTAGTTGCTGCTAGACCTAATTCAGTTGGGAAAACAGTCTTCCACCCTTGAATTTTATCTCCAGTAAAGCTAACTGGGATACCAAGTCTTGATTCTCTTGCTACTTTTGTTTGAGCATCTCTCATGAAGTCTTCAGTTCCATAAGAAAATACATAACCAGCCATTGTATTATAGTTATTAAGATCTTCTGGTGAAAAGAACATTTGATTTATCTTTTCTGTATCTGTCATTCTAGACATAAGATCATCTAAACGTGTATCGACTGTGTTATGCCAGTCTTCATAAGGTTCAATTGTACCATCTTTATTTAAATCACGGCAGCCATTAATAATATTTATACCATCATCCACTTGCTCTAGATATGGTAGATAAATACTGAATTGACCGATGTTTGATTGTGTTTTATTTCCAGCTGCGTCAACGGCTACAACATACCATTTGTATGTCCATCTATCAACTAATGATGGTGTGACACATTTTGTATCAGTTACTTCTGCAACCTTAGTATATCTATCTAAAAGATTTCCAGGTGCATTCCAATCATAATTATTTTGAGTTACATTAACCCATACTTCATATTTTACTGCGCCTTGCTTGGCTTCCCAAGTTAGGGTAGGAGTTCTTGTATCAGTTATCATTTTACCATTAATTGGAGAGAGAACGAATAAACCTACAATATTATATTTTGCACTAGCTACGTCTGAGTTTCTCATACCTGATTTTATGGCAATAGCTTTTATTTCAGTTGATGTTGAGACATTAATAGGACCTGTGTAAGTTGCTGATGCTTCTGTAGGTATTGATCCATCCGTTGTATACTTTATTGTTGCACCAGAAACAGAATTAATACCTACGCTCTGAACACTTTTATAATCACCAGGTGCTACTGTAAATGTAGGAGCATCAAGTTTAGGAGCCATTGGTGCATAAACTTCAAAATCCCACAAAGAATATCCATATCCTGTATTTCTAGTAGTGCCATACATTCTTACATACCTTGCAGTAACGCCATTAAAGGAGATATTTTCTGTGCCTCCTGAACCGTTAGCTTGAGTATATACGTCTGTCCAATTATTTGCATCTGTAGATACCTGTATTTTGTATGATTTTGCGCTTGCTGTTTCCCAATTAAGTTTCACTTGACCTACAGATTTGTTTTCACCAAGGTCAACATAAATCCATTGAGGATCAGAAAAATCGGATTCCCAGCGTGTACCGCTATTGTTGTCAAAAGCAAGGTTTGCTATGCCTGAAGATGCTTGTCCTGTTTTATTTGCTGCATAATTTACTAAGGTTGAATCAATAGTATAGGTTGCTGTTGATACAGCTGAAGCTGACATTCCTGACTTAGTTGCAATAGCTTTTATAGTGGTTGTATTTGCTACATTAATTGGATTTGTATATGTTTGAGATGAATCAGTTGGTGCTGAACCATCAGTAGTATATTTAATAACAACATCTGGTGTAGCGCAGCTTATTGTGACATTTTGTGCGTTGCTGTAAGTTCCACCATTAGGCGTAAATGTAGGAGCTGCAATTCCAGTATTATCAGTAACATCTACATTTATTACTGAGTCTTCCTGTACAGTAAAAGTTAATGGGTTGCCTTTTATTTCATTTCCATTTGCATCTGTAGTACGGAATTGTACGTTTTTCTTGTCAACCATGTAGTAGACACCTAATGTTACAGTGTCGCCAACTTTATATTTCATGGTTGTATTGATGTTGGTATTTTGTGATTTAAGTGTTGCAGCACCACTTAAATCCTTAGGACTGAGAGAAATCTCAAGATACTGAACATATGGCCCAATAATTGGAATGGTTACCTCATCTTGATTATCTGATGAACCATAAACTTCAAAATCCCACAAGGAATAGCCATAAATAGTATTTCTGGTAGTACCATTCATTTTTACATACCTTGCTGTTACAGGATTAAAGGAGATATTTTCAACTCCTCCAGCTCCGTTTGTTTGAGAATAGACATCTGTCCAAGTACTAGCATCTGTAGATACTTGTATTGTGTAAGATTTTGCACTTGCTGTTTCCCAATTAAGTTTTACACTACTTACAGTTTTATTTTCACCAAGATCCACATAAATCCATTGAGGATCAGAAAAATCAGATTCCCAGCGAGTTCCACTATTATTGTCAAAGGCAAGATTTGCTGTACCTGAGGATGCTTTACCGGTTTTGTTTAATGCAAGATTTTTAGAATCTGGATTAGAAGTCGGATTTAACAAAGTAAAGTTGATCCAATTAAAATTCCATCCATTAGTAGCACCTAATACACGTAAGGTTTGAGTTCCCGCATTTAAGGTTACGGAAGTACTAATTGTCTGCCAAGTTTGCCATCCACCTGTATTAGGTATTTCCAAAGTGGCTAATTCTTTTGTACCTTGTAATAGTTGAAGTTTAGTTGACGAATATGGACTAGCTACATTAAATTCAACTTTATAGGTACCTGCAGTCTGTACATTTACAGAATAGTCCATCCAATCACCTTGATCTATATAGGCAACGTCCAGACCGCCATCTGAGCAGGCTTCAGTTTGTACATTACTCATAGCCGTATAGTCTTCAGCTTCAATTCTTCCTATATCAGCAGTGGCAGACATTGCTGGCATATCCGAGAAAGATATATTTATTGCCATTGCTAATGTTAATATAATCGATATAATTTTGCTTTTACCTTTCATAATTTTATTACACACTCCTTATTTTCTATATTGATCTTTTTTAAAGGATTATTGTGCTTTAAATAAACTGCATAACTGTGTGCATCGTCTAAAGAGGTCCACTGAATAATATTTTGTAATGGAATTATCTAAGTAATCATATTTTGAATTTGTAAGTAATAATTTTTCAAAATATCACAACGTTTACATTAGATAACTATATTCAGTAAACGTTCCATAACTTATGGTGCTATAATAATTAGCACATCTCAAGTTACTCTTGAACATCTGGATCTGATTGTAAGTAGCATATACATTTTTATTTACCTCCTTTGTAAATATTAATTTTATATTTTCTCTAATTTTATGTTGTTCTTTAAAATTAGATATTGATAGCATAACATAATTTTAGGTGAAAAAAATACATATTATGAAGTAAATTGCATGAAATGCATATATTAAAGACTAAAATGCAAAAAATGTAGTAGGGATAGAATAAGGAGAAAAAATAGATCATTTGGGGAATTTTAAATTATGAGCCATTAAATTAAAGAATTAGAAATCAATTTATACCCACTACAATTTTGTAATGGGTATAGGCTTAATATTATTCTATAAAAGTAGCTTCTAATGGATTTCTATCAACTAATCTCTTGTAACTATACTTAGGATAACCGACCATAACTGCGCCAACAACTTTTTTATCTTCAGAAATATTAAATAATTTAAGTAGTGGTGAGTTTTCAATAGCTATGCAATACTCAAAAATTCCTGCCCAGCATGATCCAAGTCCTAAGGAAGGGGCGTATAATTCAAGATAAGTTAAGGATGAAACAGCATTATCACGTCCATTTGGAAAATTTTTATCTGATGTTGCAATTATTAAATTTGGAGCACCGCGGAAAACTGAATCATACCCATCCTCTCTATAACTTTGGACAGCATCTTCAACTAAATGTCTTAAAGGGGAGCTTTCTATCATTTGAATAGTAATTTCTAAAGCTTGTTCAAGTAATTGCCTATTTTGAACTACAATAAAAGATATGCCTTGACTGTTGGTTGCAGTAGGAGCTAATCTTGCAACATCAATCAATTTTGTTAATTTTTCTTTTGATACAGGTTCAGTTTTATAATTTCTGATAGAACGGCGAGATCTTAAAAAATATTCCGCTTGAGTCTCACTTAATTTAGAAAAATCTTTTAATTCAATTTGATCTCTTAAAGGTGACTTTTTATTGTCTATTGCAGCATTAGGACATATGGCGGTACAATGTCCACAAGCAATACAATTCGCATTAGCTTTGTCTATTTCTTCAGGCCCGTGTGTACCCATCTTTAGTAACTTTACAGGACAATCTTTAACACATAGTCCACAGTTTATACATTTTTCTTCATTTACGGTAATAAGATTCATTTTATCAAATCCTTTCAAAATTATTTATTATTAAATGTATTAGTGCACATTTATGCATGTTTATATTAAAAGAGAAAGGCATTATTGCCTTTTTCTAATATATCTTATTTTTGTATAAGTTCTTTTAAGTTGTTTGTAGTCATCTCAAATTTTTCGAGAATGTGTTCCTTATTGAGTTCATAAAAAGTGCTTCTATTTTGTTTTTCCTTGTTTAAAATTCCATATCGATTCATTAATTCCAAATGCCTTGAAATAACGGATCTATCTTGAGTAAAGTTTTCTGCAATTTCTGTGATATTTTTCTTCCCATGTATTGCGAGAAACTTTAAGATTTCACTTCTAACAGGATCAAAAAGAGCTTTATAAAATTCAAAATCGATACTTTGCTCGATGTTTCTGCCACATTCTAATAAATTATTTTGATTTTCCATTTGCATCACCAATTAAATTATATATGCACATATATGCACATGTCAATAGTTTTATTTAACTCGGGTAGTAGATACCCATCTGGGCTAAGTGAAAATATAAAATGCAAGCTATATATTTTTACTTATTTTTTAATTTCAACTCTTTTTCAAATTCAAGTTTATTATGTTGAATAAAAGCAAGTTGCTTGTCAAGCTCCTCTTTTTTTTCTAAAAGTAATTTTTCTTGATCTAAAAGCATTAAATAACGTTCTTTAAGTTCAACTGAATCCTTGTCAAAATAATGACGAATCAGTTTAATTCCAAATCCATTACTTCTCATACATTGGATTGTTTTTAATCTACTTATATTATTATCAGAAAACAAACGGATATTATTTTTATCTCGAAATACATTTGGAAGCAATTCAATATCTTCATAATACCTGATAGTAGGTTTTGATAAATTGGTTATTTTTGATACTTGATCAATGGTATAGATTGGTTCATTTCCAGATTTATAATTTTCCATAAAAAATCTCCTAAATTTACTTGACTTCAAGTTACTTGAAGGTGTTAAAGTAATCATATCATATAGGTATATGAAGTTCAATGTGGAGGTAAAATAAAGATGCAGTATAGAAAAAATTGGTTTACTTGATTGCTTAATTAAAAATTAAAGCTCAATTATAATTAAATAAAAATGTATTTGGAAGGTGAATGAATATGAAAAAAAGTATAGGTATAAAACCAATAATGAATCCATTACCAGTTCTTGCAATAGGAACATATAATGAAGATAAGAGCCCCAATGTAATGACAGCTTCATTTGGAGGTATAGTTTCAGGATCGCCTGCAGCTATAGGAATATCCCTTAGAAAAGCCACTCTTACTTATGAAAATATTATTAGAAACGAAGTATTTACAATTAGTATTCCAAGTGAAAACTATATAAAAGAAATAGACTATTTTGGAATTGTAAGTGGAAAAAATAATGATAAATTTAAGGATACTGGTTTAACTGCAACAAAGGGAACACATGTGGATGCACCATATGTTGAGGAGTTCCCAATAAATATAGAATGTAAGTTAATAAAAATTATTGAATTAGGTCTACATACTCAATTCATAGGTGAGATAGTGGATGTAAAAGTTAGTGAGGAAATGATTGATGAAAAAGGAAATCAGGATATAAATAAAATTAAACCTATTTCATTTGCAGGCAGTGAATTTAGTTATTATGGAATAGGAGATAAAGTAGGAAGTGCATTTTCTATAGGAAAAGAAGTTAAGTAAAGGTTGAAATAATTGGATTTTTAAATAATTAAGTTATTTCTAAAAGCAAAATATAATAATATGAATAATCCATCTAATTAATTATAAAAAGGATAACTTGTATAAGTAGGAACAAGTTATCCTGAGTTCTGAATCATATATAAGAACAAGCCAATTACTGCATTTTTATGAAATATATACATCTCCATCACCAGTTATAATTATTTTGTAATTAGATTTTAAAGGTGTTAAGTTGTACTTAATGGATTGTGGATCTAATCGGATAGATTGAAGTGTAACTAAGTTATTATCTAAAACAATTACATAGGCACTTTTACTTGTAGAGACATTTTGAATTTCATAAATCTTATCTTTTAAAACAGATTCGAAGTCAGATAAATTATAAACTCCTTCCTTAAATACATTCGATGTAATAGAAGGCGTTGCACCAATAATATTAGAGAATAAAAATAATAAAATAAAGGACATTGAAATAAATTTTTTCATTAGCAAAACCACCTTTCATATTTTATGATATGCATAAACGTCGAAATTTATAAAATGTGTTATATTACAATACAGAAATATTACGTAAAAATAATTATGACCTGATTAGAAAGTTCATTCTATATAGCATATATTATTATTTCCTAGAATTTTGTTTGTTATCTTATAATTGTAATAAGTAGATGATAATGCTAAAATATATATAAAAAAATATATATTATAAGGGGAATAAAATAATATGTTTAAAAAAGTAGGAAAAAAGGTTATAAAATCATTAGTTGTAATTATAATGTGTATAAACTTAGTGCCAACGTCAATGGCATTTGCATCAACAACAAGGGTAACAGGAATAACTTTAAGTAACTCAAGCTTAAGTATAGCAAAAGGGAATGCAACAACACTAACAGCAACAATAACTCCCAATACAGCAACTAATAAAGCAGTGAAATGGGAGTCAAGCAATACAAAGGTCGCCAAAGTAGATAGCAATGGAAAAATAACAGCAGTATCTAAAGGAACAGCAACAATTACATGTAAAGCAAAGGATACAAGTAAGAAAAAAGCAACATGTAAAGTAACTGTAACAAGTACATCAACATCTAAAATAACAGGAATAACATTAAATAAGTCAAGCTTAAGTATAGCAAAAGGGAACACATCAACATTAATAGCAACAATTGCTCCCAATACAGCAACTAATAAAGCAGTAGAATGGAAATCAAGCAATAAAAAGGTTGCCAAAGTAGACAGTAATGGAAAAATAACAGCAGTATCTAAAGGAACAGCAACAATTACATGTACAGCAAGTGATGGAAGCAAAAAGAAATCAACATGCAAGGTTACTGTAACAAAATAGATAATCTAATAGAGTGATGCAGAATTGTAAATACCAGCAAATTATTTGCTGGTATTTACTCGTAATAAGAGAGATTCTACTATATTAGATAGTTTAAGTTGTTATACAAAAATACAGTCAGTAATTTTGACTGTATTTTTTTGAAACGTGAATAATTTAAATCTCAATCAAAGAAAATAACTATAAAAATGAATATGCCTTGGAGGAAATTTTTATTAATGAAAAGAATATTTGCTTTAATCGTTATTATAAGTTTTATTGGAATGATAATTGAATACGGTTCAGGTATTAATGATAGTATCACAGCAAATAATTCAATTGAACAAGATAGGTTACAAACAATTCAAAAGAAAGGAATACTAACTGTTGCATCAGCAAATGAAATTCCATTTTTTCATAAAAATTCTCAAGCAGATAGTTTTGTTGGAATTGATGCTGATATTATAACAGAAATTGCAAGGAGGCTTGGAATCAATAAAATTGAGATGAAAGAGGTATCATTTGCAAATTTATTCAGTGAACTAAATACTGACGACAGCGTAGACATGGCAGCCAATGGAATATATATAACTCCTGAACGAGAAAAAATTGTAGCTTTTACTGAGCCATTGTATAAGGAATCAGAAGTTGTTATTGTTCCAAAAGCTTCAAAAATTAATTTTAAAGATGATTTAAAAAATGCTATGGTAGGAGTGGAAAGAGGTACGGCTTTTGAGAATTTGGCACAAAATTGGAAGAAGAGTAATTTAGTAAAAGGTGTGGTAATCTTTGAAAATATACCTGATTTATTGGCTGCTATAAATAGTGGAAAAGTTGATGCAGGAGTAGCGGATTCTGTTGTTATAAATTATTTTTTGAAAAAAGAAACAAATCTTTTTTTAAGAACATTCAAAGATTATACTCCTGAATTGCAAGGAATTATAGGAATAGCAGTTAGAAAAAATGATATATCATTTTTAAACGCATTAAACGAAAAAATTATGGATATGAAAACAGATGGTACGCTGTATTCTATTCTTGTAGGAAATGGGTTAGATAGGAATAATGTGATTGGAGTTAAATAAAGGTAGATTATAAGTATGTATAGTCTAGCTTTATTTTTTGTATAATTTTAATCACAATAATTTAAATCAAGCATATATATAATAGGTATAGGCGTAAGAGGGGTGATGAAATTGGGGAATATAATGAAAATTAATATGTATGTAAAAATGAAAAAAGAAAAAAATGATAAACTAAGCTTGCAAAAAATAGAAGAAATCATCTTTAGATATAAGATTTGGCTAAAGAAAACAAATACAGAAGATAGAATAGAAAACTATAAAAAATTTATACAAACTCAATAATTATTTGAATATAAATTATTAATAAAATAAATATAGAATAAAAAAGGATAGCCTGTTTCTTAACAAGCTATCCTAAGTTATGTATATTTAAATAGGGGAAATTAGAATAAGTTTTAAAATAACTTATGATATTATTATAAACAATAATTATCTTAGTATTGTGTCAAAATGATTAAGATAATATAAATATTATCTTAAAATAAAGTTAAATTTATATTTGGGATTAAGAAATGATTTTTTAATCATATTTTTGTTATAATTTATTCTAAAATAAATGTATCTTATCTCAAAATTCATCAACTGCATGTTTATGTTAAACAGATGGATGTTTATAGTTATAAACTTCATTCCCCCATTCACCAAGAGCCTTTAAAGCAACTATAAGTTTTTGACTAAGTTTTGATAATTCATATTCTACTCTTGGTGGAATTTCATTGTATTGATGACGAATAACAAGAGCATCTTCTTCAAGTTCTTTTAAATTTTTTGATAGCATAAGACTGGATATGCCATCAATTTTTCTCTGCAGTTCATTAAATCGGATAACTCCATTTTGGGACATGGTCCAAATTATTAATAGTTTCCATTTGCCACCTATAACACCCATAGCAAACGCAACAGAACAATCTTCCATAAAGCAACCTCCATTACTTATATAAATATTAGTGACTAAATATTTTTTGCGTACTTGTTGATTTATATGTTACTTAATATAATGAAGTTAGTCAATAGATAAGTCAATTGACTGAAGAAAGTTTTATATTAAAAGGAGAGAGATGAAATGTCAAAAGTAGTTATTTTTAACGGAAGTCCAAGAAAGAACGGGTATACTGGAAAATTATTAGAACAAGTGGCAAAGGGAGCAAAATCCAAAGGTGCTGAAGTTATTGAATTTGATTTAAATGATCCTGGAATACGTGGATGTCAAGGATGTATGTATTGCCGTACCCATGATGGTTGTGCTGTTAATGATTACCTTCAACCAATGTATGAAGCTATTAAGGAAGCAGATGCTATTGTGTTTGGATCGCCAATCTATTACTATAAAATTACAGGGCAAGCAAAGGTTTGGTTTGATCGTACATTCCCAATGCTTGGAAATGATTATAAGCCAAAATATCCAGGTAAAAAATTAATAACAATATTTGCCCAAGGAAACCCAGATCCTAAAATAGGTGCAGAGGGTATTAAATATGCTAATAATATGTTAGAAGAATTAGGTTGGAAATTGGAGGATAGTATTCATTACTGTGGAACTAGTCACAATCCTGATCTAGCAGTGTTTGATGAGTTATCTTTAAGGGCATTTAAAGATGGAGAAAATTTAGTTGGATAAATTTAAATGATGAAGTCATTAATTTTGCTATGTTTTTATAATAGCAAATAGCACATATTCTCGTATTATGAAATATAGGTAGATTTAGGTAGAAATGCTTAGTCTGCCTTTATTTTTTAGAAATAATAATTAATAGTTTGGAAGATTAAACTGCATTAGGTTAAATTAAAAGTTTTTTAAAATCTATAGCAAATTAAGTTAACTGACATAGTATATAAGTAGAAAATACTGATTAAATAATTAATAGCAGGAGGAATAAAAATGAGTAGCTATTATGAAGATAAATATGATGAATATGAAAAATATGACAAATATAATAAGTATGATAAATGTGATAAGCATGATAAATGTGAGGAAAAAGAAGAGAAAAAAGAAATATGTTTAGAAAAAGGAGAATGTCCAACTGCCGATGCATTAGAAGAAGCTTATAAGGCAGGTATTAAAAAAGGATATTATAAGGGAGTTGAAGTAGGAGAAAAAAATGGGTTCCATAAAGGCTATGAAGAGGGCAAAGAAGATGGCTTCAGCGAAGGATGCAGGAAAGGTGAGCAAAAGGGATTCTATGAAGGATATGCAAAAGGTAAAACTGAAGGACTTTCAGAAGGATATGAAAAAGGATTAAAAGATGGATGTAAGAGAGTAAAAGAAAAAGCTTTAAATTGTATAGATAAAATTGAATGCTGCTAAGAAGCAAATTTATGCTTAAACAAGTAGAGGAATTTATTTTGTATAAGTGGATCTTTGATTAATAATTTAATGTCATATATATAGCTTAATTATAAGTTATTTATTTTTTGAGCAGTAGTCTGGAGCGGTCCAACTACTGCTTCATTTTTAATTAAATAATCTTTATTTTAGATTTTAAATGTAGAAAGGATTTCAAAGAAATGAAAGGGTTAAAAAAAGATCTGATGGGAATTTTCACATCTCAAGATTTGGTTAAAAATTTTATTTAATTTAGTCTGAATTCTCTCATGTAAACGATATTGGGTTTGTAATTTTGACAATTTGTTTCATTATCTAACTTTTAATAATTTGACTACTATTTTTCGTAGATGATATCATAATATTTAGTGTTAAAACAAGGCATACTATATTTATAATTATATTTCTTGAAAAGGAAGGTTTATATGAAATCAATTAATAAACATAATAATGTTACTAAAGTAAGTTTAGGGGGAATCTTAGTAGCACTAGGCGTAGTTTATGGAGATATTGGAACATCACCACTTTATGTAATGAAATCAATTATTCAAGGCAACGGTGGGTTAGGACATATATCTGAAGAATTTATTATTGGAGCTTTATCTCTGATTTTTTGGACAATAACAATTTTGACAACAATAAAATACGTTTTTATAACATTAAAAGCAGATAATAAAGGTGAAGGCGGAATTTTCTCTCTTTTTACTTTAGTACGTAATCGTGCAAAGTGGCTTATTATTCCAGCTATGATTGGTGGAGCTGCATTACTTGCAGACGGAATGTTAACTCCTGCTGTAACTGTAACGTCATCAATTGAAGGCTTAAAGCTGATTCCAAGTTTTAATGCCCTTTTTGGCAGAGATCAAGATATAATTATTACAATTGTAATAACAATACTATGTCTACTATTTTTTATCCAACATTTTGGTAC
>JAEZKY010000199.1 GCA_023435985.1 Bacillota bacterium | reverse complement strand
ATTCAATACTGTAGTAAATACTCTTCAATTTTTATTTTAAAAACATTTCCATATCATCTTCAACATTTGTAATTCCGCCAATACCGAAGTTTTCAACTAAAACTTTAGCTACATTTGCTGAAAGGAATGCTGGAAGTGTTGGTCCTAAGTGAATATTCTTTACTCCTAAGTGTAATAGAGATAATAAAACTATTACTGCTTTTTGTTCATACCATGCAATATTAAATGCTATTGGTAATTCATTTATATCTTCAAGACCAAATACTTCTTTAAGTTTTAATGCAATTACTGCTAATGAATATGAGTCATTACATTGTCCTGCATCTAAAACTCTTGGAATTCCACCGATATCTCCTAAATCTAACTTGTTATATTTATATTTTGCACAACCTGCTGTTAATATAACAGTATCTTTTGGAAGTGCTGCAGCAAAATCTGTGTAGTATGATCTTGATTTTTGTCTACCATCACATCCTGCCATAACAAAGAATTTCTTTATAGCTCCTGATTTAACAGCATCAACTACTTTATCGGCTAAGGCTAATACTTGGTTGTGAGCAAATCCACCTACAATTTCTCCTTCTTCAATTTGAGTTGGAAGTGCACATTTCTTAGCTTGTTCTATAATAGCTGAGAAATCTTTCTTCCCATTTTCGTCAGCTGCAATATGAGTACATCCTTCATATCCTGATGCACCAGTAGTGTATAATCTTCCTTTATAGCTATCCTTTGGAGGAACTATACAGTTAGTTGTCATAAGTATTGGTCCATTAAAACTTTCGAATTCTTCTGGTTGTTTCCACCAAGCATTTCCGTAGTTACCTACTAAGTGTGAATATTTCTTTAATTGTGGATAATAGTGAGCTGGTAACATTTCAGAATGAGTATAAACGTCTACTCCTGTTCCTTCTGTTTGAATTAATAATTGTTCTAAATCTTTTAAGTCATGTCCTGAAATTAAGATTCCTGGATTTTTACCTACTCCTATATTAACTTTTGTTATTTCTGGATTGCCATAACTTTCTGTATTAGCTTTATCTAATAAAGCCATTCCATCAACACCAACTTTTCCTGTTTCTAAAGTTAATGCTATATATTCGTCTATTGTTACCTTATTATCTGCTGTTAATGATAGAGCTTTTTGCATGAATGCACATATATTTTCATCTTCATATCCTAAAGCATTTGCATGTTTCATATATGCAGATAAACCTTTTAATCCATAAGTAACAAGTTCTCTTAAACTTCTTATGTCTTCATTTTCTGTTGATAATACTCCAACTGTTTCTGCTTTTGCTTCCATATCTTCTCTAGTTTCAGCAGTATATAAAGCAGCTGTACTTAAATTTTCTTTATTATTTAATTTTGCTAATAATTCATCCTTTAATCTTAAAGTTTCTTTTACTCTTCCATAAAATACTTCTTTATCAAAGTTAGCATTAGTTATAGTTGTGAAAAGATTCATTGTAACTGTAGTATTAATTTCTCCAGATACAATAACTCCTTGTTCTCTAGCTCTAGTTGCTACTTCTGATAATCCTCTAGTTGTATATATTAATAAGTCCTGCATTTTTGCTAGATCTGGAGTCTTACCACATACTCCTCTTACAGTACAGCCTGTACATCCTGCTGCTTCTTGACATTGAAAACAAAACATTTTATTATCCATCTTAATATCTCCTCCGTAATTTAAATTTTATCAAGTGAAACTTGATTCAGGTTGAGTTTGATCTCCATATAAGTCTTAGTTGAACTTATCCATGAGCGTGCATCCGTTATCTCCAGATTAAAGAAGTTTGAGTGTTACGGATGCCAGCTATCGGATAAAATAAATTTTTATTTATATTTTCTTTTGGATATCTTTTCTTGAATTACCTTATGAATTCATTTTACAGGTAAATGAAAAAACAATCTGTTTCATTTGTTACAAGTAATAATCTTTTGCTATTTATTTTTATGACACCATAGAATAATCCAGAATGCTTGCATTTTCTAGGTCATTTCATATGTATCATATTTTCTGCGCAGCTTTAAATTATATTGCTAACTATAAAAATCCTTTTAAAAAATATTTACAATCTTTAATACATATAAATATAAATTTTCATATAGGTATTTATGAAATACTTAAAATGGTAGCAAAACAAAGAAATAGAATGCATATACGCATTCTATTTCGGTTGTTCATTGCTTCATTTCAAGTTATTTGCAATAGCTTTAATCTAGCAAAAATGTATTCCACTCCAGTAAATACGGTCTTTAATAATAGTTTTTTCTGGGAATTCTATACCCTCTAAAGCCCACTTCTTATATTCTTCGAAGCCAACTCTATCAATAATATATCCTATATGTTCTTTTCCACCTGGAGCATCTTTATCTATATATTCTTCAACAAACTTATAGGTATTTAATATTATTTTAATTATGCTTTGTTCATCAGTCCAAATTAAGAAATCTTCAGCAAGACGTGGATTCTTCTTTCCCGATCTTCCCATAAGAGCCAACTTATAATATTTTTTTTTACTTCTTGTCCATGCACCTGTTGGACATGCATTTACACATTCACCACAGCCAATGCATTTTTCTTTATTTCTTACAATTTTATAATTAACAGCTTCAAGTGCTCCTACTGATTTTTTCTTGCAGGCTTTCACGCATGCCATGCAGCTTACACATCTATCAATATTATATTGTGGCTCTGTCATTCCAATTATGCCAAAATCATGAGTTCTAGCTTTAATACAATCATTAGGACAGCCTGTTAATGCAATTTTAAAGTGTAAGTCATTTGGAAAAATTGCCTTTTCAATTTTCTTAGCAAAGTTTGTTGTATTATAGTTAGCAAATGGACAAACATTGTTTCCAATACATGCAGACACATTTCGGGTTCCTGCTGCTGTATATCCTTTCCCTGGAATCTCTTGATTTATATCTAATTTTTCGATAATAGGCTGTAATAATTCATTAACCTTATCCATATCTTCAAATCTTATTCCTGGAATTTCAAAACCTTGACGAGTAGTTATATGAACTGTACCATTACCATATTTCTCTGAGATTTCTTGTATTTTTCCTAGTAGTTCTGCATCTAAATGTCCACCTGGAACCCTAACTCTAGAAGCAGTTACTCCTCTTACTTTTGTAACTCTGAAAGCATTTTTTTTGATTTTTTTAGTATTTAAATCCACAGCTGCATTCCTCCTAATCTATTAAGGATTTACCCTTTGAATAATTAAAAACAGGTCCATCTAAACAAATATAAGTGTCATCTATTTTACAATGTCCACATTTACCAATTCCGCAACACATTTTTCTTTCTTGAGAAATCCAAACATTGTTTTCTTGTATTCCTCGTTTTAAAAATTCTGCTACAGTGAATTTCATCATAATAGGAGGTCCTACTACTATAACTACTGCATTATTAATATCCTTAATCGGAAGCTCATGAATATATTTCGTAACCATCCCTACATTTCCATCATAATTTTCTTCTGCATTATCCACAGTTAAAATAAGATTAATGTTATCTTTCCACACTTTAATATCATCTTTAAATAAAACATCACTTGGTGATTTAAAGCCAGCAATTAAAGTAAAGCCTTCTCCACTACTTAAATTTTTTGCAAAATAATCTACAACACCTCTTACTGGAGAAAGTCCCGTACCTCCTGCAACTACTATTAATTCTTTTCCTTTATAATTTTCAAGATCAAATCCATTTCCATAAGGTCCTCTTAAAAATAATTTGTCTCCAATATAATTATTAAAAATTTCATTAGTTACTTTACCAACTCTTCTTATTGTTAAATCTACAGTTCCATCGCCTATACCGCTTACTGAAATAGGCGCTTCACCAAACTTTGGGAGTGAGACTTCAAAGAATTGCCCAGGTTTTACATCTCCATGAAATTCCATACGGAAAGTATACTCTATTTCTGTATGTTTAATTACTTCTTTAATTTCTGATAAAAAAGGAATATATTCATTTTTACTCATTTTGTGACACCTCTTTCATACCATCATTTAATTTGTTTACACAATTAGAGAAAGATATATATTCTGGACAGATATCATCACATCTTCCACATCCAACGCACATGTGATATCCCCATTTCTTCTTATAATCATAAACTTTATGCAACACTTTAAAACGCATACGTTGTCCTTTATCTAATCTAAAACTGTGGCCTCCTGCCATATTTGTAAATCCATCTACATGACAAGATGCCCACACTCTACGTCTTTCCCCTGCTTTTCCATTATCAGTATAAAAAACATCCTGCATTGTAAAGCAAGTACATGTAGGACATACAAAATTACATCTTCCACAAGCAATACAACGACTGCTGTACTCTTTCCACATTTCTGATTTCATAACATCTAAAGAAAGATTTTCCGGTATCGAAACGCTTACATTATTACTTGAGACAAAATCAGGCTTAACCTCTACTTTTTCATTACTAATAAATATTTTTTCTAATTCTTCATCCTTTATATCTACAAAAACAAAATCATTTTCTACTTTTAAATATGCATTATACTCATCTGTCTCATTAGTTTCCATGCTTACACAAAAGCAATTTTCAAATGAATTTTCACATCCCATTAATATAAATTTTGCATTTTCTCTTATTCTTTTATAATAATGATCTTCTTGTCCATTTCTTAAGTAAATATCATCCATACGTTTAACTGCATGCAAATCACAACTTCTTAAAAATATAATTGCTCCTTTTTTAGGCGCATCTGCTTCTTTTATGGAATCTTCTGTAAAGAAAAATAGTGCCTGTGAAATGGGAAGCAATACTTCTTTGTATGAATATTCCGCCTTTTTATCAAATACTATATCATCTATTGCTTTTATTTCCCCATAACGCACTCTATCAGTATCAGAATAAGTACCTTCTCCTGCAAATAACTTAGGTGCATATATTACGTATTCCTCTGATAATTGTTCAAAAATATCATTTATATTGTTTTTACTTAATTTATATCCCATAAGCTTACTCCTTTACTTTTTTCTTGAGATTATATAATAAGGTAATGCCAAAAATACTGCCCCACCAATTATATTCCCAAGTGTTACCACTCCAATGTTATATGCATAACCCATTACGCTAACATTAGCTGCTCCTGGATTAAGCAACCCAATTGTTAAAAGAGTCATATTTGCAACGCTATGCTCAAAGCCTGCAGTTATAAATGCAAACAAGCACCAAAATATCATAATAAGCTTTCCAGATTCACTTTTTAATTTAAAACTACACCAGGTAGCTAAACAAACTAAAATATTACAAAATACTCCGCGCATCAATAATGGTAAAAATGGAATACTCATTTTTGTAGCTGAAGTCTTTGCAATAAATTCCCCAACTGCTCCTGCTGAAAGCCCTGTTGCATAAAACATATATCCTGCAATAATAGATCCTACTAAATTACCTATAAAACAAACTATCCATACTTTTAATGTGTCGCTCCACTTTACTTCTTTACTTAAAGAAGCTGCTGTCATTATAAAATTATTTCCTGTGAAAAGTTCCGAACCAGCCATAATAACTAAGCTAAGTGCGATACCAAATGATACTCCCATTACTATTTTTGTTGCAGGTGAATTACTGGCACTTAATAACCCTCCAATAGTGAATATGAGCATGATCCCCATACCTACATAAAGTCCTGCAAGCATAGAACTCAAGAAATATCCTAGAGAATTTTTCTTTAATAAATTAACTTTTGCCTTTGCTGCCATAATAACACTGTTAAATTCTTCACAAAACATACTATAATTTCCCCTTTCCTAAGCATACATATTTTTAACTTAATTATAAGTTATTAAAATTTAAAGCACCGTGATTTTCATCACGGTGCTTTAAAAAATCGAGATAATTTTTCTTGATTTATAACTTTTATTTTTTTATTATCGTATTCTATTAACTTTTCATTTGAAAGTATTTTAAGCGATCTAGATATTGTTTCTCTTTTTGATCCTAGAAGATCAGCTAAATATGTGACACTTATATTCATATTAATTATTACACCAGTATCACATTTCACACCGTAATCCTTACTCAATTTCCAAAGCTTTGCAGCAAGCTTTTTTTCCATTTTCAAAACTCCTGTTGAATTTTTTAACTGCCGATATAATCTTCTAACCTTCATATCTAAAGAATACATAACACTTTTTGTAAGATTAAAATCTTTTTCCATAATACTTAAAAATATATTTTTATCATAGCTTAAGATTTGTGCTTCTTCAAATATTTCGCAGTTAACTGATGCAGGTAAATCCATCATTGATTCATTGACCACTTTACCTTTTCCCAATATAAAAATCACGCGTTTTTGCCCATTTTCATTTAATTTATATAATGATACATTTCCACTTATTACAACATATAGAGTGTTAATATTTTCTTTGTCCCTAAATAGATGACTTCCTACCTTGCACTTTTTAATTTCTCCAAATTCCTCAAGTTCATCTAATGAAGATTCTGATACATTATTAAAAATTTCTAATTCCTTTAACTGTGATTTCGTAATACTTTTCATAATACTCCTAAACTAAGGCACAACCAAATAAATAATAAATTAATATTCGTGCATGTTGAGTCCATAATTTATTTTTATATGCCTAATCAAATAATTCTTCTTCTAACTCTTCAATATTTAAGATAGTAATTATATTTCTATCAAACTCTATATAATTTAAATCCCTAAGATTCATAAGCTCTCTTGATAAAGATGGCCTAGGTATCCCCATTGATGCTGCAATTTCCTCTTTACTTTCTTTAAGTTTAATCGTTTTGCTTCTTTGCAATTTTGCCTGTTCTAAAATATAATTAATCACTTTATGTTTAATACTTTTAAATGCAATACTTTTTATTTTTGAATTTAGCATGAATATTTTATTACTCAAAGCAGACATAAAATTTCCAAGAACTCTTTCATCCATTGTGCATAACTTTAATATATCTGATCTATTTATATATAATATATTGCATTCAGAAAAAGCCATAACTGTTGATGGATAATTAGATTTTTTTGAAAAAACTAATGCTTCTCCAAATACATCTCCATTGCTTAATCTCTTTAATATAATTTGTTTCCCGCTAAGATATATTCTCTGAATTTCTACTGTACCATCTAAAACAAAACCTAAGCTAGTGCATTCATCTTCTTCATTTGCAATAATTTCTCCTTTTTTATATGCCTTTAAAGAATATGGAATACTGAAAATCAGCTTTCTTATTTCATCAACAGTAAGATCTCTAAAAAATTCATTTCCTTTTAACTTATCAATGATCTCTTCCATATGCATTCCTCCCGAATTATTTACATAAGGCACATGAAGAATATGCCTAAATTCTGTGTACCTAATTATATCATTATAAGAAGATTTAAAACAATGTTATATTTTTTATAATAAAAACTCTGAGAGCTTATATATTCTCAGAGTTTTTATCATTAATTATATCTATTTAGCATCCTAAATTCATTAACAATTCATCCAAATGTTTTTTCAAAACCATAAGTTTTTCTATTGGCATTTTTACCTTGCATGCTATTTCATTTGGCACTTCAGTTACTTCATCTTTTAAACTTCTTCCCTTTTCGGTTAGCTCAACTATTACAACTCTATCATCATTTACATCTCTATATCTTGTTACTAATCCCATGCCTTCAATCTTCTTAAGTAATGGAGTTAGTGTTCCTGAATCTAAATGTAGTCTCTTCCCTATATCTTTTACAGTACTTTTTTCATCTTCCCATAAGACAAGCATTGCAATATATTGCGTGTATGTGAGATTGAATTTATCCAAAACAGGTTTATATAATTTTATTATTTCCCTTGATGCTGCATATAATGAAAAACAAACTTGATTATCTAATTTGATACTCTCATATTTATATTCATCCATAATCTTTCTCCTATAATCATTGCATTGTTTATGCAAATTAAATTTTATCTCTCAAATTTAACTTATTTCCCAAGTTTATATATAAATCAAATTTTATTGTGCTTTATATAAATCACTTCTTACCAATTAAATCTACATAACTTACTGCTGATAATGCTGCTATATTCCCTTCACCTGCTGATTTAATATATTGATATGGCTTTCCGACAACATCTCCTGCTGCAAAACATCCTTTTATACTAGTTGCCATCAATCTATCCACTTCAATATGATTATCAGTTATTTTAAGTCCTGGTACTAATTGCCCTGGTGAAATACTATCTCTTAATATAAAAATACCATCAGTATCAATTTCTGAATTTTTAAGCTTAAGTTTATTCACTTTCTCTTCTCCTAGAATACTGACAGGAACATCTCTTATAATTTCAATAGATGAATCCACTTCAACTTCTTCCTTATACATAGGAATATAATAAACTTTCGATGCAATGGATGCAATGAAATTGGCTTCTTCCTCTTCATGTTTATTATATGATACTATTGTAACTACCTTATCTTTGTATAAAGGTGCATCACAAGTTGCACAATATCCTACACCTTTTCCAAGTAGCCTTTCTTCTCCATCAAATAGTTTTCCATATTCGACTCCTGTAGCTATTATCACTGATGTTGCCTCATACATTTTTTCATTTACCATCAAAGCAAAATAATCGCCCATTGCATATATATTATTAATTTTTTCTTCTGTTATATTTATATCCATTTCTTTTATATGATTATTAAATTCCTCTTGAAGTTCTTTTCCGCTCTTTTTATAAAAGCCCAAATAATTATTTATCTCATGAGCTTTTGCAAGCTTGCTGGTAAGTTCCTTATTTCCAAAAATAATAAATTTTTTCTTTCTTATTTTTGCATTTAATGCAGCTGACAAACCTGCTGGACCACTTCCTACTATTGCAATATCATACCTATCACTCATATTTATTCCTCCAACATTAAAGGTTATTATAATTATATTCGTTTCAACTTTTGATTAATTTTTTTGATAAATAAACTATCCAAGTCTACATTTCTAAAAATTTAATTTTATTCAATATATATAGTTTAAATTAAAACATAGTATATTTTTATCTATACTATGTTTCTTAAGGCATAATCAAAAAAATATTTTATAAATTATTTTCAATTACTTCTTTAATTTTTTCCTTTGGTAAAAATCCTACAAGTTGATCTACCTTCTCATTGTTTTTAAAAATAATCATAGTTGGTACACTTGATATTTTAAATTCGCTTGCTAAATCTGCACTTTGATCTACGTCAACTTTTATAAAATTAACCTTTCCTTCCATTTCACCTGATAAACCTTCAAGCACTGGTGCTAACATTTTACAAGGTCCACACCAAGTTGCAGAAAAATCTACAAGTGTAACACCACTTTCTATTTGACTTCTAAATTCAGCACTATCTACTAATTTCATACTCTCTTCCTCCATTATCTTTATAATTAAAATTAATTATTAATTATTATAAACATTTATGATATTACTATGCATATAGCATAATTATATTTATAAAAATTTAATTTAATAAAATTTATTTATATTTTACTTTCTATAATAATTATTGTCAATATCTTAAATGCAATTTTATTTTTTCTCATAAATTTATATCAATTATTTATTAAGTTGTAAGAAAAATTTAACTTTAACTGCAAATTTAATTTACAGTTAAAGTTAAATTATAAGTTACATTATTTAATTATAACCTTAAATTCATCAAGATTTATCTTATATTCATTAAGCATCTCTATAACCGTATCTCTAAAAGAGTTTTGATTTGATTTTTTAAGTATTGGTTGAAATTCCTTAACTAAAATATTACTATATCTGTTTTCCCTATATTGTTTAGTTAAAACTTCTGCTGTCTTTACAAGTAAATCATCCCAATTCTCAACCATGATTACATTATCTTTTAACTTAAATCCTTTAGGTTCCTTTAATGAAAAATCCTTATAAATCTCTATTTCCTTCTCATTGATAACCTGATTATTTAAACTTTCATTCTTTTCTTGGATTTCACCTTCACCTTTTTTATTTATTAAGCTTTTATCTGCATCATTGTTTGTATTGATGCTTTTTTCATACTCCTGCTTCATCCACTGAACATATTCTCCTATATTTTGCACCACTTCATATATTGCTATAGAAGTATTCCTGTAATTCTTACTCAGTTTGAAATCTCTGTTAGTCTTAATTAGTTCACTTGATTCATCCTCAATATAGTCTATAGTGTTTTCTAATATGTTTGCTAGATTATTAAGTCCTCCTTGAATTTCAATAGACATAGATGGAAAATTTTCAATTACATATTGAATTGTATCTACATCAAATAAAGATAAATTTTTTTTCTTGAAAACATTTATGTCATTTTCTTTCACTTCTGCCTTAGTTTCAATAACCGGCTGCACTTCTTTTTCTTGAATCTCATCCTTTTTGAAAAACCCCATAATTTCCAACTCCGTTTCATATTTTACTTAGGCATTATCAAAGAATAACAAGTCAATTCACTTGTCTATTTTCTTTCATATGTCTCATCTACATATATATTACCATATTTTTACACTCAGTTCACTTAATTTGTAATTTATTTCTTAATTTTAACTTATAAGTTATTAATTAGTCTTCACTAACATAATGTAAATCTATGCATTAACTGGAGGATGTAAAATTTATATTAGTTTTTCTCTTTTTGTATGAAAATTATTTATTGTTTTACCTATAGAAGTTAATTCACAACCATATTGTAAACTGTACATTGCAAATTGCAATACCTATATATAATAACTTTATTTCATAATATTTTTGGGTAATATATCTATTCATTGCTAAGTTCAATAAATTTATTTATATCTTCTTCAATAATTCTCAAAGAATTTTTCCAAAATTCCTTATTACTAATATCTATACCCATAACTTTTGCTACATCTGATAATTTCTTTTTACCCGTAATGGAAAGTAATTGTTCATACTCTTTGGTAAAAACCTCTCCTCTCTTAAGATATTCAGCATATAATCCTTTTGCAAACAATAAGCCAAATGCATATGGAAAATTGTAATAATTATATTCTGCATCATAATAATGAGGTTTCCAAGTCCACATATACTGATGCAAAAAGTTTGGATCAAGTCCATCTCCATATGCTTCCTTTTGTGCTTTAAGCATTAATTCATTTATTTTCTCAACGCTTAATGAACTTTCACTCCTTGCTTCAAAAAATGATTTTTCAAATAAAAATCTAGAATATATATCAACAATTATTTGAGTACAGTCACTAATTTCAGTTTCAAGAATAGCCAAAGCCTCATCCTTAGCTGCTTCCTTAATTGCAGCTTTCTTTATTATTGTTTCACAAAAAGTGGATGCGGTTTCTGCTATCGGCATTGGATAATCTGAATTTAATGTAGTTTCGCCTTTTAAACATTCTCCATGAAAACCATGCCCAAGCTCATGAGCAAGAGTTACCACATCTCCAAAGTTTTCTCCATAATTTAGTAGTATCCTGCTTTCACCAATGAAATGTAGGTTTTCGCAGAAAGCTCCTCCAACCTTTCCTTCCTTTGGCTTAACATCTATCCAATTATTATTTATTGCTTTTTTTGCAAAATCGCCTAAATGATTGCTAAAGGTTCTAAAGTTTTTCTCTACAAATTTTGTTCCTTCCTCATAGGAAAATTTCATATCTGCTTCACAAACTGGTGCATATAAATCATAAAATGGAAGACCGTTTTTATGTCCTAATAGCTCACCTTTCCTTCTTAGATACTTTCTGAATATAGGAAGACTTTCTCTCATAGCTGAAAGCATTGCTTCTAAAGCTTCTTCATCTAATCTTGATTCTTTAAGAGTTTTATCTAAAGGAGACTTATATCCTCTAAAATTACAAACTGTTAAAACTTCGCCTTTTATAGCATTTAAAGCTGCTGCTACACCTTCTTCTACTTTTTTGTAAGAATTTATTTCTGCTTCATATGCTTTTTTTCTCACTTCTTTATCTTTATCATAAGCCATATTTAATACTATAGTTAATGGCACTTCCTTAATCTCTCCATCTTCTTCAATCTCAACCTGCAAATTTGAAATCAAGTTATCTTTCAATTTTAGCCAAGCATTAGAACCTGTATTTTTCATATTAGCTATTATAGCTTCTCCTTTTTCACTTAATAGATATTTGCTTTGCTCAATTACATTTTTTAAAATAAATTCATGCTCTTTAAGCAGCTTAGATTGATTAATTACCTCATCAATATTTTCTATGCCACTTATATATCTTTCTAATTTGACCGAACTCTCAACTATATTAGTTAATTTCTTTTCTAAAATATCCGAGTATTTTAATGCATCTATATCTTTCGTATTTACACTCAAGCTAAAATTTATAAAACTTCCAAGTTTGCTTGATAAATCTTTAATTAATGCATATTTATTTATATACTCCTCTAATTTCTCTACTAGATTTTTCCTATCTTTTACTATATTATTTGCCCACAAATTAATATCTTCTATTAACTTGTCAACTTTCACTAAATCATCTTTAAATTCATGACTTTCAAATGATGTATATATTTCTTTTAGACTCCAATTAAGTTCCATTTCATATCACTCCAACCATATTTATAAATTTTCTTTTTTCTATATTATATACTATATTTATAACAATTAAGCAATTATAAAACTTTAAAATATACATTCTATCATATATGCTTTTAAAAATTTAATTTATAGATATTCAGTTTAAACTCTAGGTTATTACAAACCAAATAACTCATAAAGAATAAATCATATTATCATGAACTTATATATTATAAAAATACATTAAAATAGGTATAAAAAACTGCCAATGAATATCTTTTATAGATTTTCATTGGCCTTGTAGTTGTGAAAAATGTAATTCTTTGAAGTAATTATCTACTATAGATTCTTCTGTATCTATTGCAATTTGCAATGTTACAGTTTATGCCCTTAAGGTATTCTGTGGACAATTGCTATTTATACATTGCAAATTATTAGTTTCAACATATATGTTTTTTATCTTTGAATTTCTTGCGCATATTATCCCTTAACAGAGCCTGCTGCAACTCCTCCAACAATATATTTTTGTCCAAGTATAAATACTATTAAAACAGGAAGTAAAGTTAATATAATATCCGCACTAACTAAATTCCATGAATTTTCAAATGCTCCAAAGAAATTGTAAACCGCTAAAGTCATTGGCCATTTTCCTGAATTATTTAAATAGTATAAAGGCATCATGAAGTCGTTCCATACTGCCATAAAATTTAAAACAAAGAGCGTTGATATAATTGGCTTTAATAATGGAAGTATTATTTTTATAAATAATTTCACCGGTCCACATCCATCGATTATCGCTGCTTCATCTATTTCCCGGGGAATAGTTGATATAAATCCATAGGATAAAAATAAACTAAGAGGAATATTTATTGCGGCATAGACTAAAATAATTCCTATTCTAGTATTTACAAGATTCAAAGCCTGCAATACTTTCATTAATGCAACATTGTTTATTGGTATAGCTATTCCCGAAATAATGAAATAATAAATAAAATTATTAATTCCACTTCGATTTCTCGCTATAACAAAAGCTGCTGCTGCTACCACAAAAACTATGATTACAACGCTACAAGTGGCATATAAAAGACTATTAAAAAATGAAGATACTAATTTCCCTTGCTCTATTACTGTTTTATAATTTTCAAATATCCATTTCTTTGGCAAGGATAATGACATTGTATTAGATTCGCCTTTATTCTTAAAGGAATTAAGAAATAACACTATTATAGGTATTAAAATTATCAGGCTCATAAATATTGTTATTATATTTGCTGCTATACTACCAATAGATTTTCTTAAAACATTCATTATACATCAATCTCCTTATTTTCCATGGATTTTATAATAAAGTAAACTAAAAATAGTAATGCGAAGAATAGAATACTAGACAAGGTTGTACCCATTGCATAGTCCCCCTGTGAAAACTCCTTATAAACAGCTGTATTAATTACACCAGTTGCATTTCCCGGTCCACCATTTGTTAAAGAGTAAATCATATCAAATACTCTGAAACCATATGTAACATTTAGTATAGTTACATTTATAATTATTGGCTTTAATAAAGGCAACGTTATTAGCCTAAACTTCTGCCAAAAATTCGCTCCATCTATACTGGCTGCCTCATAATAATCTGGAGAAATAGATAAGAGGCCAGCTATGATAACAACCATTATATAGCCCATTCCTTTCCAGGTATCTACTGACATAACCGTTGGAAACACTATATTTAAATCAGTTAACCAGTTTTTAGCTAAAAAATTTAATCCAACTGACTTTAAAAAACCATTTAAAAATCCAGTTTGTGGGTGCAGCATACTCTTAAATACAAGACCAACAACTAGATATGACATTACCTGTGGTGAGAAAATAACCATTCTATGAAAGTTTTTAAATTTAATTACATTCTGAGTTAAAAGTAAAGCTAAAGCCAAACCAACTACAGTTTTCATAATAGTTGTTATTACTGTAAAAGTGACTGTGTTCCATATATACATACGATATTCCGGTTTTCCTTTAAACACTTCCAAGTAATTTTTTAAGCCTACAAAATTAATTTTATCTGTGAAGTTATTCCAATCAGTAAATGAATAAAGTATTCCAATAACTCCTGGCAGAAAGCAAAGCAAGAAAAATATAACTAATGCCCCACTGGTGAAATACCATGGATATATTTTTTTTCTGTCCATTTTAACCCCTCCTTGTATTGATGCTAGGTTATAAGTAACAAATTATAGTTTAATGATTAAATCCCTTAAGGCATTATCAAAAAAATAACAAGTCAATATATGCCTGTCTATTTTTTCACCATAATAGGAAGTTCTACTGAGCGCCTAAAGATTAAGCAATCATCAGTAAATCATAGATGCCAAAAGGGATTTCTGAAATATTTATTTTTGGAAAAGCCTGTGGCTTTTCTCTATTAATTTATAATTTATAACTAATTTTATTTTTCCCAATCAGGATCCTTTTGTAATTTTGCCTGCTCTGTTCTTCTATTCATAATGGTCTCTAACACTTGCTTAGGAGTTGATGCCCCAGTATACATAGATTCTAAATCCTTTCCAATATCCATCCATTGACTATCAATATACTTAACTCCAGCCTGCATAACCATTCCTTTATTTAAAGAATCAATATATGCCTTATCTTCATCGGAATATTTTGATTTTATCTCTGGCCAGCAGACTTCTGATAACCCAGGTTGTCCATCAAGGCGCTTTTGTAAATTCTCAGGTCTGGCTAAAAAGTCAAAGAATTGCAATGCCTCTTTTACATGCTTACCATTTTTATTGATAAAATATGCATTACTAGCTGGATTTACACCAATTGTTTGATTATCTCCCCAAGGCATTGCAAATATTCCAAGTTTATTAACATCAAAGTCTGGAAAATCTGCTTTTACTTCATTTCTCCAGGCGGATTCAGCTATAAACATAGCTGCCTTTCCATCAGCCATTGCTTCTTTTGCATTTTCAACAGAATTACTTAAATAATCTGTTCCATAGAAACCTAAATCAGCACATTCCTTTAACTCAGAAATGATAGTTAATAATTCAGGTACAGAGTCTAAATCCTCTTCATTTTTATTTAATTTGTCATATAAATCCGGATGCTTTTCCTGATACATAGCTCCTGTCTCAAATAGTGGAAGCACTTGATGCCATCCATTTTGTGTCCCTTCAAAAATTGGAGTAACTCCAGAATCTTTTATCTTTTGGCATACATTTTTAAATTCTTCATAAGTAGTTGGGACTTTTAAACCTAACTTTTGAAATATTTCTTTATTGTATACATAAAAATACATTTTCTTTCCTGGGAAAGTAATTCCATAAACTTTATTGTTATAAGATATTGATGGAAGAACATTAGGATCCATTCGTTTTACCCATTCTTGATCTGTTACATCCTGAACATATTTTTCTGGATTAACTCTTGTAACCAAATTCAAAGGGTCAGCATCTGCACAGAATATATCTGGTGCTTCTCCTGAATCCAATTTTACCTTTAATAAATCACGCCATTGAGCATCAGGTGAAATTTGAAAATCGATTTTAATTCCTGTTTCCTTTTCAAAATCCTTAGCTAAATCCTGTACTACCCCTGAATCTGGGAGCCCTGATTGATGGGAACCAAATGTTAGTGTAATTGCTTCACCATTACCTGAAGTGCTCTTACTAGCATCCCCCCCATTACTGCTTCCACAGCCTGCAAGAGAACTTCCTATTAATACTGTCATAGAAACTGCACTAATCAATTTGACTAGACGTTTATTCATAAATTTTACCTCCAATACTTTTAATCTATCCCTTATGATAAGCTTTACATTAGCTATGATATTATAATATCATTAAGCATAATAATAAGACATAGATAAAAGAGAACTCATTTTTGCACTTTTTTGAACAATATTATATAATACTTTTGGAAAGGGGTGGAAGCAATGAAATATAAATTATATTTTTCTCAAAGAATATATTTATTTCTTGTTTATGGATTTTTGGTAGTAACATTATTATTTTTCTTCTTCATTTGTTTTTATTATTTCTATAGCGAAAATATTTATAAAACTGCTAAGACAAATTCAGAAACCATTTGCACTTCTATTCATAATTCAATATCTGCTGAATTAGATAGTATGTCTACAATATCAATGAATATTGTATATTCTAATGCTATAAAAAAAAATTTCACTAGTTTTTCAAATAGTAATGAGAAACAAATTGATCTTGAGAATTTTTCAAAATCTAGAGAAAACGTTTTAGCGATATATGATATCATAACTGCGATAATTGGTCCATTTCAATCAGCAAATCAGGTCAATCTCTACACTCTCAACGGAACCTGTATTGGTTCTGGATATTTTCAAGGTGTAATAAATGTTGACTTAAATAATATCCCTTGGTATTCAGAAACTCTAAATAAAAATGGTGGAAAAAATATTTACCTTACAAACAAGTTATTAAATTCTCCTACCAAAGTTGAAAACACTGCCAACCATAATTATCTATCTCTGACTCGTGTATTTTTTAATAGCACCAATGAACCTGAAGGTATCGTAGAGGTTTTACAAGATTGCAATACTGTGTTTAACTTAATATCTGAATTAAAACAAAAAAATCCCTCCATATCCTTTTATGTATATAACGAGAAAGATGAACTAATTTATCCTTATTCAGCTAATATAGATGATCATACAAACTATATAGATACTATTAAAGAAAATAATTTAGCTCCATCGGTTGGATATTTTGTTACCTTAAATAATAAAAATGACGTATTAATGTCTTATCAAAAAATTAATTCATATAATTGGACAGTTGTTACTGTAGAATCTAAAAATATTGTATTTAAATCATTGCAATCTTTTAAAGAAGGATTCATATTTATAATAATTCTTTCTATTATATTTACCTTATTTTTATGTTTCATAATCTCAAGCCGTTTAACTCATCCATTGAGCAACTTAACAAGTTCCACAAAAAAGGTAACTATAAATAGCGTATTAAATGAAAAAGAAACCATATTAGCACCAATAAACACCAATATAATTGAAATTTCCGAATTATATCAATCATTTTTAGATATGTATGATAAATTAAGAGATTCCTCTCATGAGATTTTATTGTTAAAGTCGGAAGAAACCCGTGCAAAACTTCAAGCTACTCAGTCTCTAATTAATCCACATTTTTTATACAATAGCTTGACTACATTAAGCATTATGGCAGAAGAGAATATGAATAAAGAAATCATAAACATCTGCTATGCTTTATGTGATTATCTTCGTTACATCACAACATATGATGAAACTGCGGTTCCTCTTAATTTGGAAATATTATATACAGAAAAGTATATTGAATGCATGAAAATGCGGTACGGAAATGATTTTGTTTATACTTCAAATATTGATAAAGAAACAAAAGAAATTTTAATTCCAAAATTAATTGTTCAACCTATAGTTGAAAATGTATTTAAACATGGCTTTAGCTCTTCTCCTCCATGGAACTTAAAAATTTCATCTGCTATAAGTGATAACAAATGGCTAATATACGTTGAGGATAATGGAGGAAATTTAAGCAATGAAAAAAAAGAACAACTGTTATCTACTTTTAATAATCTAAATAAAAATGAGGAATTCCGTTCTTTAAAAATTGGGGGGATGGGATTAAAAAATGTCTATTTAAGATTACAACTTTTATATAATGACGAAGCTGTCTTTTTAATCGATAACGCTCAAAAAGATAAAACAATTTTTATAATTGGCGGGCCAATCCATATAAACAAGGAGGATTTCTATGAACAATACACACATTTATAAACTTATTGTTGTTGAGGACGAGCCTCTTATAAGACAAAATATAATAAAAAAAATCAACTCTTTATCTATACCTTTTCAATTGGTTGGAGAAGCTAGTAATGGAGAAAATGCCATTTCTCTTATAGAAGAACTCTATCCTTCCCTAGTTATAACCGATATAAAAATGCCTAAATATGATGGCTTAGAATTAATTAAATATCTATATAAAAATCATCCTCATATAAAAACTGTTATTTTAAGTGGATATAATGATTTTAAATATGCGCAAACAGCATTAAAATATGGAGTTAAAGATTTTTTATTGAAGCCAATAAAAATTGAAGAACTTAGTACAGCTCTTCAAAATGTGCTTCTCATCCTTGAATCTGAAAATAAAGAAATATACTCCTTTTCACTTGATCATAGCAATTTAAAACCTGAGAGCTTAAGCCAGCTTTTAGAAAATTATTTACTTAAGAATTACTCATCTATAACATCTATTCATGAAATTGCTGAAAAATTTGGATTTACAAATGAATATTTAAGCAAAATATTTAAAAAACACACAGGCGTAACACTTATAAAATATATAACTAAGATCCGAATTAACGAAGCAAAACAACTTTTAATCAATCAGCCTGAGCTTGAAATAAAAAAAATTGGAGAATTAATAGGATATAAGGATGCCTTTTACTTTAGCCGTGTATTCAAAGCAAATGTAGGAGTATATCCTAGTGATTATAGATTAAAGTATTTATATTCAAAGTAAAAATAACTAGAAGATAATCAATCTGTTCACTGATTATCTTCTAGTTATTTAAACTTAAATATTATATATTTATTCTCCTAAAGCTTGAGATAAATCGTAAATTATATCATCAATGTGTTCAGTTCCAATTGAAAGACGAACTGTATTTGCCTTAATTCCTGATTCAGCTAATTCAGTTTCATTCATTTGTGAATGAGTTGTACTAGCTGGATGGATTACTAACGATTTAACATCAGCTACATTAGCAAGTAAAGAGAATATTTGTAACTTATCTATGAATTCCTGTGCTTCCTTAGCACTTCCTTTAACTTCAAATGTAAAAATTGATCCTGCGCCCTTAGGAAAATACTTTTTATATAATGCATTATCAGGGTTGTCTGGTAATGATGGATGATTTACACTTTCAACCTTTGGATGATTTTTCAAGAAATCTACTACCTTTAAAGTATTCTCCACATGACGTTCAACTCTAAGAGAAAGAGTTTCTAATCCTTGTAATAAAATAAATGCATTAAATGGACTTATGCATGCTCCTGTATCTCTTAATATAACTGCACGAATTCTAGTTATATATGCTGCTGCTCCTACTGCTTCTGCAAATTTAATTCCATGATAGCTCGGATCTGCCTCGCTTAATTGTGGGAACTTTCCTGAAGCTATCCAATCAAATTTTCCCGAATCTACAATGACACCACCTAATGATGTACCATGTCCTCCAATAAACTTTGTTGCTGAATGAACAACAACATCTGCTCCATGTTCAATTGGTCTAAATAAATATGGTGTTCCAAATGTATTATCAACTATTAATGGTATTTTATGCTTATGAGCAATTTCTGCAAGTGCATCAACATCTATAATGTTTGAATTGGGATTTCCAAGAGATTCTATAAATATAGCTTTCGTATTATCTTGAATAGCATCTTCAAAATTTGCTAAGTCTTCTGGATCTACAAATGTTGTTGTAACTCCATGAGTAGGAAAAGTATTGGCTAACAAGTTATAAGATCCTCCATATATAGTCTTTGCCGCTACTATATGGTCCCCAACACTTGTAATATTTTGAAATGCATATGTTATTGCTGCTGCTCCCGATGCTACTGCAAGTCCTGCAAGCCCACCTTCCAATGCTGCAACACGTTTTTCAAAAACATCCTGTGTAGAGTTAGTTAACCTTCCGTATATATTTCCAGCATCCGTTAGTCCAAATCTTGCAGCTGCATGTGCTGAATTTTTAAATACATAGGAAGTTGTTTGATAAATTGGTACTGCTCTTGAATCTGTTGTTGGATCTGCTTGTTCTTGTCCAACATGAAGCTGTAATGTTTCAAATTTTAATTTTCTTTCTTGGTTACTCATAGTTTTTGCCCCCATTTTTATAATTTTATTTTTGTATTTTTCTTATATATTTACTATGATTTGCATGTTAATCCTATCCTTTCAATTCAATATTACATTAACTATTCTCAAAACTTATAGGATACTATACAAATATCAGCTAACGGATGAGATTTATTTTTTATTCTTTTTCTACATGGAACCTAATTAAATAGCTTTTCATAAATTATACCCCCAAGGGGCACAATGTCTACAGATTTACTTTATTATAAATTCCTAAAGAATAAAAAAACTACTTCCTAAAATAAGAAAGTAGCAGAAAACTTCAATTACATTCTTATCTTTCAGATTTAACATCTGCAGGAATTAGCACCTTAAATTAATATATCATTAATTCAGGTTGCTAGACATCATAGGGCCAGTCCCTCAGTCTTTCTTGATAAAAAATATTTTTAATTTTATTATTCTTAGCTGTTTACTATGATATAAAGTATACATTCTTTATAAATATATGTCAATACTATTTTAAAATTATTTTCGCTTTATATTAATATTTCTTTAATTCAACACGCAAAATAGTTTCATTATATCAATAAAACTTCTGTTATATCATCACTTTAATACAAATCCTTTTCGATTGTATTATGCAAATATCTTTCTATTATGTAACTTTACTATGCCTTTGACAACTTCGACTCCAAAGCCATCTCTAACTTTGCCCGTATTTTTGACTTATCTCCTTTTTAAATTTATCATAAAAAACTAATAGTTTATTTATGATATGTCCTATAAATATGATTTTAAAATAATAACATAGATATGCTTCTGAAGAATTTCTGAAGAAACATTGTATTGTATTTTCTGTTTCAATTTGGTTACATAATTTTTTATTTTTACTTTACAAACAAATAATATTAATAGATAATAATTATTATAAAGAATATATAGGAGGTATCTTATGGAAAATTTAATTTTAGAAGAGGGTATAAAAGCTCCAGATTTCACTTTAATTGGATCTGATAATAAAGAACATAAATTAAGTGACTATTTAAACCAAAAAATTATACTATATTTTTATCCTAAAGATAATACCCCTGGCTGCTCTCAAGAGGCTCAGGATTTCAAAAATGCAATAGAAGAATTCAGTTCTAAAAATACGGTAATTTTAGGAATAAGTAGAGATTCAATTAAATCTCATGATAAATTTATAGCAAAATATGATTTGCCTTTTATTTTATTATCAGATGAAGATGAAACAGTTTGCAATTTATATGGAGTGCTAAAAGAAAAAAATATGTTTGGAAAGAAATCTATCGGAGTTGAAAGAAGTACTTTTTTAATAAATGAGGACGGTATAATTACTAAAGTTTATAGAAAAGTAAAAGTTCCTGGACATGTTGAAAATTTGAAATGCTCACTATAATCAGTTATAAATTAAAAGTGACAAATGACAATTTTGAAAAAAGCTTACTAGCTTTTCTTCAAAATTGTTTTTTAGAAATTCATAAAAAGATTTCGTCCTCAACTCTTAATTTATAATTAATTTAAGTTTCTATATAAAAAACAAAAAAAGTAGTTACTATAACTACTTTTTTATCTTACCTCGCAACGTCCTACTCTGCCACACAGTCTCCCATGCAGTACCATCGGCGCTATAGACCTTAACTTTCCTGTTCGGAATGGGAAGGAGTGTTACCTCTATGCCATCATCACGAGAT
>JAEZKY010000187.1 GCA_023435985.1 Bacillota bacterium | reverse complement strand
AATTGTTATCGTGTTTGTCGATGTAATAAGAGACTTAATAGTTCCATCTTCATAAAAATTCAAAGAATTAACATCACCATGAATTCCTAAAGCGTTTATATCATAAGCTTCAATTTCCCCTATAGGTGTATTTAACTTAATCGGCCTAAAAGGTTCACAAGATTGGAGCTTTCCATCCTTATACAAAGAAAATCCTATTCTGCCTATAAAACTATAATTTCCAATATTTAATTTAATTTTTTCTTTCGGCCATAAGGTGATACTTTTTAACTCTTTAGTTCTATAAAAATGTAGTGATATTATCTTAGCTTCAAAGGATGAAAATTTAAAATCAAATTTATATGGTTTTGCTAAATTATATTCATCATCTTCTGACCAATATCCAGATAATTTTCCATCTAATAAGAATAATCTATTAATCTGCCCTTCTTCATAAAATGTTATTTTTTCTACATCAAATTCACCTAACACTGTATTAATTTTAGTTAATTCATTTAGCGATATACTTTTTATATTTCCACTCCTAAATACTTTTACAGGTGGAAATTCTTTTCTTCTCTCATCAGAAAAACCATATAAGGGTATTAATCTATAACCTAAAATATCCAATTTACTTTCTTCTTCAACTTTATACGCTTCCGGCTCTCCAGTATAATAATAGCTTGCAACAATTGCATCATTTAAAACACCATATTTAGTTTTTATTTGTTCCATGATACTTCTCCTCCATTCTTATAAAATTAATTTTTTTCAATTATTACTTTGTAATCATTTCTTCCAATTTCACTAACTTCTAGTTTTATTTCTCCATTATCTTTCTTATTAACTAACCACGGCGGCACATGACAGCAGCGTACCTCAATTCTTTCAACTTCCTCTTTTTGAAGATATGGTATTATTGCTTTTTTAGATGATAGCTCTGGATTTATTAATTCCAATTCCTGTAGATCGATCAAATAATATCCCTCTGTAAGTTTTTTTCCTACTTCTGCTTCCTTTGAATCTTCCTCTTCCTGGTCATTTTCTTTTTTAATAATTTCGTCTAAATATTCTATAGGATTTCCTTCTAGCTCCCAAACACTAAAATCCTCCATATAAAAAACACTATATGGAATTCCAAAGGCTTTAGTTACTACTATAATTTTACACTCTCCCATCTGCTTTACTAAGTTCTTATACGCTTCCCTTATTCCATTTAATCCTTTTTCATCGCTTGTCCTATTAATTAATATCTCCTTCTTAATCTTCCACTCTCCTTCTTGCTCAAATATTTTTATATACTTTGCATCTTCAAAGGAACTTATATTGTTTTCTTCATTAAGAAATACACCTATTTCATTCATAACATCACTCCTTTTCATATTTTTAAATAACACAAAAAGACGCAGTAAAATTACTGCGCCCTTGCACCTATGTGTATTCATTTTATATTATAATTTATGTTTTAGCAAGTATTTTACCAATGTCCTTTAAATTATAGCCCCCTAAACTTTCTATTTCTCTTTTAAATTCTTTACTTTGAATTGTATTTATTATTAATTTATATATTGGATATTTTAAATCAGCTTCTCTAATAACCAGATCATATCTTTCTTCCTGAATCGGTACAAAATCAATATTAGTAACCTGGCCTGCTGCTTTTTCATTTCCAATTCCAACATCCCCCTCGCCTCTAGCAATACTTCTAGCTACAGCAAAATGAGATTGTCTAACAGTATTATATCCATTGATTTCCTCACTCTTTATGTTATTAACTCTCAATTTTTCATCTAATAGAATTCTTATTCCTGATCCTTTTTCCCTATTCACAATAGAGACATTCCTCTTCAGTAGATCCTTCCACGTAGTAATCTTATATGGATTCCCTTTAGCTACATAAAAGCCCACGGTTCTATAAGCCAAATTAATAAGCAAACAGGGTATTCCCGGGAGCATTTTCCTAACAAAAGCAGTGTTATATTCATTAGTATCTCCATCCCATAAATGTGCTGATGAAATAGCTATTTTATCATTGTATAAATCATAAAGACTTGCATAGCTTCCTATATTTGATCTTAAAATTCTTATATCATTAACTTTTTCTCTTATATTTTCTGCTAAAATATCTAAAATTATATCTTGCCCTGATATTATAATATCCTTATTATTTTCCGATTTATTTAATTCTTCATCTTTAAATTGCTCATTGTCATTATAGTATTCATTTTTTAATCCTGTAATTTGACTCTTATTTATTTTATTTATTTTTTGACTATTAATATACGTCTCAACATCTTCTCTATCTATTCTTAATTTCTTGCCTACTTTATAACCAGGCAATTCTCCTCTTTTTACTAATTCATAAACAGTGTTTTTGGTTATTTTTAACATTTCAGCAACTTCTACTGCTGTTAGGGATTCTTCCTTATCCATAGAACTTCCCTCCTTCTCTATAATATCTTATTTTAGCATTTAGGAGTAAGAATTTCTAGTAATTCATAATTTACCTGATTTAAACTAGACAAATCAAAATTAAAAATATGAATTCAATTCTAATAATAATTTATTTACTTTATTATTCTTTATAAAATCCCATCCTAACCAATTTAATTTGTAATTATTCTCCTTTAGATATTCTATATAATCTATTGGATGTGGTAATGATGCATTCTTACATATATTTCTTACCTCTTCACTAAGAAAAAATCCCACAACTTTTTCTAAGCTTTTTGTAATATCGCTTTGAACCAGCAAAGTTACCGGACTAACTATTGCACCTTCTTTGGGCCATATAATTTGAGCATTTTTATTATGTTTTAATAATTTTGCATAGAAATATGGAATGACACTTATTGTTGGTGAATTCTCAATTCCTTTCCCTATGTTTTTTACCATTTCTGCTGGATGTCCACCAAAAGCAACAAGCTCCTTTAACTTTTTTATTCCATCCATACCATAATCTTTGTATATAGCTAAAAGAGTTGTTTCACAATACTTTCCTTGCTTTCCTCTTATAGCAACTTCTTTTTTGAACTCACTATTTAAAAGTTCTTCCCATGATTTAGGAATATCTCTGTTATTTAATTTAGTTAGATCCACTACCATAACTAAATAGTTTAATGCCATAATATAATAATTACCTTCTAAATCACTAAATTCATCTTTACTTTCTTCAATTAAACTAATTTTTTCAAAGTAATTATCTTGTATAGCTTTTCTTCTAAAATCTTCTCTATAAAAGCTATTTACTCCAGCACTTATGATAATTTTAGGTAATTCTTCTTTAGATGGTATATGCGACGACTCATCCATCCACATAACATCATAATTAGCATTACCTTCCACAAGATATTTAAAATCACACTCGTTTTCCAAATTATTTACCATTTGATTAAATTCAGCTTCTATTGGTACTTTAATTGGGCATGGTAATAGTCCAAGTACATCATATTCTGATTTATCAATAATATTTTTTATCTTCCCCATACTTATGCCTCCAGTCGTTTATACAATTAGCAATTAAAACTTTAAAGCCATTACTCTACCCTTGCTTTCTGAAACCTTTTCATTTTTTTATTCATCTGCCTTAAAATATTCTTTCATATTCCAGTCTATTATTTTTCCATTTCTTAAAGCATTTCTAAGCTCTAACATCTTATTATCAATTTGTTTCATAATCTTTAAATTATCTTTCTCTTTCTTTTGAGTCGTTATTATTTTACCTATGGCTCCATTTTTTATTATTATTCTTTTATCTCCAAGCAATGCCAATATGGGATCATGAGTAGATACAAAAACTATTTTTCCCTCTTTAACTAATAACTCCAGCGCTCTGCTTCTATCTACTCCTGCATTTTCAATCTCATCAATAAGAACAATTGGAGAAATACTTAAAAAAGCTGTATCTGCAATCATTAATGCTCTAGACTGTCCACCACTTAATGATGTTATAGGTATATCATAGTTAAACTGTTCTCCCGCAAGCTCATTTGCATATCTTATTATTTTATCAGTAATAGCTTTAATTCCGCTAATTTCTCTGCTCTTAGCATGTAATTGTATAAATTCTTCTACTGACACATCCATTACAAAATTCATATTTTGAGATAACTCAGCAACCAGCTTTCCATCATTTATATTTTCGCCATTTATCCTTATAATCCTTCCTGTTGGTGTATCCCCCTTTGCAATACACTCGATGTCTTCAAGTAACCTACTCTTTCCTGAACCAGTTGGTCCGACTATACAGATTACTTCACCACAGTTTATTGTTAATTCTATTTCTTCCTTTTTTCTATTTTTATCATATCCACCTATTATAGTAATAGATTTAATAATTGCATTATCTGCTTTTTTTATTTCATCTTTATCTCCCAAGTAATTTTCCTTAATTTGAATTTTACCTTTAAATTCTTGAAAATTAATTTTTTTTGTATTACCAGTTTGATAATCTTCTCCTATTATTGTTTCTCCTAGACAATATGAACACAATGCTGATGGCATTGTAAACCTCAATTTTTCTCCTTCAAGGCTTTCTATTGATTTAGCATCTTTTAGATTTAAACTTAATTCATAGGCACCTTGTCCAGTAAGACCATTAACGTATAATATTTTTGCTTTTGGATTTACTTCTCTAACCATAAAAGCAAATACTTCTCTTTCAGCCTGAGATACTATGTCACCTTTAGTTATTACTATAACATCTGCAAATTTTAACATTGGGCCAATTTTTTTTGGTGTATTTACTCCAGATAAATTATCTATCACACATATTGCCAAAATATCTTTTATATGAGGTGAACATCTATTGCACAATCCTGCACTCTCACTTATTAATAAGTCAAAGCCTTTTTCTGTACCATGCTTAACAACATCATCAATATTGCTTATATAGAAATGATCTGGACAGAGATTTCCAGCCAACCCTACCATAATATCAATTCCTGCTTTTTTATAAAGTAAATCATCATAAGTTGTCAGACAATCAAATTTGATTACACCAATTTTTTTCCCATCACTTTTTAAACATTCAATAGCTTTCAATATAACAGAAGTTTTTCCAGATGATGGGGGTCCTGAAAATGTAACAAATTTCACACTTATCCCCCCCATTATTTGTGATAATTAAATATAGTTCCTTTATTTAATTTTTCACAAATTTGTTTTTTTATTTTTAACTCCCAACCTATATCATATCTATATGAAATCCCCTCACTTATCAATACCATCCTCACACCATAAAAACTTTTTTCTTGTATTCTAATCTGTTCATCCCACTCCTTTACTTTTGAATTTCACAAAAAAAGCTCTCAAAGAATCTAATACATATGTATTCTCCTCTTTGAGAACTTAAATATAATACCATATTAAAACATAGCTAAACACAATTAAACATAACTTTATTTATTATAATAACACCATAAGTTAGTTTGTCAATAGTATTTTATAAATATACAATTAAAAACGCTTTTCTTATTTTAATTGATATATTATCTATATTTTTTACATATGATTATTAACTAGATAATACAATTAAAATATTTTAATTATATTGATTTTTAATATAATTAATGCTAGTATAATTAATAAATCACAATAAAACTTAGCAAAACATTATAAAACATAACAATGAATTTAATTATATGAATGTGAGGTTTTATTTATGAAAAAAAGAATTATGTTGTCTACATTAATGACCTTGATTTTATCCGTATCAATTATTTCATGCAGTGCACAAAAAGCTTCAACTACTGCATCTAGCGGTAATTCATCCAGTGAACCTGCAGTAGAATTGAATATTTCTGCAGCTGCAAGTTTAAAGGAAGCAATGGGTGATATTCAAACTGAATATCAAAAAGTTAAACCTAATGTTACTTTAACTGTCAACTTTGGTGCTTCTGGTTCTTTACAGCAACAAATAGAACAAGGTGCTCCATGCGATATTTTTATTTCAGCAGGCCAAAGCCAAATGAAAGCTTTAGATGATAAATCCTTATTACTTGAGAATACTAAAAAAGACTTAGTTAAAAATGATTTGGTTATGGTTGGTCCAAAGGATACCACTTTAACAGGACTTTCAGATTTAACTACTGATAAAGTTAAAAAAATTGCTGTTGGAGAACCAAAAAGTGTTCCTGCCGGACAATATGCAGATGAAGTTTTCCAAAAACTCGGTATCAAAGATGCTATAACTCCAAAACTTGTTTTCGCAAAAGATGTAAAAGAAGTTCTTGCTTGGTCAACTTCTGGTAATGCTGATATTGGGTTTGTATACAAAAGCGATGCTTTAAGCAGCAACGATGCAAAGATTATTGATACAGTTCCAGAAGACAAGCATTCACCTATAACATATCCAGTTGGAATAATTAAAGCTAGTAAGAATCAAGATGCTGCAAAAGCTTTTGAAGATTTCTTATATACTGATACCTGTAAAAAGATTTTTGAGAAATATGGTTATGGCTTAGCTTAAAATGATAATTTAATTTATTTTGTAAATTTAGGCACATATAGAATTTATAAACCGAAGATGGTTATATTTTTAATGTGCCTTTATTGTATATTTATGTAAGGAGGAATTAATATGGATTTTGCACCCCTAAGGATTTCTGTTGAAACAGCTGTTCTTTCAACCGTAGTAACATTTTTTTTAGGTATTATAATCTCTTACTGGATGGCAAATTTTAATGGAAAATCTAAAGGAATAATTGATGGACTGTTTACCTTGCCATTAATTCTTCCACCAACTGTCGTAGGTTTTTTTCTATTATTGATTTGCGGTAAAAATGGTCCCATTGGGAAAATATTAGAACTTTTTAATACCTCTATAATTTTCAGCTGGAGTGCTACAGTAATAGCTGCTATCGTAGTATCTTTTCCAATGATGTATAGAACTACTCGTGCTGCCTTTGAACAAATAGACATAAACATTCTTTCTGCTGCTAGAACTCTTGGCCTTAGTGAGTTTAAAATATTTTATAAAATTTCTATCCCACTTGCTATGCCCGGTATTATAGGCGGATTAGTTCTATCTTTTGCTAGAGCTATAGGTGAATTTGGTGCAACTTTAATGTTAGCTGGAAATATTCCTGGTAAAACCCAAACTATGCCCCTTGCTATATTCTTTGCTGCTGAAGGTGGAGATATGGAAAAAGCGCTTCTTTGGGTAATTATAATTGTTGTCTTATCCTTAATTTTAATATTACTAATGAATTATTGGGCAGAGATTCAACTTAAACTTATGGGAAGGAGGTCATAACAATGTCATTATATATTGATATAGAAAAGCATCTTTCCTCCTTTAATCTAGACGTTCATTTTGAGCATGAAAATGGAATTTTAGGCTTTTTAGGTGCATCTGGTTCAGGAAAAAGTATGACCTTAAAATCAATAGCTGGATTAGTAGCTCCTTCTCAAGGCAAAATAGTGGTCAACAACAAAATATTTTATAATTCTGATGCCAAAATTAATCTAACTCCTCAAGAGAGAAAAGTTGGATACTTATTTCAAAATTATGCTTTATTTCCGAATATGAATATCATCGATAATATTGAGATTGGTGTTTCTAACCTAAAAGATACAGAAAAAAAAGCTCTAAGTAAAGATTATATTAAAAGACTAGGTCTTTCTGGATTGGAAAAGCGTTATCCATGGCAATTATCCGGAGGCCAGCAGCAGAGAGTGGCCTTGGCTAGAGCACTAATAATTTCTCCTGATATACTACTATTAGATGAACCTTTTTCTGCATTGGATCAGCACTTAAGAAACAATTTAGAAAAAGAATTAATGTCTATCTTGAAAAATTATAATGGTAATGTTATTTTTGTAACCCATGATATAGCAGAAGCCTATAGAGTCTGCGAGGATATTATTGTTTATGAAAATGGGAAGTCTCTAAAAAAAAGAGATAAAAAAAATTTATTTAAACATCCCAAAAATCTTTGTGAAGCAACTTTAACAGGATGTAAAAATATTTCCAAAGCAAGAAAAATCGGAAAATATACTATTTATGCTGAGAATTGGGGCCATGAGTTTATAGTGAATAATGAAGTTCCTGAAAATGTTCAATATATTTGCATACGCGCCCATGATATAGAGATTTCCAACAGTAATACTGATAATACTTTTTCATATCAAATTGATAATATTATAGAAAATCCCTTTGAATATACTTTATACATGAAAAATAGAGATAATCCTATTTCAACTTTAATTGAATATAAACTTGAGAAAAGGAATATGACTTTTTCATTAAATGATACCATTCCTTTAACCTTTTCAAAAGACAATCTATTTTGCTTTTGAATCTTTGTAAAAAAGATTAACGTCACAAAATTACATTACATAAAAAAGCAATGAAAAATCACTATCTCAAAGATTTTTCATTGCTTTTTTGCTATAAGTATTAATATTATACCTTAAGCCATAATCATAACTGATGTAGCTTTAATAACTGCGGTAGCTTCTGATCCTACTTTTAATCCTAACTCTTTTACTGCTTCCATAGAAATAGTAGAAGAAATAACTATATCCTTTGTAATTTCTATTTTTACTGTTGCATTTACTGCTCCTTCTTTTATTTCAACAACTTTTCCTTGAAACTGATTTCTAGCGCTTAATTTCATCATTATCTCCTCCTGTGGTTTGAATTATCTTTATTATATATTATAGATAGAAATATTTAAATATATTTATTGAAATTATTTTATTTTTTTCCTATTTATGTAAAATTATTTTCTATTCTACTTTTATATGCAATTTAATTTTTCTCACTAATTTTAAGGTTTTTAAAAATTATATTTTAGTTATTAATTTAAAATTGCCACTGACTTAAAATGTCAGTGGCAAATGAATGGCAATATCTCAATTTCTAAAGTATGTTATTTACATCAGCAACTAAATATCAAGCTCTTGGATGAGTATGCATGTATATATAGTTAATCTTATCGTTGTTTATAATTTCATAATATGTGTCCATATATGTTAGAACTTGATTACCGAGTAATTTCTGCACTGCTCTGACATTTGCTCCATTTTGAAGCAAATGAACTGCAAATGAATGCCTAAAGGTATTTAGATTAACATCTTTATCAATACCTGCTTTCCTAGAATATTCCTTAACAATTCTCCAAATCCCTTGTCTTGTAAGTTTATTTCCATTTAAATTTACAAAAACATTATTTACTCCGCACTGTGCTATTTTATATCTTATACTCAAATATTCTGATAATGCTTTGCATGCACTTCTTCCTATAGGGATAAGTCTTTCAAAATGCTTATTATCTGTACATCTAACAAAATTCAAATCGAGATTAACATCATCTACATTTAATCCAATAAGTTCAGACACCTTCATCCCAGTAGCATACATGAGTTCTAATAAAGCGTTATCTCTTATACCCTTAGAACAATCTTTTTCTACTACTCTGATTATTTTATCTACTTCTTCAATGGTTAATATTTGTGGCAATTTTCTATTATTTTTGGAACTTTTATATTCTATTTTAGGGACTTCATTTATTAATGCTTCGCTTTTTAAATATGAATAAAAATTTCTTAGGCTTATTACTATTCTATTTATAGATCTTTCTGATTTTCCTTGGTTAATAAGATTTTGTATATACGACATAATTGTTAATTTATCACTTTCATACAAATCAATTTTTTTCCTATTTAAAAATTTAAGATATAAACTAACATCTGTCACATATGCATATATAGTATTTTCACTTTTACCACTTTCTAACAAATAATTTTTATAATTATTTATACTATTTATCATTATTATCTCCTATACCATTGATTAAGATTAGTATTCGACAAAATTGTCATTTTTCCTTCTTTTAATTTTTCATATGTTTATATTCTTCTTCATAAATAGAATTTTTTAGCCACAAATCTTATTAAAGATGGTGATATATAAGTTTCTATTAACATTCCAATCATAAATAATACTACAACTACAATTAACTTATTTAACACACCATCTAGAAAAGGAACCTTATTATTCATGTGTTTAAAGCACTTTCCTTTGAATTTTTCTGTAGAGGTAGACAAGCTGATGACACTTAACGCTATAAAACATGGAATATATATTAAATTTTGAGGAATAACAGATGCTAAAGCTAGTCCAATTCCTTTTCCATCAAAGGTGGTTATAATAAAAGAAAAAGTATACCCGAGCGTAAAACCTTTTAATAAATCTAAAATTAATATTATAGGAGCTCCAAAAAAAGTTAAACCTAATATAAATATAGGTACAATAATCAGTATGTTTTTCTTAATAACCTCATAAAATAAATTTCCATAATTAATTGGTTGACTTCCTATAGAATTGGTAAAACTAAAAAAATAATTGGATAGATCCTTTTTATCTGCTGCTCCCATGCATTTGACAGTATAAAGTCCAAAAGATATCCCTAAACAAAACATGATTAGTACAATGAAAAAATAAGTCTTCTTATCTCTAAACGTAGAATTTAGTTTACTAATTAAATAATTCATCTCTTATTCCTCCTTTAGTTACTCTACTTTATACTATGTTTAATGTTTTAAATTTATTCCCACACTTAATGATAAATATGTAAAATGACAAAAATAATTTTAACTTTGAATTGTACATCTTATCGTTAAATCAGGTTGTTTTTGGACTTTATCTGTCTTTTTTTACTGACACCCTATAAAAGTATTTTTCATAGATTATTAAATATTTATCTAAAATAAAATAATCTTATGTTTATTAAAATTACTTTTAATAATACACATAAGATTATTAACTCGCTGTATACATTAATTTCAAACTTTAAATATTATACTTCCATCCATTATCATCATTGTAAATCATTAATTTTGTCATACCACCATCTATATTAATATTTTCACCATTAATAAAACTATTGTCTTCATTCCATAAAAACATAGCAGCTCTTGCGATATCTTTTGGATTTCCGACTCTTCCTGATAGATGTTGTAACATATCATTATTATTATGAACAAATACATAATCTTCATCATAATAAGCACCTGTATCAATCCAACCAGGACTTATGGAATTCACTCTAATATTTTTATTTGAAAGACTTATCGAAAGCCCATGAGTAAGTGCTGATATACCACCTTTAGCTGCAGTATAACTTTTCGTATCTGCTTGAGACATATTAGCACTTGTTGATGAAATATTTACAATTGCTCTATTTCAATATTATCATATATGTATACCTGTAAATAATATAAAGCCACTAAAAAAGTAACATTTTTATAATGCCTTTTTCAGCAGCTCTATTATATAATATAACCCTAATTTACATTGGTTGTAAAACTTTAAGTTTCTCATATGCCTTTTGAGTGTATGGCGTTGGCACTCCAACAGCTCTTCCCATACGGCATAAATCCCCACAGAATAACTCAAGTTCAAATTTCTTGCCACGTGCAACATCTCTATGCATGGAACTTATACTTTTCTTAGATAGACTTTTTAAAGTATTAATTGTAGTTTCATAAATATTATGTGGCAATTTAATACCTTTAATCCTTCCAACTTCTTCACATTCCTTAGCCACATTACAAAAAGTCTCAAATTTCATTTTATCTTCAAGTATTCCTTTTACTCTAACATCATAGTATGAATCTGTTACATTAAATGCACAGTTAAAAACATATTTATTCCAAGCTACAACTTCTGCATCTTTTCTTACTTCACATCTTATATTGGCTTTAGATAAAATATTGTAAATCCTTTCTAAATATCTCTTATGAATAGGTCGATTTCTATTTGAAGATACTACAATCTTAGTATTTCTACTTGTTTGTTTTATTACACCATCCGCTTCAACCTTTGAGCTAATATACATTACAGCATCTGCTATTTTGCCCTTTCCTAAATATGAATATAGTTTATTTCCTCCGTCTACTCCATTAATAATTGGAATAACCAGTGTATGCTCTCCTACCATTGGTAAAATAGTCCTTGCTGCGGCTTTTAAAGAATATCCTTTAACACAAACAAAAATAATATCCATAATTCCAATTTCACTTGCATTGTCAGTTACAAGCATTGGGTATACATTAAAATTTTCATCCGGTTCATTTTTCAAAGTTATTCCATTATTTCTAATATTATTTAATGTCTCACCCTTGGCTATAATATAAACATTTTCTTTACTCTTACAAAGCATTGCACTAATATATCCCCCAATAGCTCCAATTCCTATTATTCCAATTTTCATACTATGCTCTTCCTTTCGTATCAATTTTGACTTATTTCCCTTAACTTATTTATATTTTACATTATCTTGATGTATAATAAAAATATATATTAGTTATGAATATTATAATTAGGAGTTATATTATGATTGGTGATTTAAACTTATACAAAACTTTTTATATCGTTGCAAAATCTAAAAATATATCCCATGCAGCCGAAGTGCTTTTCGTCTCTCAGCCTGCAGTTAGTAAATCAATCAAAACTTTAGAAAACCACCTTAATCTAAAGCTGTTTTCTAGAAGTTCAAAAGGAGTAACTCTAACACCTGAAGGAGAAACATTATTTAAACATATTAATAATGCTTTCGATGAACTTAGCTTGGGAGAACATATTTTAGAAAAGCTTAAAAATAGAGAAATAGGGACTATTAATTTAGGTGTAAGTACCACTATAGGTAAAAGTTACTTTTTGCCTGAATTTGAAAAGTTCACAAAAGAGTACTCAGATTTTAAGATAAAAATCATAAATCGACCTACTCTTGACACAATTAAATTAATACAAGAGGAAAAATTAGATTTAGGTATTATTGGAACTACTTCAAATGAAGTTGATGTTAAATTTATTAAGCTTAAAGAAATGCATGATATTTTAGTTGCGAGTAATAATTATCTAGAAAAATCAAATTTTAAAAATACAAAAGATATTTTCAATAGAGGTTCATTTATGTTGCTAGAAAACCCCAATGCTACCCGCGAACACATAGATAACTACTTTGCTTCGCAAGGCTTATCTATCACTCCAGACATTGAAGCCAGCAATATGGATTTTTTAATCGAATCTGCAAAAATCGGACTTGGAATTACCTCTGTAATAAAAGAGTTTTTGGATAGTGAACTAGAAAATAAAACACTTATAGAAATTCCACTTAAGTATCAAATTCCGCCCAGATACATTGGCGTAATATATAAGAATTCATCTAATTTATCTATTGCAGCAAAAACGCTTATCGATTTCTTAAAGAAATAAATTTATATAAAGAAAAGTTTTTAAAATAAAATATTATTTGTATGTTATAATTTTAGTTATTATGATTAAACCTATATTGGCACCTTAATTATAATAGATTTAAAATAAATATAACTTGCTTATCAAGGAGGCAAACAAATGGCTTTTAAAGAAATTGAAATTAAAGATTTAAACATGAATCCTTTCACACTAATTGGTAATGAATGGTTGCTAATCACTGCTGGCAATGAAAACAAATTTAATACTATGACTGCAAGCTGGGGAAGCCTTGGTGTATTCTGGGGAAAAAATTCAGCTACAATTTATGTTAGACAAAGTAGATATACAAAAGAATTTATAGATTCAAATGATACTTTTACTTTATCTTTCTTTAGTGAAGATTATAAGAAGGCCCTCGGTATTTGTGGAAGTCTTTCAGGAAGAGATGTAAACAAAGTAGAAAAAGCGAATCTAACTCCTGTATTCGATGAAATTAGTCCTTATTTTAAAGAAGCAAAAATGACTATGATATGCAAAAAAATGTATCACACCGATATAGAACTTGCAAATTTTGATGAAACAAAATTTAATGAAACAATGTATCCTGATAAAGATTATCACACAATTTATATTGCTGAAATATTAAAAGTGCTAGTTAAAGCATAATCTTCTAGTAACAAAAAAGCTTACTCAAAAATATTTTAAGTAAGCTTTTTTGTTATTTTAGTATTTTCACAGGTTATGCTAAAGATTGTAATTTTTCAAATATTTCTGGATTGACTCTTTTAATGTTAATTATTTTAAAATCACTATTTACAAAAACATGTAATGTGCTTCCTTTAGCAATTTCCTTTTGATCCTTTTCTCTAATTACTGAATAGCTAAATTCTACTTTAACTGGTGTCAATTCTTTAATCCAAGTTTTAATAATTAACTCATCTTCGTATTTTGCACCAACAATATATTTACAACTACTTTCAGCTAAAGGAATTAATATTCCTTTTTCCTCCATTTCACTATAGCTAATGTTACTACCCTTTATAAAATCTGTTCTGCCTGCTTCAAACCAAATCAAATAATTAGAGTGATGAACTATACCCATTTTATCTGTTTCAGCATATCTTACTACAATTTTTGTTTCGCTTATATACAATTTAAAGCACTCCTTTTTTCCAGAATAATTAAACATATAAATTCTTCAGCCTTCTATAAGTTCTGCAATTTTCTTGTTTGTATTCTTAGTAAATACCCCTCCATGATAGCATATAACTGTTTCAATATCATATTGAGTAAGCTTCTTTAATGATCTGTTTGCTTCATCCATATCGAATGTATATTCAAGATTTGGTCCAACTAACTCACCATTTACTACATTTAACGCATCTCCTGTTACTAATGTTTTATATTTTTTTAAATAGAAACAAGTATGACCGGGTGTATGTCCTGGTGTATGAATTACCTTTATTCCCCCACAATAATTAAATTCTTCATTATCCTCAATAATCTTATCAACCTTAGTTTTAAGATTACGAATCTGTTCTAGCATTTCATTGCGTTTATCTTCCGGCATAGAATTAAGACGTTCTGCTGTAAATTTTATTGGTGTCTTTTCCCCTTCAATATAAGGTTTTTCACCAGCACTTGCTAATACTTCTATTTTATTTTTGGAATTTTGAGTTACACTAGCTAAACTGCCAATATGATCTAAATCATGATGCGTTATAAATATTTTATTTATCATTTCAAAATCCACACCTGCTTTTCTAACTTCTTCATAAATGTTTTCTAATTGTCCAGGTAACCCAGCATCTATCAAAATTGCATTTTTATTGTCAAAGATAAGCGTAGGATGCATCCTTCTTTCTTGTACACCTAATTCAAGTACATGCAAACCTTCATGAATTTTCATTTTTTACTCCTCCTTAATATAAGTCAATCATTTTACATTTAAATTATCATCTTTAGATATTTATGCTATCTGCTTTTTTATTTTAATCATCATCTTAATATTTTTAACAATGTATTATTATTATACTACAGAATTATATCTATTTACTTAATAATAGTAAACTATCCAAGGAATAAATTTCTTAATATTTCATGTATTGATATTCTTCTTTTTTATAATAATAATACTATAATTACATTTTATTTTAAATTTATCTATACAATTATTCTGCAGACTAGATTATAAAAAAACTTAAAATTATTGTTAGGAGTGATTTTTATGAGCAAACAAAATACGCCAGATGGTCCATCTCCAAAAATTTACGATACTGAAAAGATAATTGACATTCATTCATCAGAATTTGATCCGAGTTTTAATTCTGAAAAAGTTCGCCTAGTTAATAGTCATCTCTCACCGTCAAAATATACTAATAGTTTAAATAATAAGAATAGTTTAAATTCCACTTATGATCTGTCAACGTTAGCAGGATATTCTGATTCTAATAAAAATAAAAAAACAAATGTATATGATTATCATGGGAAGTTAAAATAATAAATTAATTATTTATATATCTTAATAAAATCATCAATATAAAAATAACCGTTAGACACTCTTTACATAGGTATCTAACGGTATAACTAAAGACTTCTTTTTGCCCCATATTCAATTAATATACTTTCAATCTTCTTATTTTTACATAAATTCAATGGTGTTTGTCCAGAATTATTCTTTGAATTTATATCTAAGCCTAAAGAGAGAATAACTTTTAAATATTCTTCAAAATCATCAAAATCACCACACATTACATAATCATCATGCAAAATAGTATTGTTACACTTATCGGTATGCTTGATATCTGCATCATAATTAAGAAGAAGATTCAAAAGCTCTACTGAAAAACTAAAATTACAATAAAAAATAGGAGTTTTTCCTGTTATATTTTCAACGTTTACTTCAGATCCATTCTCTAATATTAATTTAACAACACTCATATTAGGTCTTATTCTTGCACAGACTCTATGTAATGGTATCTCTTTATAATAACTTTGATTGCTGTTTATGTCCGCATCATTTTTAATTAAAAGCTCTATTATTTCAAAATAATTCTTTCCACAATTATCTATAGCAAAATGAAGCAGGCTCTTGTCGTCATATTTTTCATTAACATTTCCTCCATTTGTTATGAAGTTATTGAGTTCATCTAAATTCCCTTTTTCTATTATTTTTAAAATAGATTTTGGCCTTGAACCAAATAAAATTTCATTAATCTTCATGATAACTACCTCCAAATGAATCATTATTACTATATATATTAACTTACCTTCTCAATTTATAAAATCATTTTTAGTCTTATACTTTCTTTTATACAGTTTATCATATATTCCACTAATAGTTCAAAAACAAGTAAGTGCTTATACATAAATCATCTTTACTTACCATACTTAATATAATTTTTCATAAAATAAAAAGGTAGTTTAAATTAACCACCTTTTATCTTACCTCGCAACGTCCTACTCTGCCACACAGTCTCCCATGCAGTACCATCGGCGCTATAGACCTTAACTTTCCTGTTCGGAATGGGAAGGAGTGTTACCTCTATGCCATCATCACGAGAT
>JAEZKY010000021.1 GCA_023435985.1 Bacillota bacterium | reverse complement strand
CCGCTATGCTTCCTCCAGAGAGACAAAGAGAGACAGCTCATAGGTACATGTTAGGTTTATATAAAATTTACGAAAAGCTTTTAGCAGCTTTTCCAAATGTACTTTTCGAAGGCTGCTCTGGAGGTGGTGGAAGATTTGATGCAGGTATACTATACTATATGCCTCAAATATGGACAAGTGATGATACTGATGCTGTCGAAAGACTAAAGATTCAATACGGAACAAGTATAGTTTATCCACTTAGTACTATGGGCTCTCACGTATCTGCTGTTCCTAATCACCAAGTTTACAGAGATACTTCTCTAAAAATGAGAGGTGATGTTGCAATGCTTGGTAACTTTGGATATGAACTTGACATCACAAAGTTTAATTATGAGGAAAAAGAAACTGTTAAAAAACAAGTAGAAACCTATAAGGAATTAAGGGAACTCATTCAATTTGGAGACATGTATAGACTTCTTAATCCATTTGAAAGCAATGAAGCTTCTTTTATTGTTGTTTCAAAGGATAAAACTGAAGCTTTTGTGAGCTATTTTAGAGTTCTTGGAATTCCAAATGAACCAATAAGAAGATTATACTTAAGAGGCTTAGATCCATACAAAAATTATTCAGTTGAAGGCTTCCAGGAAATATTTGGTGGCGATGAACTTATGTATGGAGGTCTTACTATTCCTAATTTACAAGGAGATTACCAAAGTATCACCTGGAGAATAAAATCTAAATAACATATAAACTCAATAATATAAATAATTTCTCAAAAACTATACTTTAATGCAAATCTTATTAAATATTGATTTTTGAGGAGGTTTCGATAACAAAATCTTTAAATATTTTAGCTGAAGGAGTCATATATCCATTCTTTAACCATCCCATATGCACAGTTCTATAGCAATGTGGCTCTTTTATTCTTAATACGGATACTTCTTCAGTTATTAAATTGGGGGTGTTAGGAACTATAGAAATACCAAGACCTGCACTAACAAAACCTGTTACCACCATACTGCTTTCATTATATTCCATGGATGTTTTTGGGATAAAACCAATACTTTCAAAAATAGAACACATTTTCCCTTTGATTCCTTCTGAAAAAAACACAAAAGTCTCTTCTTTCAAATCTTTTAGTAGTACTTCTGTTTTATCAGCAAGATGATGATTTTTAGGTACTATGACAACAAGTTCCTCATTTTTTATAGGGACTGACTCTATTTCTTCATATCTTTTAATATCTTCAAATTCATCATAAAAACCAAAATCAAACTTACCATCCTTAAGGTCTTTTAAAATATTAAAAGTTGATTGAATCCCAAATTCAAATTTTGTATTTGGACTTTTCTTCAAAAAATCACTTATAATCGAAGGAATAAAATGTGTTCCAATAGTATAAAGTGAAGATATGGAAACTGTGCCTGCCATAGGATTAATTGCATCCTGTAATTCCTCAATTCCTTTACTAATCTCATTTATTGCAGCGTTAGCATGTATTAAAAACATACTGCCAAAACGAGTTAATTTTATATTGCGGCCATTTTTTTCAAATAATGGTACATTTAACTCTTCTTCTAATTTTGAAATAGCTTTACTCAAGGCTGGCTGCGTTACAGAAAGTAAATTAGCTGCTGATGTAAAATTCTGTGTTTCTGCTATAGTTTTAAAATATTCTAGTTGCTGCCAGTTCATAAATGCACTCCTTAATTTATAATATTTTAAGTTATATAACATCAATAACAATTTATAACCTTTAGTTATTAATTTGATGAAAAATATCAATTAGACATACAATATATATATTGATATCATTATATTACTTTATAAATTACATTTAAATTTTGATAGGTTAATTATAAATTCAATTTATATATTAGTCAAAAGTAATGATGTTTTTTTATTAAGCAAAAAGTTTACATATTTTATTATCATATAGTAAATATATAAATTAAAATGTCTTTTAAATTGAAAGGAGAAAAACTATGAATGAAGTAATACAAAATATTTTAACAAGAAGAAGTATAAGAACTTATAAAGAAGATCAAATTTCTGATGCAGACTTAAATACAGTTTTAGAGGCTGCCCAATTTGCACCAACAGCTATGAGTAAACAAGGCTGGCATTTCACAGCAGTTCAAAATAAAGAAAAAATTGAAAAGTTAATTTCTGCAATCAAAGAAGCTATGTTAAAGTCGTCTATAGAACAATATAGAAAAATGGGTGAAAATCCTAATTTTAATCCATTTTATAATGCACCTACAATAGTAATTACAGCTTATGATGAAACTTTACCTACAAAGGAATCTGATTGTGCTACTGCACTTCAAAACATGCTTTTAGCAGCTCATTCACTTAATATTGGATCATGCTGGATTCATATATTAGCTCTTACAGGAGAAGATCCTAAAGTTAAAAGCATACTTACAGAGCTAGGTGTTCCTGAAGATTATGCAGTGTTTGGTACTGCAGTTTTGGGCTATAACAGTAAAGAAGAACCTAAAGCAGCACCTAGAAAAGAAGGAACTTTTAATATAGTAAAATAAAACTCTAATCTGGTTTCCTTGAAGTATCCTGCTATTGTAAGGTAAGCACTCAACTAAATGTAGAAACCAGAATCAATAGATACTCTTCCGCCAGAAATGGCGGTTTCTTTTTTGTACTCTTAATATTGCTTGTTTTTTATTCTCTCCCTTAACTTTTTCTTTTCACTTTCGTGTAAATTACATTTATTTATGTTATCTTCTGCAACATATTTAAGAACTGGTAATATAGATTTATGTTGTGATTCTATAAATCTAAGTAAATGAAGGCTTACACCCGCGTAATCAATACTAGCAAATTCGCTTCGCTCATCCCCCCCGGTGGTACTATTATATATTTATTTTGATTATACTGAAAAAAGATAGGAATCCTATCTTTTCTTATGTTCTACAGGAATTTTCTTGCAAATTCTTCTGTTACTCCCTCAAACATATCCATTACAGTTACTATAATTTCACCTTCTGAAAGCCCCTCCCTAATCAAATCTAAAATTACTATTGTATTATGATAACTATATTCTTCATCTTTCCAGCTCCTATTGATTAATATTTTCTTAATGCAAAAGAACGCTTTAAGATTATGTATCCTAAAGCGTTCTTTTATTTATATAATATATATTTAATTTTACATTAGATTGTTATCCATCATCCTACTTCTCCACATTTAGGACATTTCAACCTTGTAGCATTAGATAGCGTATTCGTCCCTGTTGCATTTTGTTTTGGGATTCTTTCTACTATATCTCCCAGCAATTTCCCCAGACTTGAAAATATAGATTCCCCGCTTGACATCTTATATCCACAGTTACCACATTTTTGACCGCTCATTTCTATTCCTTCTTAGAAAATTTCACTATTTGGTAGCATTTTTACATATCCATATTTTTTATCTGCAAAAGTGCTTACTCTCCTAGTTGCTATATGCTTATGACACAACTCACACTTTTTGAATAACTCTATTTTTTCTAACATACTACTCATGGATATTCACCAGACCTAATTTACATTTTTACTTATTACTATATTTAGCCATTAACCTATATTACTTTTTGTTTGTATAAAATATTAATATACTAAATCAATTTATGTATCTCTTCAAATAATATCTGTAAACCTAACTTTATCTTGTCTTTTGTAAGTTTTGATATACACAATCTAAAACCATTTACTCTTAAATTATTATCCATAAAAAATTCCTTTCCCTCCGCAATATGGACTCCTTTTTCATTTAATTTTTTATTTACCGATTTTATATCTATCTGATTAGTAAACTGTATCCATATAAAAAATCCTGTATCTGGAATGAATAGTTCCATTCCCTTTATATCTATACTTTTTAAGCAGTCTTTTAAGTAATTCATTTTTTTCATATATGCAAATTGGATTTTTTTAATATGCTTTTTATACATTCCACTATTAATATAAATTTCTAAAGCCCCTTGCTCTAATGCTGATGTACTTAAATCATAATATCTCTTATGTTTCAAAAATTCACTTTTTAATTTTTCTTGAAGTATAACTGCTCCTAATCTTATTCCAGGCATAAATGTTTTAGAAAAACTTTTTAAATATACAACTCGTTCCCATATATCATAATAATAAATTGATAATGATTTTTTATTTTTATCTAAATCAGCTAGATAATCATCTTCAACAATGTAAACATCATATTTTTCAGCCAATTCTGCAATACATCTCTTCTCTTTTTCTGAATAGCTTGTACCCAATGGGTTATGCAGTCTTGGAATTGTATAGAAAAACTTTATATCTTCATTTTTAAATATATTCTCCAGTTCTTGTAAATTTATACCACTAAAATCTCTATTTATTCCTATTAGCTTGTCCCCATTCATTTCTACTAATTTATGTACAAGACTATATGTCGGCTGCTCAACTAAAATATTCTTTTTTCCATTTGGAAAAGGCATTTTAGAAAGAATGCTAATTGCCTGTTGCGAACCAGAAGTAATACATATTCTCTCCATTGAAGTGAATATTTGATATTCTGAAAAGAAATTGACTAGTGATATTCTCAAAGACTTAAATCCTTCAGTATCCCCATATATAAATAAGTCATTTTTATATAATTCTACTGCTCTATTTATGCAATGATTAAATTCTTTATATGGAAGTAATCTCGAATCAGGAACTACCAGTGAAAAATCAATTATACCATTTTCAACATTCTCTTCATTAATCTTTTCCACTAGATAATATCCACTTTTAGGAATAGCGTATATTCTATGATTCATTTCGAGTTCTTTATACGCTCTTATTATTGTAGACTTATTGCATTCAAACTTATCAACTAAATCTCGTATTGTAGGTAACTTTTGCCCTTGCTTTAATTCATTTTTCTCTACAAGTTTTTCAATATGTTCTATGATAATTTCATATTTCCTTTTCATAATCTTATCCTTTAATTTATCTCAATTTTCGAAGTTTTATTAGTCATTTTATACCGGTACAAAACACTTTTTTAAAGATTGTACTGTATACTTTAAATTTATATAATTCCATTATACAACTAATAAATAATAAATTGTAATGTAATCAATTAAATTCAACATCTAATGTTTTATCTTTATTTCAATAAAATTATATTACATATTAAAGGAGTCAAGTATGGAAAAACATCAAAAAAAAGCAATATTATATCTTGTAATTGCATCAATTTTATGGAGTATTGGAGGCTTATTTATCAAATTAGTAAACTGGAATCCTATGGCTATTGCTGGAGCACGTAGCGGTATAGCTGCAATAGTTATGTTTTTGTACTTAAAAAAGCCAGTAATACACTTAGGAAAGACAATGCTTTTGGGTGCATTTACGTATTCATCCCTTCTCATATTTTTTGTTACTGCTAACAAACTTACAACCTCTGCAAATGCTATACTTCTGCAATTTACAGCTCCTATATGGGTAGTATTATTCTCAAAAGTTTTCCTAAATGAAAAAATTAAAAAGTCTGATTTAGCGGTAATTATTTTTGTTATGCTGGGAATGATTTTATTCTTTATAGGCGATTTAGGACATGGTACTATTATAGGAAATTTCATTGCTATACTCAGTGGTATCTCAATGGCTGGAATGGTTATATTCTTAAAGCTTATAAAAGATGGTTCTCCTGTGGAAATGACTTTGCTTGGAAATATAATTACATTTATTATATCTATACCTTTTTTCTTTCAATCAGTTCCAAGCTCAAATAGCATTTTAGGATTATTAATCTTAGGAGTATTCCAATTAGGAATTTCTTATATATTTTATACACTGGCTATTAAATACGTTTCTCCAATTGAAGCAATTTTAATCCCTGTCCTAGAACCACTACTTAATCCATTCTGGGTATTTCTATTCACTGGTGAAATCCCTGGAACTTATGCCTTTATAGGAGGATTAATTGTACTTACAGCTATAAGTGTAAGAGAATTATGTATAAAAAAATAGTACATTGTTTATTTATACATAATTCTACTTCAATAAAATCTTAATACCATACCTCACAAAAGTTCAAATTATGGACCTTGTGATATTTATGATAGAATTATACTAGAAATTTATGCACATTTTATAATCTAATTTTAGTAAATTTATCATTCACTAATGATATGGTTCACCGTTCATTATTATAAACCTCTTAGAACTTTATTCAATAACATCAAGAAAAGACTAACACTTTTTCAGCATTAGTCTTAATCCTCACTGTGTAATCCTAATTATAGAACTACATTTTTTGTTGCAATAATATTTACACCAGTTTCTAATATATCCTTAATTATAATATCACCTATTTTAACAGGAGCCTTTATTGTGACTTTGTTGATTTCCTCCATGCATTCCATAATAAGCCCTTTTGGTATTGCCTTTTCGGTTTTCACTGGAACTACTGGTGCTTCTCCACCAGTAACTTACTTTTGCACATGCTACATCATCTATTAACTCTTTAACTTTAACTATTTTATCTGTCCTATGTGCATTACTTCAAGGAAAAATAAGTCCATCCTCTACATTTCCATTTACTGCATTAATAAGAGCTTTTGAAATGCAATAAGGAGGTTTTTAGCATTGCAAGCTTTCATACATAGCATTTTTCTATCTTTAAAGGAGAAGTCTCTATTTGTTCTACAAACTTATTTTCTATCGCTCTTCCTGGCATACCTACAGGACTTTTTTTAGCTGCGTTATACTTACAATTATTATAATAATCCATCCCATAAGCATCTCCTATAAATACTACTTTTTCCTCAGGTATATAAACTATTACTGAGTCCTTAAAATAAGGTGAACCCACATTTTTTAAAAAGAACTATCTACTCAGCAAATTGACTTGCACTGTAGATAGCCCTCTTTTTAATGTGAATTAGTTCCACCATAAAAATTACTGCCTTCCGTAACTCCATGATGCTTTTTACGTAAATCCTCCACATTTTCACCAGAGTTTTGTTCAATTGAGTTTACTAATTTATCAATCAAGATAGAAAGCTGATCTATTTCCTCTTCTGATATACCAGAAAATATGCTCTCTAGTAACTCCATCCTTGCCTGCATAGCTCCCTCTGTAGCTTTGCGGCCTTCTTCTGTAATATAAACATTTGAAATTCGCTTATCCTTTTCATTTACACGCTTTTCCACATAACCATTTTGCTGTAGCTTGTTAACTAGTTCTCCAAGCGAAGCTGCCCTTATTTGCAGCCTAGCACTGAGTTCCTTTTGCGTTAAGCCGTCTTCCTTAAGTAGCAGTCCTAATAGGTGCGCCTGTGCTCTACTAGCCAATATTTCCTTTGACTTAAAACTTGAATTATGTTGTTGTCGGATAACCAAATTGGTAAAATAATTTATTTGTTGCAGCACTTTTTCTGATAACATATTGTACATAGCAGTCTCCCCTTTTATTTTCATCAAGGCACCTATTATTATAATATATTTATCATTTCATTGTAAAAGGCTTATTTACACAGCATATTCTTCCATAAACTGACTATAATAAATATCAGCATAAACACCACCAGCTGCTAATAGCTCTTCGTGTTTACCCATTTCCGCAATAGCTCCGTCTTTCATTACAACAATATTATCTGCATTATAAATTGTGGATAAACGGTGTGCAACAACAAAACTTGTACGATTTATAAGCAGCTTCTTCATTGCTGCTTGAATTAAAGCTTCTGTTCTACTATCAACATTCGAAGTTGCCTCATCCAAAATCAGAATTTTAGGATTTGCTGCAAATGCTCTTGCAATTGTAATCAACTGCTGTTGCCCTTGAGAGATATTGCTTGCTTCCTGATTTAGTATGGTATCGTACCCATCTGGTAATTTATGAACAAATTCTTCAACATAGGATGCTTTTGCAGCATCAATAATTTCATCTTTACTAGCATTTCCATTACCATAACGGATGTTTTCATAAATTGTCCCTGAAAACAACCATGTATCCTGTAATACTGTACCAATATTTGCATGAAGCTCTGAGCGCTCCATATTTCTAATATCTACTCCATCAATTCTTATGTTACCGCCCTGGATTTCATAAAATCTCTCAAGCAAATTTATTAATGTAGATTTTCCTGCACCTGTATGTCCCACAATTGCGACCATTTGACCCGACTTAACTTCTAAAGAAAAATCTTTCATCAGCATATCTCTACTATATCCAAAGGAGACTTTATCAAAGTCAATTTTTACATCTTCTTTATAGTTATCAGGGATTTTGCACTTCTTATATTCCATATCAATTTCATCTAAAACATTAAAAACCCGTTCCGCAGATGCAATTGTACTTAGAATTCCATTCCATATATTTGAGAACTGGCTAATTGGCTGTGAAAATTGAGTAGAATATTGAAGAAAAGCCTGCATATCACCAATGGTAATAGAATTGTTTGTAACTTTAATGGCACCAAAAACTGCAATTAGAATATAACCTATATTCTTGAGCAGCATCATGTTAGGCATCATAGAACCACCCCAAAATCTTGCTCTCCAGCCTGACTCATACATATTTGAATTATATGATTCAAACTTCTTTATTGCGTCTTTTTCGCTATTAAAGCTTTTTATCACCATATGACCCTGGTAAGTTTCTTCAATGATACCATTTAAGTTTCCTTGCAATTTCATATATTCTCTAAAGTTTTTTTGTGCAATGGGACTAAAGATTTTTACTATAAAAAAACTCCCTGGAATTATAACACAAGCTATAAAGGTTAATTGCCAGCTGATAGTTAACATAATAGCTAGTATACCTACAAAAGTAATAACACCTGAAATAAGCTGAGTTAAACTTTGCTGAAGTGTAGTCGCAATATTATCTATGTCATTGACTGCAATGGACATCAAGTTTCCATTGGAATTCTTATCAAAATAGGATACTGGTAAAGTATTTATCTTTTTTTTCAATTCCTTCCTAAGTGCCTTTGTTGTTTTTTGCGACACACATGTCATAATCCACTGCTGTAAGAAAGCTAAAATATTTACGCCTACATATAAAACAGCTGCAGACAATAAAATTAATTTTAGTTTATTAAAATCGACAGCATCACCTTTTTCTGTAACTCCTTTAAATATTTCTGTAGTTGCCATGCCCAATAGCTTTGGTGTCTGAATCTGCATGAAAGTTCCTAAGGCTGAAGCAATCAAGACCAATGCAATCAGTAATATACTGCTTTTCATATAATACATAAGCCTCTTAATAGATTTACCCATATCCTTAGGTTTCTCTACTAATCTTCTCCCATTTCTCATTCCACCTATCTTACCATCACCCTTGGGATTCGTTTCTATCTCCTTATTCTTCATGCTAAATCCTCCTTTTCAAATTGTGAGGCTATAATTTCTCGATATACTTTATTTGTATTCTTAAGGTATTCATGACTTCCTAATCCAACTATTTTGCCTTCACTTAATACTGCTATTATGTCAGCATTCATAACTGTACTTATTCTTTGTGCAACAATTACTGTAATCTTATCAGCCATTTGTTTACGTATAGCCGCTCTGATTTTAGAATCTGTCTTAAAATCCAAAGCAGATAAGGAATCATCAAATATATAAATATCTGCCTTTTTTAGTAGTGCCCTTGCAATGCATAATCTTTGCTTTTGACCACCTGAAAAGTTTCCTCCGTTTTTTTCAACAGTGCTATCCAAGCCCTTATCCATTATTTCTACGAACTCAGCTCCTTGTGCTAAAGAAAGTGCTTCTAATATTTCACGATCCGCTGCATTTGGATTTCCAAGCTTCATATTATCTCGAAGAGTACCAAAGAAGAGAGTTGATTTTTGTGGAACAAGACTTATTATTTTATGAAGACTTTCCTTGGGTATATTGCGAACATCAACTTCGTTTATTAAAACAGCTCCATGTGTGACATCATAAAACCTAGATATTAAATTTGTAAGAGTTGATTTTCCTGAACCTGTACTACCTATAATTGCAAGAGTCTGTCCTTGTTTAATAGATAAATCAATTCCTTCAAGAGCATTTTGCTTGGCACCTTCAAATCGGAAACCAACATCCTTAAATTGCAAGGATATTTTAGAACCTTTCTTTAAAAATAAATCATTGTTTCCTGAATCATCAATGGAATTGTGCATTTCTAGAACTTCATCGATTCTTTTAGCTGATGTTTGTCCACGAGGAATAGATGAAACAACATTTATTAACATGGTAAGACTCATTAAAATTTGTGTTGAATAAGTAATAGCAGCTAAAATTGTTCCAACTTTAACACTTCCATGAGCTGCATAATGTCCTCCAATCCAAATTATTGCTATTCCTACAAAGCTCATTATAAGAGTTACTACAGGAAGTAAAGTTCCAACCAATGTATTCACTTTTATAGATAAAGCTGTGTACTCGTCATTGTTTTTCTCATATCTGTCGTACTCCCATTTTTCTTTATTGAAGGCATGAATTACTTTAATACCTGTCAGCCCTTCTCTGAAAATCAAATTAAGAGTATCAATTTTCTTTTGAAGTTTTTCAAATAGTGGAGTTGAAAAATGTAGGATCACAAAGTAAATAACCATAATAATAGGGATTGAAATTATAAATGTCTTTGATAAGCTTGGACTCAATTTATAAGTCATTATGATGCCCCCAAATAAATAAATAGGAGCCATAGTTAGAAATTTCAACACCATTTCTACTAGATTCTGTACCTGTGTAACATCATTTGTATTTCGGGTTATAAGTGAGGCTGTTCCGATTTTATCAAATTCATGATTACTAAAGTTTTGTACCTTTTGAAAAATATCACTGCGCAATTCTTTTCCTAGTTTATACGATAACCTTGAAGAAATATAAGTATTTATCTCTGCTGAGAGAAGACCCACAATTGAGACTAAAATCATAATTCCTCCTTGAGAGAATATATATGAAATCTTCCCTAAGATAATGCCGTTATTAACTATATCTGCTGTTAGATTAGGTAGATAGAGATCGCAAAGAACTTGCAATATTAAAAAAGCAATTGCTACTGTAAGGCTGATTTTAGACATTCGTTTAAATATTTTTAGCAAATTTTTTTCCTCCTTTAAATATCTATAGCAATACTATTATTCCCTTAGTGCCATCTACACGTATTTTTTGCCCATCCTTCAATATATTTGTTATATTATCAATTGCTACAACACATGGTATTCCATATTCTCTGGAGACAATTGCAGCATGGGAACCTGCACTTCCTATTTCAGTGACTGCTGCAGATGCAACCTTAAAGAGTGGTGTCCATACCGGTGCAGTATAGGGTGATACCAATATATCGCCTTTTTTTAGCTTATTGAATTCAGAAGGATTCCTTACTATGCACACACATCCTTCGTATACGCCGCGACTTGCAGCGCTACCTTTAATTAAATTAGGGTCATCTGTAAAATTTTCTTTTTCTTTACTTTTTGTTTCAAATTTTGGAATTGAACCGGTAGATATCATCCAATGTATTCCTTTTTCATGAGCAGCATAAACCTTTGAAAAGGCTTTTTTCCTTTTCTCTATCTTTTCTTTAATATATACTCTTCCTTCTGCTACAGAACACATCTCTTCAAGAAAAATAAAGAATACATCTTCAGTTTCATTTATTAAAGATTTTTCAACTAGAAGCTTTCCAAATTTTAAAGCCAATCTACGCAAGCAAGCTACAAGCTTTTCTAAGAAAAATAGGCTTTCTTCTCTTACTATTACTGCATTTCTAGCCTTTTCAAGAGCCCTTAAAAATTTACCATACTTACCCGGCTTCATCATCTCTTTAATCTGTTGTTTTGCAGTTTCATAATCCTCTTTCTGCTTTTTGAAGCTTTTCTCTGAATTTAGCAAATCTGTATCACAAAGCAGTGCATCAATAAGCTTATGAACACTTTCTGGCTTTTCACGCCATGTAGGTGATCCAACCATAGGCCCCATGCTTATAGAAGGTCTGTCTCCATATTCTTCTATAAACTTATCAAACTCCTCTTTAAAAACTTTACTATCCTTTCCATATACAGCCGCAGCCTGAGCTACTTTTACCATAGCATCATTTTGAAGTGCAGTTCTGAAAGGCAGTGCTCTCATAAGGCTTTCATTGAACTCTGCAGCATTTTCCTTCCCCACAGTTTTCTTGATCAGATGCTCAAACTTTAAAACAGATATTGATCCAGAAATTAAAGTGGACGCAAATCTTTTATAAAAAAGTTTACTAAATTCCTCCATAGCTTGTTCCATAAGCTTTACGTATTTCACAGGATCATTTGTATTTTCGCTCTCCTTATCTATTCTCTCAATCCATGCAATCATTTCCTCTGAAACAGGCTGCCATAAGTACTTAGACTCCTTTGATGCATATTTAATTAGATATTTTGGAAGTTTCCATAGTATTGCAGGCGATAGGCTTGAATCATGATAGCTTAATGCAACACAGCCATTTTCTCTTTCTACCGGTCTATTTTCATCTTTTGGAAGTTTAAACCCTATATCATGAAACAAAGCATTTACACCCCGATAAGAATAATTGATGTAAGCAAAATCTAATGGAGTTGGTGGCTCAGAACAATGCTCCATTACACTTTGCAGTCCAGAAGGGGCTTTTTTACCTTGATAAATTATTTTATCATTAGGTCCTAGAATATTTAAATCCTCATTATCTAATATATCTGTGGTAATTGGCCTAGCCTGAAGCAGATATATTTTACCTTGTGAAAGAGCCCATTCTGTATCTTGTGGGCTGCCATAATATTTTTCCACAAGATTAGCCAATTTTGTTAACTGCATAAGTTCATTTTGGCTAAGACAGTATGATTTCTGTTTTTCCTCAGGAACATTTTCCGTAATTGTTCCTTTCTTCATAAGCTTAATACTAAGTTTTTTGGAACCAAGAATCTTTTCTTTGATGCTTCCATCTTTGGTAAGAATAAAAGTATCTGGAGTCACTAAGCCACTAACAACCGACTCCCCAAGTCCATATGCAGCACTTATCAATATTTCATTCTTATTTCCATTTACAGGATTTGCAGTAAACATTACCCCAGCAGCCTCAGAAGCTATCATAGCTTGAACTACAACTGCAAGATCAACCTTAAGATGATCAAACCCCATACTTACTCTATAAGATATTGCCTGGGAGGACCATAAGCTTGCCCAGCATTTTTTCACATGTTTAAACATGTCCTCTTTCCCAGAAACACCTAAAAAAGTATCATGTTGTCCTGCAAAGGACGCCGATGGTAGGTCTTCTGCTGTTGCACTTGATCGTACTGCAACCAATAGTTGTTTTGTATCCAAACTCATTTGTTTTGAGAAATTTTCAAAGGCTGTATTCAATTCCTCTTGCACCATAACAGGCATTGGAGCCTCTTCAATCCACGATGAAATACACTTACTTGCTTCTGATATCCTATTAATATCCTGTTCCTTAAGATTCTCTATCCTTTTTTCTATACGTTTCTTAAGTCCTGAGTCTTCAAGATGGGCACGATATGCACTTGTTGTAACTACAAAGCCTGGTGGAACTGGAAGTCCTGCATTTATAAGTACACCGAGATTGGCACCTTTACCACCTGCTTGTGGCAAAGAATCCTTATTCAATTCACTTAACATATTTATATAATTTGACATAATATTCTTCCTTTCTTACACATGATTAATATATTTCATATACTAATTAAAACTTTATCTTTAGAAGCTAATACAAGAAGTTAACTTCCTAGTTTAGCTATATATCTTCTAAAATCTCGATTTTCTTGAAACCACTTGATATATATCACATCAAAGTTATCTTTTCTTTATTAAGGTACCTTATTATTTCAATATATACTCCAATCCTTATATTGTCAATAAAAAAATAAGGTACCTTATTTTTTTGTAAATCTAATATAGCTAAACATGGCTAATACTTAATTTAACCTGTTGTGCTAGTTAATTTATCTAACGTTATTTACAAATAGAAAAACTCTAGCAACTTATGCTAACTTATCATTAAAAAAGCACGACCAATCTTAATGATAGAGGAAAACATATATGCTAGAGCTTTATAAAACTAATTCCACCACAGCTATAGAGGGTTTACAGCATCTTCCAGACGTCATATTTGTTATTGTTGATTATATTTACCAAGAAGTAACTCCAGCATACATTAAAAACCAAAGAAATAGAAATTATTGTCTAATAAATTGTATATTTTTGCTTGAAATGCCTGAATTGCTAGTGTTGTTGGTATCAACAATTTAGTTCATCTATGAGAACTAAATATATCAACTACATCATTAATTTGTTGTTGAAAAATTCTTTAATCTTTATCCTTACTTATAATATTTTATGTCTTCAATTTTTTATTTTGTTCAAAAATAAAAAGCTACATTCCATGCTATTATTTCCTGCACAAATGTAGCCTTTTATAAAGTAATTTCATTATGAATAGTTTTTAGATTTTTATCTAAGATAAAAATCAACTTTCATATACATTAACTAAATTTCTATTTTTTAGATGCAATACAAACTCTACTTTTTTCGCAAAATCTAAGATATCAGTTTTAGAATTTGGTGTGATAAGCATCACCCTTCATTATCCTAAACCTCTTAGAATTTTATTTAATAACATCAAGAAAAGACTAACACTTTTTCAGCATTAGTCTTAATCCTTGCTGTGTAGTTCTTATTATAGGACTACATTTTTTGTTGCAATAATATTTACACCAGTTTCTAATATATCCTTAATTATAATGTCACCTATTTTAACAGGAGCCTTTATTGTGACTTTGTTGATTTCCTCCATGCATTCCATAATAAGCCCTTTTGGTATTGCCTTTTCGGTTTTCACTGGAACTACTGGTGCTTCCCCGCCAGTAACCTTAACTGTTGAAGTTACTATTCTAACAGGATTTGTAACTTCATTTACTCCATATTCTGCTCCTTTAGGACAGCTATTCCCTGTAACAGTTAAACTTGCTTCATCAACTTTTAAATGACATCCCTTAGGACAACTTATACATATTAATTCTCTTTCCATTTTATTCACCGTCCTCTAATGATATTGTAATATCACCTTTAATCTTATCTAACAGTACTTTACTTAAAACTACCTTTTCCATTTCTGATGGTGCTAAATGAGCTCTCTTAAATTTAGCTATAACTTCCTCACCACTTCTAACTACCAATGCTTTATTGTGATATATATTATTTACTCTCATAAAGATAGTTAATTTATCTTGAACATCAGTTATATCAAGTCTTTGTGGTACTGTATAATTAACATTTGTACCATTTATTATATTCACATATTTATCTTTCTTAAGTTCATTCTTAATATATCTTGCTGCTGAAATACCAGTACGTTTTGATTCTTCTGTTACAAAGTCTACTAAGTCATGAACATGTACTACATTTCCACATGCAAATATTCCATCTGCAGAAGTCTCCATACTTTCACTGACCATTAAACCATTTGTTCTTCTATCCCCTTCAATTCCTGCATTAAATGATATATCATTTTCAGGAATTAATCCAACTGATAACAATAAAGTATCTACATCAAATTCTTTTTCAGTTCCTTTAATTGGTCTTCTATTTTCATCTACTTCAGCTATTATAACCTTTTCAAGTCTTTCTTTTCCAACAATATCTGTTACAGTATGAGATAAATACAATGGAATATCATAATCATTTAAGCATTGAACTATATTTCTATTTAATCCATTTGAATATGGACATAATTCAACAACTGCTTTAACTTTTGCACCTTCAAGAGTCATTCTTCTTGCCATTATAAGACCTATATCTCCTGATCCTAAGATAAGAACTTCCTTACCTGGCATATATCCTTCTACATTAATGTATCTTTGAGCTGCACCTGCACTATATACACCTGCTGGTCTATCCCCTGGGATATTAATAGCTCCTCTTGTTCTTTCCCTACAACCCATTGAAAGAATTACAGCCTCTGCTTGAAGTTCCATATATCCTTCTTCTGAGTTTATAGCATACACCTTTTTATCTTTTGTTATTTCTAATACCATCGTATTAAGTTTAACCTCAATATCTGTATCCTTAACCATATCAATAAATCTGCTTGCATATTCAGGTCCTGTAAGTTCTTCTTTAAAGGTATGAAGTCCAAATCCATTATGGATACATTGATTCAAGATTCCACCTAATTCTTTATCTCTTTCTAAAATTAATATCTTCTTTATTCCATTGTTATATGCCTCATATGCTGCTGCAAGGCCTGCTGGTCCTCCACCTACTACTATTAATTCATAACTCATAATACTACCTCGCCCTTCTACTTAGATTTTCCTACTAATAAATAAGAATTATCTTTTTCTAAAACAACACTTTCTAGTGGAACATTATATTCTCTTGCAATTATTTCTTGAACTCTTGGTCCACAGAAACCGCCCTGGCATCTTCCCATTCCTGGTCTGCATCTTCTCTTTACTCCATCTAAAGAAAGTACTCCAAAGCTTCTCTTTATTGCATCAACAATTTCACCCTCTGTTATGCTCTCGCATCTGCAAATAATTCTTCCATATTGTGGATTATTCTTTATAAGTTTAGCTTTTTCTTCTGGTGATAACTCCATAAAATGAATTTGCTCTCTCTTAGCTTTAAAATTGTCTTTCTTTTCTAACTTACATCCTGCCTTTTCTAATATATCTACCACACCTAAAGCAATAGCTGGTGCTGAAGATAAACCTGGTGATTTCATTCCTGCTACATCAATAAAGCCATTAACCTCGTCATTTTCTTCAACTATAAAATCTCCTGTATCCGGATTAGCTCTTAGACCTGCAAAATTTCTTATGCTCTCTCTAAAATTAACCTTTTTAGTTGTATGCATTGAAGCTTCTCTTATAGCATCTAATCCTTCTGAAACAGTACCTAAATCTTCTTTATTTTCTATATCTCTTGCATCAGGACCAACAAGTAAATTTCCATGAACAGTTGGAGTTACTAAAACTCCTTTACCAAGCTTTGATGGACATTGGAATATTGTATGACTAACTATGTTTCCTTGACTTTTATCCATTACAAAGTATTCACCACTTCTTGGAATTATCTTGAAGCTTTCCTTACAAATTAAATTGTGAATTTTATCTGCATATAACCCAGCAGCATTTATAACGAATTTAGCCTCTATAACTTCTCCATCACTAGTTGAAATCCTAAATGTATCACCTTTTTCTATAGACACTACTTCTTTTTTGAGTTTAAGCTCTCCACCATTTTGAACTGCGTTTTCAGCTAATGCAATTGTATATTCAAATGGTCCAACTATGCCTCCTGTTGGTGCATATAATGCTCCTTGCACCTCTTCACTAAGATTCGGTTCCATTTCTAAAACCTCATCTCTACTTAGTACTTTTAAATTTTTTACACCTATTTTACATCCATTTTCATAAAGGTTTTTCACTGTATTTAAATCTTCTTCACTAAATGCTAAAATTAATGATCCATTTCTTTTAAAAGGTACACTCAATTCTTTACATAAACCTTCGAACATTTCATTTCCTGCTACATTATACTTTGCCATTAAGGTGCCTTCTTTAGGATCGTAGCCAGCATGAACTATTGCTGAATTTGCCTTGCTTGTCCCCATTGAAACATCTTTTTCTTTTTCTAAAGTAACTACCTTTAAGTTATATTTTGTTAGTTCTCTAAATATGGAACTTCCAATAACTCCTGCTCCAATTATTGCTACATCATACATATAAAATCCTCCCTTTATTTAGTTCACAATTCATAATCACTTATAATTGTGACTCATTTCTGATTTTCTTTGCACAAAAAAAGCCAAGCTAAAAACAGGTGTAACATCACCTCTGTTTTTATGCTTGACTCTAAATTCTCTAAGCATTTATCTTTAATTATATTTACATTATACTCTGTAAATGTATACTTGTCCAGTCCTAATAACTTAATATTAAAATTTTTCTGATTAATTTGTGATTCTGTCCCAAATTTCTAAAAAATATGCTAAAGAAAAGTCTCACTTAGTTAAAAGTAATATGTGAAAAGTTATGAGTTGAGGAAGAAAAGCCAATGGCTTTTCAAAAAATAATGTATTTTAGAAATTCCTATGAGGAATTTCCTCTTCAACTATAAACTTTTAACTCATAATTCTTAACTAAGCTTATTCTTCTTCCCAGCCCTCTGCTCTTTTAACAGCTTTCTTCCATCCTCTATATAATTTTTCTTTCTTATCCTCTGATAGATTTGGTGTATAAGCCTGACTTACAGCCCATTTTTCAGCAATCTCCTCTTTTGATTCCCAGAAACCTACAGCAAGACCTGCTAAATATGCTGCACCAAGTGCTGTTGTTTCAGTTATTATAGGTCTTACAACTTCTGCACCTGTAATATCTGATTGGAACTGCATTAATAAGTTATTTCTACTAGCTCCACCATCAACCTTAAGCCTTGTTAATTTGCATCCTGCATCCTCCTGCATTGCATCTATAAGATCCTTTGATTGATATGCAATAGACTCTAATGCTGCTCTAATTATATGATTTCTATTTGCACCTCTAGTCAATCCAAAGATAGCTCCTCTTGCATACATATCCCAATATGGAGCGCCAAGTCCAGTAAATGCTGGAACAATATATACACCGCCATTATCCTCTACCTTGCTTGCAAAATACTCTGTATCAGCAGCATCATTAACTAATTTGAGTTCATCTCTAACCCATTGAATAACAGCTCCTCCAACGAATACTGAGCCTTCTAATGCATATTGAACTTTATTATCTATTCCTATTGCAATAGTAGTTACTAAACCATTTTTACTTTGAATCATCTTTTCTCCTGTATTCATAAGTAAGAAACAGCCTGTACCATAAGTATTTTTAACACTACCTTCTTCAAAACAAGTTTGACCAAATAATGCACATTGTTGATCTCCTGCCATACCAGCTATTGGAACTCTTACGCCTCCTGTACCGCCAAGGTTTGTATATCCATAAACCTCTGAGGAATTTTTAACTTCTGGTAACATTGATTTTGGAATATTAAGTTTTTCTAATATCTTATCATCCCATCTTAATTCTTTTATATTATAAAGCATTGTTCTAGAAGCATTTGTATAGTCTGTTACATGAACTTTACCATTTGTAAGCTTCCAAACTAACCAAGTATCTACTGTACCAAATAATAATTCACCTTTTTCAGCTCTTTCTCTAGCACCATCCACATTATCTAATATCCATTTTATCTTAGTTCCTGAGAAATATGCATCTAACAATAATCCTGTATTTTCTTTTACATATTGTGCGAACTCTTTATCTTCTTTAAGCTCTTCCACTATAGCTGCAGTTCTTCTGCATTGCCATACTATTGCATTGTAAACAGGCTCCCCTGTATTTTTATCCCATACTATAGTTGTTTCTCTTTGATTTGTAATTCCTATTGCCGCTACTTCATCTTGAGTAATACTGGTTTTTGCCATTACTTCTTGTAAAACTCCATATTGGCTTGCCCATATTTCTAATGGATTATGCTCTACCCAACCTTGTTTGGGATAAATTTGAGTAAACTCCTTTTGGCTTACCCCCATTATGTTTTGATCTTGATCAAAAATGATTGCTCTTGAACTTGTAGTACCTTGGTCTAACGCTATTATATATTTTTTCATATATTACACCTTTCTTTCCTAACATATTTTATTAAAATATTTCATTAAGATTCTAATATTAAATATCTTGATATCTAGACTAATTTATGTCTCTCTGAATAAAACTTTAAATATAGGATATACAGGTATTAGCAGTAAATTTGCTGAAAATTATAGCCACATAAAACGTTCATTTATACTCCCGCAATAGCATATGTTTCTTACTGCCTTGTATAAATTTAAAATCTATTTAGTCCAAATAAAAACTTCCCTAAATAAATCTAGTTTTATGTGGCTTTATTCTCTAATTCTCTATAGCCTACATGTTCCAAATTTCTTTTTTAGTTGTAGATACACACGTTGCTCCTGAATTCAATGCATGTATTACCTCTTCTTTGGTTTCGATTAGTCCACCAGCAACAACTGGTTTATTAGAATGCTCTGATATAATTCCAAGTACCTTAGGAATTATTCCTGGTAATACTTCTATTGCATCACATTCAGAAATCATGTGATTTTTAACAGTGCTCAATGATAGAGTATCGAAAATAAAAACTCTCTGAACTCCTAATAAATCATATTTTTTAGCGAGTTTTACAACCTGTGGTTTTGTACTGATTATTCCACTAAATTTTGTTCTTTCTTTGATATATCTTATAACCACTTCCTTATTTGTAAATCCTTCAACTAAATCTATATGAATTATTCCTATCTTGTTTTTAGATGTAATAATTTCACTTATTTCTTTAATATTCATCACATCTCCAAACAAAACAAATATAATTTGAGCATCTGAATCTACTGCTAATCCTAATTGTTCTTCGTTTTTTACTGCTGCTATAACTGGATTTTCCTCTAACAATTCTTTAATATTCATATATACTCCCATGTAATTGTTTTCTTTTTATTTTAAGTATTGCATACTTACCTTTCACTGTCAAATCCAAATATTAATAAGTTTTTTATAATATTCCATGTAACATTACATAAAATAATGCAGCTAAAATTGCTCCTACAATTGGGGCAACAACAGGAATCCATGCATATCCCCAATTAGAATCTCCCTTATCAGGTATAGGTAATACTGCATGTGCGATTCTTGGCATTAAATCTCTTGCTGGATTAATTGCATATCCTGTTGGACCTCCTAAACTTACACCAATAGCCAAAATTAAAAATGCTACAAACAATGTTCCCATTCCATTTGATAGATTTTGATCTCCCATTCCTAAAATTGCATAAACTAGTACAAATGTTCCTACAAGCTCAGTTATAAAATTAATTGAAGTATTCTTTACTTGAGGGCCTGTACAAAATACACCAAGTTTGCTTCCTTTATCTTCAGTAGCTTTAAATTGATCATTATAAACAATAAATACCAAAACTGCTCCTAAAAATGCACCAATACATTGTCCAGCTAAATAAATCGGAACTTGAGCCCACGCTACTTTACCTATTACTGCTAACGCAATTGTTAATGCTGGATTAAAATGAGCCCCACTATAATTTCCAAAAATCAATGCTGGAATTCCTACCGCAAAAGCCCATCCTATTGCAATTACTATTAATCCTGCTCCTGATCCACCTGATTTTTTTAATACGACATTGGCTACAACACCGTCACCTAATAAAATAAGTAATAAAGTTCCTACTAATTCTGCAAAAAAAATTGTCATAGCATTATCTCCTTTCTATTCTTACAACATTTAATTTATTTTTCCTTACTCTTAAAATGTAGTACATATTTTAGTTTATATACACCTACTTTCAAAATAAATATTTTGTTTGATAATCCTAGAAAGCAATACATCAGCAATCTTCAGCGTTAAGAATTATTTTAGTAAAATTGATTAAAAATTCTAAATTGCTATTAATTTTGCCAATAATAATAGCCACATAAAACACCCTTATACTTTAAACAATAATGAATTCTTCATATTGACTAAATATATAAGCTTTAAATTTACCTAAAATAAAGTAGTTCTTCTAAGTAAATTTAGTTTTATGTGGCTCTTTTCTCTAATTCTCTATAGCCTACATTTACAAAGGGATCTCCCCACAGAATCTAAATGTAATTGTTTTCTTTATGCTTTTAGTATCACACATTTATTTTCTAGTGTCAAGCTTAGTTAATAATATAACAATGTTAAAATTCAAAAATCAATTTTTTTATAAATTACATATAAAAAACGTATTAGAGAATTCTCTAATACGCTTATATACAATTATCAAATCTAGCTATTTGTATAAGTTAATATATCTACGACCATCCTAATATTCATAAAAAATAGATCCTCCAATGAATTCTCTTAATAATGAATTCTTAGGCACTTCAGCTATTTCTATTTCTTTAAAAAAACCTAAAAAAGATTTTAATCTTAGAGCTTCTGAATAAACTGAACTTTCTTCCGTTATTTTATCTAACTCCTGTAATGCATATGGCTTTAATACTCCAAGTTCATAAACCAATGTAGAATTAAATGCCACATCAGCTTCTTCCTGATAAACAAATATATTCTTTTTTTCTCCTTTTTTAATAGAAGGCCACATCTTTAAAGTATCTTCTGCCTTATATCCCCTAGATAATGAATCCCTTACGATTCTTCTTACTTTTCTTACATCAGTTGTAGAAATTCTATTATGATTATCTATATTTAACTGCGTTAATGCTGAAATATAAATTTTGAAAACATTACTATTTAAATTGCTTGAAATTAAACTTGGATTTAATCCATGGATGCCTTCAATTACTAGTACTCCATTTTTCGGCAATTTAACCTTATAGTCCTTCCATTCCTTTTGCCCTGTTTTAAAATTATAGATTGGAAGTTCAACTTCTTCTCCACTCATTAATCTTTCTAAGTCTTTATTTAATAGTTCTAAATCCAAGGCATTAATTGATTCATAATCATAATCACCATTTTCATCTTTAGGTGTATCTATGCGATTTACAAAGTAATTATCCAAAGATAATGGTATAGGAATTAATCCATTTACCCTCAGCTGTATACTTAACCTATTTGCAAAAGTAGTTTTTCCTGAAGAAGATGGGCCTGCAATGAGAATAATTCTAACATCTTTTCTATATAGTATTTCATCAGCAATATTTGCAATTTTCTTTTCATGAAGCCCTTCTGCAACCATGATTATATTTTTTAATTCATTGTTATCTACCTTTTCATTTAATGTTCCGACATCCTCTAACCCCAATATATTTAACCATCTCTGTGTTTCTATAAAGATTTTAGTTAAACCCTTTTGTTCCATAAATTCAGCAAGTTCATCCATGTTTTGTTCTTGAGGTCTTTGCAATATAAAACCTGTCTCATATTTAAATACATCAAATTTTTTTATTACTCCAGTGGAATATCCCATAAATCCATAAAAATAGTCATATCTTCCATCGAGTTCATAAAGATGGACATATTTTATATCATAGTATGTTAAAAGTTTAACTTTATCCTTCATCTTATAATTCTTAAAAATATCCATAGCATCTGTCTTAGTCATCCTAATACTCTTTATAGGTATATCTTTATTTATTATTTCTTGCATTTTTACTTTAATTTTATCAATGTCTCCTTTGCTTAGAGGCCTATCTTTATGCACTTCACCATATATAGCCTCACTTATAGCATGATCAATTGTTATTTTTGATTCTGGAAATAAATCCAAAGCAGCTTTAATAAAAATAAACTGCAGTGTTCTAGTATAAATTTTCATTCCTAATTCACTATTAAAGCCAATAAGTTCAACCTCCCCATCATCCTCTATTATTTCAGTTAATTCATAATATTTTCCGTTAAGCTTACATATAGCAATATTTTTAATTATATCTTTACAATTATTAATAATTAGCTCGTAAAAAGTTAAACCTTTTTTAGCTTTAATAATGTATTTTTTTAATCCAAACCCATCTTTACTCCTCATACAATTAACCCTTTCCTTACAAATAATATTTCACTAGACTTTAATCTCATCAGCCCCAAAATCATGGCTTCTTTCAAAATACTCAATTATTTTAATTTATTTGCGCCATATATAGGTAGCATCAACTATATTATATACATTTTTCCTAAAAAAGATAAAAGTATTTTTATTAGACATATAAAATAAAGTAGCAAGTCTAAATTTGTCATGTATGGTTTTCATAAGGTTATAAGCCAACTTTTCCAATGTCATTTGACTGGCTTGTTAGTATAAAATAAACTCACGCAGCATGAGTGTATAAAATAAACTACTCTATGATTGTGTTATTTTTTAGATGGTCATTAGTATATTAAGTTTTATTTTTGCAAATATTATTTTTGAGGTGGTTTTTTATATGTTTGTAGTTTCAATTAGAACTGCTATTTTGTACTTATTAGTTGTATTAACAATGAGATTGATGGGAAAAAGACAAATAGGGGAACTTCAACCTTACGAGTTTGTAATAACAATTATGATTTCAGATTTGGCATCTTTGCCAATGCAGGACACAAGATTGCCATTACTCCTTGGGATTATTCCTATAATAACCTTATTATTTTTAAAGACAATTTTAACTCAAATAGGTTTAAAATTTCAATCTACAAGAAGAATTGTTGATGGCGAACCTTGTATATTGGTTTATAACGGTAAAATAAATTATCCAACTTTAAAAAGACAGCAATTAAACATAGATGAATTATTAGAAGAGTTACGTCTAGCAAATTATTTTAACCTTGATGAAATTCAATATGCAATATTAGAGAATGATGGACAAATATCTATACTGCCTGCAGATTACAATTCTTCGAAAAAATCTAATTCAAATTCCGATAATACATCTAAAGCTATTGAAGCTAAGTTACCTAAAGTCCTAATTTCTGACGGTAAAATTAATAAGAATTCATTAACCTCAATAAATAAAGATGAGAAGTGGATAATTGATTTATTAAATAAGCATAACATTTCATCAATAAAACACGTATTGATTGCTTTATATGATACTGAAGGAAAATTTAAATATCAACTTTTTGATGAATATGAAAAGGAGTATAAAAAATGAGAAATGCAATATTATCAGTACTTATATTTCTCTTAACTATGGTATGCGTATATTTTCTAAACAATTCTATACTCAATTTGTGTGATAACATCAAGGCACAAACGGAAGATATAGAATTGAAAATTTCAGATGAAAAACTTGAAGATGCATATTATGAATCCCTCGAATTATTAAACTCAATTGAAGAAAAAAATCTTATAACTTCTTTGTATCTCAGCCATCAAGAATTCGATAACTTATTAAATGAAGCTGTGAAGTTATCTACATACTTAATTCATGATGATGAAACAGAAGCTCACGCCTCTTTACATTTAGTTAAATATAATAGCGATCATTTAAAAAAATTACAGATTCCAAGCATAGAAAATGTATTCTAGATTAATTCATAATTATGCAGTATTTTTACACTTTTATGCCTTTGAATATTTTATGCATAATAATTAATATACTATGCATAAAATATTAATTATTGCTTATTTTTTTGTTTAGTTGTGTATATTTAGTATATTTTTATGAATATTTTTTCATTTTTTACTTGATTATTTTTTCATTCAACTGTATAATTATAAGCATAAATCAAGTTAGAAAATATTTAATTATAAGGCATCTTTTAACTAGCATTTTATCTTACGTGCCTTATATTTCTATTATACAAGGAGGGCTTTTAAAATGACAAAATACAACAAGGTAGTTTTAGCTTATTCTGGGGGGTTAGATACATCAATTATTATTCCATGGCTCAAGGAAAACTATGGCTGTGAAGTTATAGCTGTATGTGCTAATGTAGGTCAAAAGGATGAACTAGATGGTTTAGAAGAAAAGGCAATAAAAACAGGTGCATCAAAATTATATATAGAAGATTTAACTCAAGAGTTTGTTGATGATTACATCTTCCCTACTATTCAAGCTGGTGCTATATATGAAGGTAAATATCTTCTTGGAACTTCATTTGCTAGACCAATAATCGGAAAAAGATTAGTTGAGATTGCAAAAAAAGAAGGTGCAGATGCAATCTGCCACGGATGTACAGGTAAAGGAAATGATCAGGTAAGATTTGAAATGGCTGTTAAAGCATTTGCTCCTGGTATGCCAATAATTGCTCCATGGAGAATATGGGATATAAAATCAAGAGAAGATGAGATAGATTATGCTGAAGCAAACAATATTCCATTAAAGATCAATCGTGAAACAAACTACAGTAAAGATAAAAACATTTGGCATTTAAGCCATGAAGGTTTAGATTTAGAATTTCCTGAAAATGAACCACAATATGCTAAAATACTAGAACTTTCAAAAACTTTAGAAGCTGCTCCAAATGAGCCAACTTATATTACTTTAAATTTTGAAAAGGGAATTGCAGTCAGCTTAAATGGAAAGAAAATGAACAGCGTTGAGCTTCTAGATGAATTAAATAAAATTGGTGGAGAAAATGCTGTAGGAATTACTGATATGGTTGAAAACAGACTTGTTGGTATGAAATCTAGAGGAGTTTATGAAACTCCAGGCGGAACTATTCTTTACAAGGCTCATAAGGATTTAGAAGAGCTTTGCCTTGATCGCGAAACAGCTCATTATAAAGAACAAATAGCTTTAAAATTTGCTGATTTAGTATATAACGGACAATGGTTTACTCCACTTAGAGAAGCATTATCTGAATTTGTTACTAAAACTCAAGAAACAGTTACAGGAGAAATTAAATTAAAATTATATAAAGGAAATGTTGTCAATGCCGGTATGACTAGTCCATACTCACTATACAGTGAAGAATATGCAACCTTTGGGGAAGATGGAGTATACGATCAAAAGGATTCTGCTGGATTCATTAATCTATACGGTCTTCCAACTGTTGTAAGAGCTAAGATGCTAGAAAAAGTCAAGAAAGAGGAAATGTAATGAAGCTTTGGGGCGGACGATTCAAAAAAGGCACTGACAAATTAGTTAATGATTTTAACTCCTCTATAAATGTTGACCAGAGAATGTATAAAGAAGACATCGAAGGAAGCCTAGCTCATGCTTCAATGCTTGGAAAACAAAATATAATTCCAAAGGAAGCTAGCGACAGAATTACTTCCGGTCTTTTTGAAATATTAAAGAGAATTGATAGTGGAGCTATTGAGATTGATCAAACTTCTGAAGATATTCATAGCTTTGTTGAAGGTACCCTAACCTATTATATAGGTGAATATGGAAAAATGCTTCACACTGGAAGAAGCAGAAATGACCAAGTAACTTTAGATTTAAGATTGCATTTAAAGAAAGCAATCACATCTTTAAAAGAAGATATCATAGCTTTAGAAGAAGTACTTCTAGATAAAGCTAAAGAGAATATAAATACTATAATGCCTGGATATACTCATTTGCAAAAAGCTCAGCCAATAACCTTTGCTCATCATATTTTAGCTTATGCTGAAATGCTTAAGAGAGATATTGGAAGACTTACTGACTGCTATAACAGAATGGATGAAATGCCTTTAGGTGCTGGAGCATTAGCAACTTCTACTTATCCAATTGATAGAGAAGCGGTTGCACGTGATCTTGGTTTTTCAAAAGTTACCTTAAACAGTTTAGATTCTGTTTCTGATAGAGACTATGTAATTGAGACATTATCCTGTCTTTCAATTATAATGATGCACTTATCAAGATTCTCTGAAGAAATAATTCTTTGGTGTACTAATGAATTCAGCTTCATTGAACTCGATGATGGCTATAGTACTGGAAGCAGTATCATGCCTCAAAAGAAAAATCCTGATGTTGCAGAATTGGTAAGAGGCAAAACAGGAAGAGTTTATGGTGATCTTATTACCTTATTAACTGTTATGAAGGGAATTCCACTTGCTTATAATAAAGATATGCAGGAAGACAAGGAAGCTCTTTTTGATGGAATAGATACTGTTGAACTTTCACTTAAAACTTTTTGTGGAATGATTAAGACTATGAGAGTAAAGAAAGATAACATGAGAAAAGGTGCAGCTCTTGGTTTTACTAACGCCACTGATGTAGCTGATTACTTAGTAAAAAAAGGAATGCCATTTAGAAATGCTCATGAGGTAGTTGGAGAAATAGTTCTTGCATGTATAAAAGAAAATAAGATGATTGAAGAATTATCTCTCGAAGAGTTTAAAGTCTTCTCTCCTATTTTCGAAGAAGATATTTACCATGCAATAGATTTATTGACTTGTGTAGAAGAACGTAAAGTTATAGGAGGTCCTTCCACAGAATCAGTAAAAATGCAAATTTCTGCATTAGAAAACTTTATTAATGAATTTAAATCAGTTGACGATTAAATACTATTAAAGTATTGTATGACAATTCTACTTCTAACTGTTAACTGTGTCATATCGGGGGTAATTTACAATGGTTAAGATCGGAATAATCGGTGCTACTGGATATGTTGGTGCTGAACTTTTAAGATTACTATTATCTCATCCTAAAGTTGAAGTTGCAGCTTTAAGCTCAGTTTCTTTTGAAGGTCAGGAAATTAGTAATGTATATAAAACTTTTTTTAATAAAACAAATTTGATTTGCAAAACTGCAGAGGATGTAATTGAAAAATCAGATGTTATCTTCACTGCTCTGCCTCATGGCTTAAGTGAAGATATTGCTAAAAAGGCTATTGACAATAATAAAATCTGCATTGATATGGGTGCTGATTTCAGATTATCTAGTGAAGATGAATACGAAGAGTGGTACGGCAAGAAATTTGCTGAGCCTGCTCTCCATTCAGAAAGTGTTTATGGACTTCCAGAATTAAATAGGGAAAAAATTAAAAACTGTTCCCTAATTGCTAATCCTGGCTGCTATCCGACAACTATTGAACTTGGCTTAATGCCGCTTTTAAAAAATTCATTGATAAAATTAGATAATATCATTTGTGATTCAAAATCAGGAACTACTGGTTCTGGAAGAGGTTTAACTTTAAATACTCACTTTCCAGAAGAAAATGAGACTTTTGCACCATATAAAGTTGGTGCCCATAGACATACACCTGAGATTGAAGAAACATTATCTGTTATGGCAGAAGATAAAGTAAGTGTAACTTTTACGCCTCACTTACTTCCAATTAATAGAGGAATTCTCTCTACAATTTATTGTTTTCCAAAGGATAATGTTAATCTTGAAGAAATTCATAAATTATATGTAGATTTTTATAAAGATGAACCATTTGTTAATATATTACCTCTTGGGGAAACTGCTTCAATTAAAAACGTAAGATTAACAAATGATTGCTTTATTTCATTACACTTAAATCATAGAAAAGACCAAATTATTATTGTAAGCACAATAGATAATATGGTTAAAGGTGCTGCCGGACAAGCAATTCAAAACATGAATATAATTCTAGGTTTTGATGAAACTGATGGATTAAATCTAATTGCACCAGCATTTTAAAGAGTTAAGAGGGGGTTATTAATTTGAATATAAATTATATAGATGGTGGAGTTACAGCTCCCAACGGTTTTTTAGCTTCTGGTGTACACTGCGGATTAAAGCAAGGCAGTCTGAAGAAGGATCTAGCTTTGATTTATTCAGAAGTTCCTGCAGCTGCTGCAGGAATGTATACCCAAAACAAAGTTAAAGGTGCTCCTATTTATGTTACAAAAGAGCATCTAACTAACAAAAATGCACAAGCAATAATCATAAACAGCGGTAATGCAAATACCTGCAATGGCGATGATGGGTTACAAAAAGCAAAAAAAATGACCAGTCTTCAGGCTAAAGAGTTAAATTTAAAAACTGACGATGTTTTAGTTGCATCTACAGGAGTTATTGGGGTTCCTTTAAACATAGATGCTATTAAAAATGGTATTCCACTGCTTACTGAGAAATTGTCTAAAGAAGGTTTTGACGATGCATCTTCTGCCATAATGACCACCGATACCTTCAAAAAGCAAATGGCTTTAGAATTTTATATAGGCGATAAGAAAATAACAATTGGATCAATGGCAAAAGGCTCTGGAATGATTGAACCTAATATGGGAACAATGCTTTCTTTCCTCACAACTGACTTATCCATTTCTCCAGAATTATTAAATGAAGCTCTAAAATCAAGCGTTAGTGTAACATATAACAGAGTCAGTGTTGATGGAGACACAAGCACTAATGATATGATATTAATTTTAGCTAATGGTTTGGCTGAGAATCCTACTATAACAGAAAAAGATGATAACTATGATAATTTTGTTAAAGTTCTTACTGAATTAAATACACATATGGCTAAGAATATTGCTAAAGATGGTGAAGGTGCTACAAAATTATTAGAATGCCAAATAATAGGTGCAAAAAGTGAAAAAGATGCAGTTACTTTAGGTAAAAGTGTTATTAATTCTAGTTTAGTTAAAACAGCAATGTTTGGTAGCGATGCAAATTGGGGACGAATTCTTTGTGCACTTGGCTATGCAAATATTGACTTTGATCCTGAAAAAGTTGATGTTTCCTTCGAAAGTGCTGCTGGTTCTATAAAAGTTTGTGAAGCTGGTAGTTCCTTACCTTTCGATGAAGATATAGCAAAAAAAGTTTTAAGTGAAAATGAAATTATCATCAAGGTCGATTTATTCTTAGGTGATCATAGTGCCTATGTTTGGGGCTGCGATCTAAGCTATGAATACGTAAAAATAAATGGAGACTACAGAAGCTAAATAAATGGGGGTTTTATTTTGAATTATACAGAAAGAGCTGAAGTCTTAGTTCATGCACTTCCTTATATTCAACGCTATTATGGAAAAATAATAGTAGTAAAATATGGTGGAAATGCAATGGTGAGCGATGAACTTCGTGAAACAGTTATAAATGATATTATTTTAATGAAATGTGTTGGAATTCAGCCTGTTGTAGTCCATGGAGGCGGACCAGATATTTCAGACTTTTTAAATAGATTAGGCGAAAAAAGTCAATTTATTAATGGCTTAAGATATACAGATGAAACTACTATTGATGTAGTTCAAATGGTTCTTGGTGGAAAAGTAAATAAAGATTTAGTTTCTTTAATAGAGAAATTCGGAGGAAAGGCTATTGGTTTATGTGGAATGGATGGTTCTCTTCTGAAAGCTAAAAAATTAGAATCTGAGGTTGATTTAGGATATGTAGGCGAGATAACTCAAGTAAATACTGAGATTTTAAAGATTGCTATGGATTCCGGTTATATTCCTGTTGTTGGAAGCGTAGCTTTAGGTGAACATGACAATAAGCCGTATAACATAAATGCTGATATTTGTGCTTCAAAAATCGCAGCTGCACTTAAAGCTGAAAGATTAATACTACTTACTGATGTGCCTGGAGTTATGAAAGATCCAAAAGATATTTCCAGTCTGATTAGTGTATTAAGATTACATCAAATACCTAAATTGTGCCTTGAAGGTGTAATTAAGGGCGGTATGATTCCAAAAATTGATTGTTGTGTGGAAGCGATTCGAATGGGCGTTGAAAAATCAACTATTCTCGATGGTCGTGTACCTCACTCTCTCCTTTTAGAATTATTCTCCCCTGAGGGAATTGGAACTATAATTTACTAAATTTATTTTACAGTTAAGGCCGAAATTCTTTCGGAATTTCTTAAATACATTTTTTGAATTTCCTTAAGACTCTTTATGCAAATTGTCAACTTTAAATACTTGTTAAATTAAGATGTAACGAAAATATAACCTAATATAATTTCCAGAAATTCTGAAGAAGTTTCTAGCAAAGACAGTTAGCTGTAAATCGTTAACTGTAAACTAAAAAAGGGGTGATTTTATGTCATATAATTATGATGAAGCAAAAGAGCACGTTGTAAACAGTTATGGTCGTTTAGGTCTTACAATTACTCATGGTGAAGGCGTATATCTTTATGACCAGGATGAAAACAAATATTTAGATTTTACGAGTGGTATTGGTGTTAGCAGTTTAGGATATGGGCATGAAGCATGGGTTAAGGCTACAAGTAAACAGATAAAGACCCTTGCTCATGCCTCGAACATATTTTATACTGAATCAAGCTTAAAGCTTGCTAAAGAATTAACTGAAAAAGCAAATATGAGTAAAGTATTTTTTGCTAACTCTGGTGCAGAAGCTAATGAAGGCTCAATTAAATTGGCTAGAAAATATAGTTATGATAAATATGGCAACGGAAGAAATAAAATTCTTACTCTAATAAATTCTTTCCATGGTAGAACAGTAACTACACTAAAAGCAACTGGCCAAGAAAAATTTCATAAGTATTTTTACCCTTTCACTGAAGGTTTTGATTATGTAAAAGCAAATGACTTAGAGGATTTTAAAGAAAAACTTTCAAATGATGTCTGTGCTATAATGCTTGAAGCAATTCAAGGAGAAGGCGGAGTTATTCCTCTTGATAAAGAATTTGTTCAGGAAGTAGTTAAAATCTGTAATGAAAAAGATGTGCTTGTAATATTTGACGAAGTTCAATGCGGTATAGGCAGAACTGGAAAAATGTTTGGTTATAACAACTTCGATGTAGAAGCTGATATAGTTTCTGTAGCTAAAGGTCTTGGTCCAGGGCTTCCTATTGGGGGTATACTTTGTTCATCTAAAGTAGCAGATGTATTCAAACCTGGCGATCATGGCTCAACTTTTGGAGCAAATCCTGTTGTATGCGCTGGTGCTTTAGTGGTTCTTGATGAGATTTGCAATGAAAAATATCTTGAGAAAATAACCAAAAGAGGTGCTTATGTAAAAGAGCTTATTGAAGAAGCTAAAAATCCTCAAGTAGAAGATGTCCGTGGGATAGGCTTAATGATTGGAATAAAAGTAAAATGTGATCCAGCTCTAGTTCAAAAAGAAGCCATGAAAAAAGGTTTATTAGTATTAACAGCTGGAAAAGATGCAGTAAGACTTCTTCCACCACTTGTTATAACTAAAAAAGAATTAAAGGCTGGTATAGATATTATTCTTGAAGTTTTATCCAATATAAAAGAATAATTAATAATTTAGGAATTAGAAATTAACAATTAGAATTGGATTTCTTATATTTAATAAGTTTCTTTAGGATTTCTTCCCTAATTCTACATTGTTAATTGTCTATTGTACATTAGCTTGGAGGCATTTATTATGAAAAAAGATTTATTAAAGATGGATGATCTTTCTAAAGAAGAAATCTTAGATATATTGAACTTAGCGGATCAACTAAAATATGAACAAAAACATGGTATTGAGCATCATCACTTAAAAGGTAAGAGTTTAGGAATGATATTTGAAAAATCATCTACTAGGACTAGAGTTTCTTTCGAAACTGGCATGTATCAACTAGGTGGTAATTCGTTATTCTTGACTGATAAAGATCTTCAAATTGGACGTGGTGAACCAATTGAAGATACTGCAAGATCTCTTTCAAGATTCATACAAGGCATAATGATTAGAACTTTTTCTCAAGAAGAAGCTGAAAAACTTGCTAAATATGCATCAATTCCTGTTATAAATGGCTTGACAGATGATGAACATCCATGTCAGGTATTAGCAGACCTAATGACAATAAGAGAAAATAAAAATATCCTAGAAGGACTAAAGGTCGCTTTTATAGGGGATGGAAACAACATGGCAAATTCTTTAATGATTGGCTGCTTAAAGGTTGGAATGAATTTTGCAATTGCTTCTCCAAAAGAATATATGGCATCTGATAAATATTTAAATAGAGCAAATGAAATTTCTAAAATTGAGGGAGTAAACTTCAAAGTAACCACTTCTCCATATGAGGCTGCTAAAGATGCTGATGTATTAATTACAGACGTCTGGGCAAGCATGGGACATGAAAAAGAAATTGCTGAAAGAACTAAGGCTTTTAAGGATTTTCAAATTAATAAAGAATTATTAGAAGCTGCTGATAAAAACGTAATGGTACTTCATTGCCTTCCAGCCCATAGAGGTGAAGAAATCACTGCTGAAGTTTTAGAAGAACATGCTGATTCAATTTTTGATGAATCTGAAAATAGATTACATGCTCAAAAAGCTATACTTGTTAAATTAATGAAATAAATTTATTAGACCTTTAGAGTAATTATATATACGTGTTAAAACACAAGTAATCAAAATTTTAGGCACATGAAAAAGCAGATAAGTAAGCTTGTCTATTTTTCATGTGCCTAAGTACTTTTTACGTGATATGTGGTATAGATACTTATAAATTACAATTTGCACTTTAATCTCTAAAATAAACTCCCATGGTTACATTGTAAGAGGCTTCGCTGTTTAACCATTCTAATCTAATGTTTTTTCTTTTCTATTTCTTATTATAAATAAATTTGTTAAATTCCAAATAGTTACTGCACCCCAAAATGCCAAAATGATATTACTTATTTTTATAGTTGCTTTTATATCTAAAGTCACATATTTTATTAATTTTACTTTACGGTTCCAAAATCCTTTAGTGGATAATATCTAAATTGAACTTTTCCTTCAATATCTGCTGCATCCACATAAGGATTCTTCCAAAGTCTTGAATCAGCAGAATCTGGCCGATTATCTCCCAAGAAAAAATACTTTCCTTGTGGCACTTCATATGTTCCATTAAATGCATCTTTATTCTTTACATAATCTTCATTAAGTTTTTCCCCATTTCTAAATACGACTCCTTCTTTTATATCTATTTTATCTCCTGGAAGTCCTATTAATCTCTTTACTAATCTCTCATTAAATTCATTAGAATGAAAGACTATGATATCACCAACCTTAAGATTTTCTTTATTGTATACTTTAGTTACAATAAATTTATCATTAATATTTATAGTTGGCACCATTGAAGGGGTTGGTACATATACATTAAAAAATAAGAACTTATTTACTAATAGAGCTACTGCTATTGCTGATACTACTGGTATAATCCATTCTTTAAAGAAATTCATATTATTTTTTTTAACTATTCGCACTTTTGTATTTTTTCTTGAATTATTAATTGTAATTTTTTTTGAATTCAATACTTTATTATCGTTTCTAATCATCTCTTAATACCTCCATATTAACCATTACTTGAATAATTTTTATTCAAAATAAAACATCTCTTCGAATTTTTTATCTAATGCTATACATATTAATAATGCCAATTTTGCACTTGGACAAAATTGTCCTGTCTCTATAGAACTTATTGTCTGTCTAGATACGTTAACCATTTCTGCTAAATCTCCTTGAGATAAATTTTTTTCTGCTCTAGCTACCTTTAATCGATTCTGTAAAATTAATTTTTCCTCCATAAATGCCCTTTCTATTTACAAGTTATAGTAAGAAATTGAAATAAAAAAAACATACCGCTAATACTAAAAAAACTTCCTAATATCAATAGTTTTTTATATCTCAAATAATAATATTTGTAAAATGATTCAGTTGCAACATAAGCCATAAAAATTGTCCATATATCCCCTGTTGGAAGATGCTTATAACATTTAAAGATTGCTAAAGCTAAAATTATTAAGCTAAAGATAAATTTTGCACTTAATCCCGCTTTTCCATTAATATATTGTTCCATTTCATCCTCATTATCTATATTACTTTTCTTGTTTCTTTCCAATATATCCTCTTTATTCATAAAATCAACTCCATTCCTATTAATGATTATTATACCTTAATTTTACATGTTGTCAAGTTTACTTGTCATCATGACAATGGTGCTTGTCCATGACTTCATATAAAGTATAGGGATAATGATTAATTGGTACGGTTAATTAAAAAACAAGATTCCACTTTGTAAAACAAAAAGTCATATTTGCAGTTCAAAACTTAATTGCTAAAAATCCATATATCATAAAATTATTAATTATTCACATATCATGATAGAATCATAATAGTAAAATAATTAATCATCTTATGGAGGAGATTACGTGGACATAAAAGAAAAAATTAAAATATTACCTTCCTGCCCTGGTGTATATCTCATGAAAGATTCTCTGAAAAATGTCATTTATGTTGGGAAATCTAAAAACTTAAAAAACAGAGTTAGTTCATACTTTCAAAATTCAAAATCTCACTCTCCAAAGGTTATAAAACTAGTTCAAAATCTTAAGGACTTTGAATATATAATTACTGATACAGAATTTGAAGCATTTTTACTTGAATGTGAGTTAATAAAAAAAATAAAACCTGCATATAACAAACAAATGAAAAGCCCTAAATCTTATTGCTACATAAGAATAAACCTTAACGAAAAAAATCCTGATATATTGATATGCAATGAACATAAAAGTAGCGATGAATGTATTTATTTCGGACCATATACCAATAAAAATACGTTAAGAACGGCTATTCAAAACATAAGAGAATACTTTAAAATAATCTGCAATAATAATTTACAAAAAACTTCATCCTGTATTAATTATTCCTTGGGATTATGTATAGGAATGTGTTTAAATGATACTTTAAAAAAACAGTATATTGATATATTAAAAAGATTGATTTATTTATTTAACGGAACTGATAAAAGTATTCTTACAGAACTGGAGCTAAAAATGCTTGATGCCTCAGAAAAATTCGACTTTGAAACAGCTGCTAAATACAGAGATTATATACAGGCAGTAAATTATTTACTTAATAATGTGAAAGTTATAAAATTTGTAAAGGAAAATAAAAATATTGTTTTGCTTGAATCTTTGAACGATAGCGTAATTAAACTTTTTCTTATTAACGGCAATAAAATACTCTTTAGTGAAAAATATTCGATGAATGATTTGAATTTAGAAAAGTTAAAACTCATTATTAAAAACAATATTTCATTTTGCTTTAATAATGAGAATTTAAAGAATCCAATAGAAATTGGCCGTGAAGAAATAGATGAGTCTCAAATAATTTATACATATTTAAAAAATAAGTCTAATAATTGTAAATATTTTATAGTTCTTGAGAGATGGTTAAACACTCCAGATGGTTACATGAATATATTAAACGAGCTTGATAAACTAATATCTATTTAGGGATATAGTCATATCTAATTATATCCCTAAATAAACATCAATTTTTATGATAAATACAATATACTTATTTCTTAACATGCTCTTTTCATCTTTATACTTATACTAGCTCATAATGCATTGTCCATAGTATATTAATATCCTTATAATTATATATTTCTTAAAGTTTCATTTGCTATAACAATTTGTCCTAATGCTACGCCACTATCATTAGTTGGTATTAATTTATTTGTATACACACTAAAATTTTCATTTTCTAGTTCGTTTATTAGACCTTTAAGCAAAATACAGTTTTGAAATACTCCTCCGCTTAATGCTACTTCATTAATACCTGTATCTTTTCTAATTAGTTTGCACATATCTTTTGCTAACCTAATTATTGTATTATGAAATTTATCTGACATAGTAGAAGCTTGTTTACCTGATAATCTATCTTTTATAATACCTAAAATAATTTTTTCTGTTTTTATAACATAGGACTCTTCCTTGACTATATCATAATCATAAATACTTGAACTATTATTTATCGCAATGGCTTCAAGTTCTATGGCTGCCTGCCCTTCATAAGTAATATTATCTCTAACTCCAATTAGACTTGCTGCCGCATCAAAAAAACGTCCAATACTTGAAGTTTCTGGGCAGTTAATATCTGCTTCAAGCACAGCTATAATATTAGCTGCTTTATCACCATATAATTTAACTAATATTTCTCCAATTGATGAGTCTGTGTTGTATTCACTCCACATCTTTGACTCAAACATCTTATATATATATGATACAGCTATCCTCCAAGGTTCCTTAACAGCTTTTTCACCGCCTGGCATTTTTACATAATCTAAATATCCAAATCGTGTAAATTCTTTATTATCACAGATTAAAAATTCCCCACCCCATATTTTTTTATCAGCTCCGTAGCCCGTTCCATCAAAAGCAATCCCAATAACTTTTTTATTTATGTTATTTTCAACTAAGCAGCTTACAATATGTGCATGATGATGCTGAACCTCAATTTTGGGTATTACTGAATTATAGGCATATTGTGTTGAAGCATAGCTTGGGTGCATATCACAAGCTACATACCTTGGGACGAAATTAAATATATTCTTAAAATATTCTATATTATTTTCATAATGTTCAAAGGTCTCCAGATTTTCTAAATCTCCATTATATTGACTTAAAAATAAATTATTTTCTTTTCCTATACAAAAAGTATTTTTCATATTTGACCCACAAGCTAAAATCTCTTTTGTATTCTTCATTTTTATAGGTTCTGGCACATATCCTCTTGCTCTTCTTATCATATGAACTTCATCATTCATCACCCTTACTACTGAATCATCTATTGGCATATGAATATCTCTATTATGTAGTAGAAAATAATCTGCAATCTCAGTTAAATTATTAACTGCATCTTCATTTTTATATTCTAAAGGTAATCCATTAATATTTGCACTTGTCATAACTAAAACCTTTACGCTATCCTCAAACAATAAATAATGCAAAGGCGTATATGGAAGCATTACACCTAAAGTTTTTTGATTTGGTACTATGTACTTTGATAAATTATAGTTATTGGACTGCCCTAATATTACTATGGGCTTTCTTGAATCTGTGATCACTTTCTCTTCTTCTGCATTTACATTACAATATTTCTTTACTACCTCTATATCCTTTATCATAACTGCAAAGGCTTTGTCAGGCCTTTTTTTTCTAGTTCTTAACAGCCTCACTGCTTCCTCATTTTCAGCATCACAAACTAAATGAAATCCTCCAAGACCTTTAATGGCAAAAATTTTACCTTCTTTAAGCTTTTGTCTTGTCCATTCCAATACATCATTAACTTTAATCTTCACTCCATAAGAATCTTCAATCCAAAGCTTAGGTCCACACTCCTTACAAACATTAGGCTGGGCATGAAATCTTCTATTAACTGGATCTATGTATTCCTCCTGGCATTCCCTGCACATAACAAATTTTTTCATGGTTGTATTTGCTCTATCATATGGAATAGCTTTTATTATTGAAAATCTTGGACCGCAATTTGTACAATTAGTAAAAGGATATTTATATCTTCTATTGGATGGATCGCTAATATCCTTAAGACATTCTTCACAAACAGCTATATCTGGAGAAATCAAAGTAATTTTCTCTTTTTTACTTTCGCTTTCTCTTATTTCAAAATTTTCATAATTTAAAAGTTCCTTTTCACTTACAATTATGTTTTCTATCTTCGCTAAGGAAGGCTTTTTGCACCTAAGATTATAAATAAATTTGTTTAAATTATCTTCTTGTCCTTCAATATCGATGTATACTCCTTCTGAATTGTTATTAATCCATCCTTTCAGTTCTAGTGAAATTGCCTGCTTATAAACAAAAGGTCTAAATCCAACACCTTGCACAATTCCTTCAACTTTTAAAAATAATCTCTTAATAATAACACCTTCCATCAATAAAAATTCAGAGCTTTTCCTTTTAGCCTTCCAATAAATTTTTCATATTCTTGTAAAACATGATTATAGTTTACATCTCAAGATGTACATTTGATTTTTTAATTTTATGCATTACTTAATCCTTTATCTGTCTATTAAATCTTCTTACTTTATATATTGTTCATCGATATCCTAACAAATTCTAGGCAATTGCTCTCCTGAAGGCATATCTACTATTCTTTTTCCACCTATAATAGTTTTTAAATAAACCTTTTGTGATGATTGTTCTACTACTTTTCCAATAATCGCTGCATTAACACCAAGTGAATGCTTTCTCATTGCTTCAAGCACATAACTTGCATATGCTTCTGGAACAAAGCAACACAGCTTGCCTTCATTTGCAACATATAAAGGATCTAAACCTAAAAGCTCACAGCTTCCTTTCACTTCTTCACTTATAGGAATTGAATTTTCATCTAATTCAATAGATACTTTGCTTGCATCTGCAATTTCATTTAATACCGCTGCAACACCGCCTCTTGTAGCATCTCTTAACACATGGATCTCATAACATACTTCAAGCATGGAATCTACAAGAGAATTTAGAGGTGCACAATCGCTTTTTAAATCTCCTTGTATGTCTATTCCCCTTCGCTGGCACATAATAGTCATTCCGTGATCTCCTAATGTTCCATTTACAATAACTACATCGCCAGCCTTAGCATTACTTGCTTTAATGTTTGTATTTTCATAAATTGTCCCTATTCCTGAAGTATTGATAAATACTCCATCCACGCCGCCTTTTTCAACTACTTTAGTGTCTCCAGCAATAATTTGAACTCCTGCTTCTTTTGCTGCTTCCGCCATAGACTTTACAATAAACTCTAGTTTTTCTAATTCAAAGCCTTCTTCTATCATAAATGCACTGGTTAAATACAAAGGCTTAGCTCCACTCATGGCCAAATCATTTACTGTACCGCAAACTGCAAGCTTTCCAATATTTCCACCATTAAAAAACATAGGTTTAACTACGAAAGAATCAGTAGTAAAAGCAATTTTACTGCTATTTAAGGCAAACTGCGCTGAATCATTCATTTCATTTATTATTTCATTATTAAAATACTTTAAAAACAAATCATTAATTAAATTATTTGCTTGTTTTCCTCCGCTGCCATGACTTAATAATATTTTATTATCCATTATTTCTACACCCCCAAGAGTAAATTTATTGTTATATAGATATCCAACTTTAAAACTAAATTTATGTGGTAGCTTACCGAAATCACATACATTTTTATTCCATAGGACTTGTGAAATTTTCGCTGGAAAGTTCTAAATGTGAACATGCACCAATTTCTACATGCTCCCGAAACAAGTTCGTGACAAGCAGTAAGCGGAACAAGCTCTAGAGGAAACTCGACTCACGTTCGTTCGCTGAGTACTCGCAGAGTAAGCGACCATCATCAAATCATAGATTTGGGTTCTCTGCTTAAGAACTATACCTATAGTAAGCTGCACAGGTACCTTCTGAGGATACCATACAGGAACCTACTGGATTCTCCGGCGTGCAGGCTTTTCTAAACAATGGACATTCAAAAGGAGTTATTTTCCCTTTAAGTATGTCACCACACCTACAGCCTGGACTTCCATCATGATCTTTATAGTTTATGTCAAAATGCTTTATAGCATCAAAATCTTCGTATTCCTTATTAAACTTATATCCACTATTAGGAATAGTGCCTATTCCCCTCCATGTACTTTCAGTTATCTCAAAAACTTTATCTAAATATTCTAAAGCCTTTGAATTTCCATCATCTCTTACTATTCTTTTATACTCATTCACTATTTTATAATCTCTTTTATCTATCATATTTATAAGTGTGTTTAAACTCTTAAGTATATCTAAAGGCTCAAAACCAGTTATTACTCCAGGAATATTATATTCATTGCTTAAAAATTCATATGGCCTTTTACCTATAACAGCACTGACATGTCCTGGAAGTAAAAATCCATCTATATTGATTTCTTTATCCTCTACAAGAGCTTTCATTGCAGGAGGAACAACCTTATGAGCTGTCAAGAAAAATAAGTTTTTTATTCCTTTCTTCCTTGCCTCTATGGCAGTTATCGCTGTCATTGGCGTTGTTGTTTCAAATCCAACTGAAAGAAATACTACTTTTTTTGATGAATTGTTTTCTGCAAGCGTTAATGCATCCATCGGTGAATATACAATTCTAATATCCGCACCTTCTGCTTTTCTTTTCATTAAAGAAGTCTTTCTTCCTGGCACTCTTATCATATCTCCAAAGGTCGCAATTATGACATCTTCATTTAAAGTCAGTCCTAAAGCAGTATCAATATAACTTTGAGGCGTAACACATACCGGGCATCCTGGTCCAGATATTACCCTTACATTGCCTGGCAGTATGTCTCTTATACCATATCTAAATATAGCCATAGTATGTGTACCACAGACTTCCATGATATTTATCTTTTCATCTGTGATATTTTGCAGTAATTTTACGAGGCCTTTAGCATATTCTCCATTTCTAAACTCATCAACAAATTTCATTGTCTGATAACTCCTTTATTAATTCTAGAGTTTTTTCTGCTTCTTCCTCATCAATTGTTTCTATTGCACAGCCTGCATGAATAAGAACATATTGTCCAATTTTTGCATCTGGAATTAAATGCATGAAAACTTCTCTTTTCATACTGCCTATTTCTATAACTCCTTTAAATCCATCTAAACTTAAAACTTTCCCTGGAACTGCTAAGCACATAGTAAACCCTCCTATAATTATTGTCTCTTTCTTGGTACGTAGAGTTTTATATTTTAATCTCTACTTCTCCTCATTTTTCTTTCCACAAAATAAACAATCCATATACTTATTTCATATAATATAATTATTGGTAAAATTGAAATTACACAAGTAAATAAACCAGCATTAGATATAAATATCCCCTCAAGAGTTAACGTTGATAAAATAATATATTTTCTCCACTTTTTAAGTCTCTTAGCACTTAATAATGACATTTTTCCTAAAAGGACAATTACATAAGGAATTAAAAACACAATGCCTATAAAGAAACAGAAGATACCTATAAAATTGAAATATGTACTTCCAGAAAATAATGGAGTCATATAGGCTTCTCCATAAGATATAAGAAAATTTAAAACAAGTGGTATCATTAATATATATCCAAAAAACATCCCGGAAAGAAACAAAATAATTATAAAAAATAAATTTTTATATAACAAACTTTTTTCTTTACCGGTAAGTCCCGGATTGATAAAAGCTGAAATCTCATATAATATTATTGGACTTACAATTATAGCTCCAGCAAATATTGATACTTCCATTCTAGTTATAAAACCGTCTGTTATAGAAAAATAAACAAGATTTAAATTAAACTTGGCTATAGGATACATCAATATCTTGATTAAATAATAAACCTTATCATATATTATTCCTGCTACTACAGCTATTGATATAATAATTATTATTAATCTCTTTCTTAGCTCACTTAGGTGATCTACTACAGACATTTCCTTTATTTTTTCATTAGCCATACAATTACCTCTAAAATTAATATTTAAATAAACTTCTTTATTGTATTTCAGCTACCTTATCTTTTTTTTCTAGTAAACAAATACACCAAATACTGATTTCATATAAAGCAATTATAGGCATAGTCACTAATATAAAAGTCATAGCATCTAAGGAAGGAGCAATAAAAGCTACAGTTATTAATGCAGCCATTATCGCAAATTTTCTCTTACTTTTTAGCATTCTAGAGTTGACCATTTTTATTCTTGATAAAGCAATAAGAATAAGAGGAAGTTCAAAAAGCAAGCCTATAGTAAGCAATAATGTTCCAATAAACGAAAAATAATCGTTGCCAGACAAATTTGCCTGCATAAATTCATTACCACAATCTAATAGAAATTTTATAGTTGACGGCAATAAAAGCTTATATCCAAATAAAATTCCTCCTATAAATAGTGCTACTGCAAATGGAATTATGACAAAGTAAAGCAGCCATCTAATTCTTTTATTGATTTTAGAAGCACCTATATATACTAATAAATAAGATATTATAGGAGATGAAACAACAACCCCTCCTAAAAATGCAACTTTCATTTTTGCCATAAATCCATCAGTAGGAGTTATGAAATATAGATTATTTCCATCAAGCGGCTTAACTAACATACTAATAATATAATCAGCCCTAAAATACATAACTCCTGTAGCAATAGCTATAATTACAATTATTGCTATTATTACTTTTCTAATTTTTTCTAAAGCATGTACTATCTGAACAATCTGTTCACTCTTTATCATACATTTTTACTCCTGCTTTTCTTCTTTCTTCTCTTCAGTTTTATCAGCAGTAACAATAGCTTCCCCCTTTGTAAGATCACTTGAAGCTTTCTTAAATTCTTTAATAGCTTCTCCAACAGACTTACCTACTGATGGTAGCTTTCCTGGTCCAAAGATCACTAAAGCAATCACTAATATTATTATTAATTCTGGAAATCCTATTCTTGGCATATTCCTCTCCTCCTAAAAATATATTCGCCGCCAGATTTTTTCTCACCTACATTCGAAGATCAGATGTGTAAAAATCTACAGCTGAATGGTTTCTATAATTTTTTTATTTGTTGCGCTTTTCAGCAACCTTTCCTTTTAACCATGAGCAAAATTCTTCAATGCCTTCATCTTTAATGCAGTTGGTTTCAAAGGTTATAGCATTAGCATTTAAAGAATTTATGTCTTTATAAAATTCTTCCTTATTGAAATTAGTAAATGGAAGCAAGTCTATTTTATTCAAAATAACTGCACTGCTTTTTTCAAACATTAAAGGATATTTAAGAGGCTTATCATTTCCTTCTGTTGTGCTTAATACACAAATTTTTATGTCTTCACCTATTTCAAATTCAGCAGGACATACAAGATTTCCAACATTCTCTATTACAAGAAGATCAATACCTTCAAGATTCAATGAATCTAATGAATTTTTAATCATATCACCATCTAAATGACATGCTCCTCCAGTATTTATCTGCACAACTTGTACTCCCTGTGCTTCAATTCTTTCAGCATCTTTAGTCGTATAAATATCACCTTCAATTACGGCAATTTTTAATTCAGCTTTTAACTTAGTAATAACTTTTTCAAGTATTGAAGTCTTTCCTGATCCAGGAGAACTCATTAAGTTAATAACATAAATTCCTTTTTCATCTAACACTTTTTTATTTTTTGCTGTTATTTCATCATTGGTTTGAAGTATATTAGTTACTACTTTAATTTCACTCATTCTTTTTTACTCTCCTTCAATTGTATTTATATAAAGTTCATATCCGCTTAAAATATTAGTGCAGAATTTATTACATTTAGGGCATAATTTATTAAAATGATCTATTTCAAATGTAATTTTACAATCATCACATTTAGCCGTTGCATTAACTTTTTCTATTAAAAACTGTGCACCTTCAGCCATCGTTCCTTTTGATAAGCCTTGAAATGCAAACTCTAAAGCTTCTGGCATTACTCCAGAGAGTTTTCCAACCTTTATTGTAATTTTGAATATATTCTTTAGATTGTTTTCTTTTGCTTTCTCTTGAACAATTTTTATTGCATTTTCCATAATTGAAACTTCATGCATAGCACTCACCTAACTTATAATTAATCATCTTTATTATTTAGCTCAACTTTAATATGTTTTATAATTTCTGGTATTTTATTTTTTATATTGTCAGTCATTTCTGTATCTAAACATATTTCTTCAGGTTCTACTCCAAATATTATAACTTTAGGAAATTTAGCTAGCATATTTGCCATTTTAACTACATCTAATATCTGAACATCATGTATTGATAAATTTTCCATTTTATAATCTTTAATCTCTTCTGGATTAATCTTATAAATAGTGCCAGGTTTATTCCCTGCCCTTAAACAATCTACAACTATTACTTTGTTATATTCTAAAAAATAACCTAATGTATCTAATGTAGAGGTACCTCCATCTACTAATTCAACATTAGCTGGAAGTTCTTCATTTTCTAATTGCCTTATAACATAAACTCCTACACCATCATCCTTTAGAAGTATATTTCCTATTCCGATGATGACAGTATCATTCATAAGTTAAACTCCTAAAGTTTCCACTATGAATTTAGACATTTCAACTCCATCTGGTGACATTACATGTACTGAACATCCTGTGCATGGATCAAATGAATGAACAATTCTTAATAATTCTACAGGTTGAGTTGTATCTGCTACATGAGTTCCTATTAAAGCTTTTTCAATTGGTCCAACATTACCATTGTCATCCATTGGTGATGCATTCCAGCATGTTGGGGTGATAATTTGATATTTTGATATCTTTGATCCTGATACTGATACCCAATGTCCAAGTGCTCCTCTTGGTGCTTCGGTTAACCCTACTCCGTTTCCTAAAGACGGAGTTCCTATATCTGTATATCCACTTGTACCTGTTGCTACTTGATCAATCCATGTACTCATATTACTTGCAATTTTAGCTGTTTCAATATATCTTGCCATGTGCCTATCCATAACTGATACACCATTCTTATAATCACCACTTATCCATGTTCTTGCTAAAGGACCTGCTTCATAAGGTTGTCCATCATATCTCGGAGCCTTAAGCCAAGTATATGCTCCTGATTTTCCATAATCCGGTATCGTATCTTCTCCAGCAGGATTTACTCCAGATTGCGATGAATACCATGAATGTCCTACGTATTCTTGAATGTTAGATTGATCAAAGCTTTCTATATTTCCATTGTTTACAATCCCCCGCGGAAATAATTTGTTTCCATTTGTGTCTATATCAAAAACACCATAAGTTATTAGGCTACCATAACCTTTTCCAACATTATAGTAATCACCATAAGTTGATGCTAGCTTATTAACATCTGCTTGATATGTATTTGTAATAAAAGTTGTTACTTCATTTAAGCAATTTTTAAAATTATCTATATCTGTTGTTGAAGGTATTGCGGTTACTCCTCCTGGAACAACATTTGCAACGTGTGGAAGCTTTCCACCAAATATCGCTCCCATCTCATGTGCTTGTCTTCTAATTGATAATGCTTTTATATAATTATCAACTAATGCTTGGTTATCACTTGAATTAAATCTATGATCTTGACTGTATGTCGGAGTCCATGGCTGAGCTTGTGGTCCCTGAATATAATCCATCAATGTCAAATGATAGAACTGTAATATATGGTCTGAAAGATAATTTGATCCTTGTATAAGATTTCTAAGAAGTAAGGCTTGTAAACTTGGAGTAAAGTTAGCTGCCTGTTCTATTGCCTTTGAGGAAGCTACTGCATGTGAAACAGGACATAATCCGCATATTCTCTGTGTTAAAAAAGCTGCATCCTTTGGCACTCTATTTAAAAGAAGATTTTCAAAATCTCTATAAAGCCCTCCTGTCGCTTGAGCTGCAGTTACAGTATTACTTGAATCAAGTGTTACACTAACTTTTAAATGTCCTTCCAATCTTGTTATTGGATCTAATACTAATGTACTCATTTATATCATCCCTTTCGTACTAAATTACTAAATTTATAACTAGTTTACAGACAATAGTTTCTTTAAGTTGGTTAACCTATCAACTTTGATTGAACTATTTTCGGTTATCTTCTTGTAGCACTAGAAACAGTATCTACCTCATTGTTTTGGTTACTTTCTTTTTTACCCTTTCCTTTTTTGTCATCTCCTTCTTCTATTGCTTGTGGAGAAATCAATGGATTTGTAGGAAAAGTTGGATTTGCACAACCTATACATGGATAATTTGAGGTAACACAAAAATTAACTCCATTATTCCATTTCATACTAGGACATACATTATCACATTGAGGTCCCTTACACCCTATCTTCTCATAACATCCAAATACACCTGGCTTATTTACCTTAGTTTCTGGTCTTCTTGGACATTGATGATGAACTGTAACCCCATAATATTTAGTTGGTCTATTGTTAGAATCTAAAGCTGGCATTCCAGTTAAAATAAGATCAAGTAATGTTTGTACCATAACAGTTGGATGAACTGGACATCCTGAAAGATTTATTATAGGATTAGCTGTTTTTCCACTTAATATTGTTGCCACTGGCTCACAAGTTGTATTAGTGCTTGTAGCTGATACTCCACCAAAGGACGCGCAAGTTCCTACAGCAACTATATATTTTGCCATAGGACCATACTTAAGTATTGCCTGTTGCATTGTTAATGGCACTCCATTTTGCTCACCAATTATACAGTAGTTTCCACTGTTACCTGTTGGTATTGCACCTTCAATTACAAGTATAAACTGACCATTATAGTTATTGGCACATTCATCAAGACTCTGCATTGCTAAATCTCCTGATGCTGTCATAAGAGTAGCATCATACTTTATGCTTATCTTGTTTAGAAGTACATCATCAATAGTTGTAGGATTTGTAACATTAAGAGTTGATATTGTACATCCTGAGCATCCTGCTCCATTTAACCATATAATAGGTGGATCTGTATCTGCTGCAAGCACTGTATTTACTCTATCCATATCAAAATCAATTTTTAGAGCTGCTGCTGCAACTATAGACCATTTTAGAAAGTCTCTTCTGCTAATTTTCATAGTAACACTCCTCTTTTTTGATATTTTTATACACTATCATTCATTATTTTATGACATTTGTATTTCTTTGAATCTTAACCCGTATATTCCATTTTTATTGATTTATCTCCATAAAAATCCAGCACTATAAATTCAATTATATAAATCAAACCTTAATAAAGCATTAGAGTTTGCTTAAAATTTGCTGAGAAAACATATTTTAAATTTTTTTAAATAAATTTCCTCCATATTTCAAGAACAAATAATTTTTTAATGTAACGATTATACCTTTTTAAAACTCTATCTTTTTCTATTGGATTACTGTATATTAGTAATAACAAGAATTTAAGGCAAAATCAAATAAACACCAAGTCAATTTGCCGTTCTATTTTCCGTCATAAATGAAGCTCGACTCGGATATACTCCCTGAGTATTCTCAGAATAAGCGACCATCATCAAGTCATAGATTTGAGATGTCTACTTAACCGATTCACACAAAATCATTTTTATATGGATGTTAACTCATAAATGAATTAACTAAGTTCAAGTAGCAAAATCAAAGATATTTGGACCTTCACTTATTTGCTCATCAGTAAATTGACTTAATAGACTTACTACAAGAGCAATTTATTTCCTTGTCTGATGAAAAATATTCACGGCAACTTTAGACTTGTTATTTATTTTCATGTGCCTAAAAATCTTAAATTATAATGAGGTGAGATCTGAAATGAAAGTATTACTTATTAATGGTAGTCCAAAAGCTCAAGGATGTACTTATACTGCTTTGAGTGAAATAACTAAAGAATTAGAAAAGGAAAATATTGAAATAGAAATTTTCCATCTTGGAAATAAACCTATACGTGGCTGCACTGCTTGTGGCGGCTGTCATAGAAATGGGGATAGTAAATGTGTGTTTAATGATGATTTTGTAAATACTTTTTTAGAAAAGGCTAAAGAGGCTGATGGTTTTATCTTTGGTTCGCCTGTTCATTATGCAGCTCCATCTGGCGCAATCACATCATTTTTAGACAGAGTATTCTTTGCTGGCGGAAGTATATTTCAATTAAAACCTGGTGCTGCAATCGTAAGCTGCCGTCGTGGTGGATCAACTTCCGCTTTTGATCAATTAAATAAATATTTAACCATCGCAAATATGCCAGTTGTATCTTCACAATACTGGAATATGGTTCATGGAAATACTCCTGAAGAAGTAAAACAGGATTTAGAGGGAATGCAAACTATGAGAGTTTTAGGTAGAAACATGGCATGGCTTCTAAAATCTATAGAAGCAGGTAAAAAGGCTGGAATCTCATTGCCAGAAAAAGAACCTAGAGTTGCTACTAATTTTATACGTTAAGAGAAAACTATAGTTATCCAGCTTTAAACATAGACTTATGTGGTAGCTTATTGAAATAACATACATTTTTATAAAACAGGCATTTGAAATTAAGCTGCTGAAAGTTCTTAAGTCCTGCGGAATAAAAATGTATGTTATTTCTAGTTTTGCTTAATATAGACAATTATTATATATAAGCTAAATTTATGAGTTGTTTATTTATGAAGAACTATATATAGTCATCACTATCCAATCCATTGCTTTAATATATATGTTGCAAGTTATGAATTTATATACGTATTCCTATAAACCTCCTCCATTTGTGGCAATTATATTTTTAAACCATTCAAAGCTTTTTTTCTTATATCTTTTTAAATCTCTCATATCAGTTTCATCACGATTGACAAATATAAATCCATATCTTTTTTTCATTTCGCCTTGAGAGCTTAAAATATCAGTACACCCCCAAGTTAAATAGCCTATGACATCTACACCTTCTTCCATTGCAAGCTTCATTTGCTCAATATGTGCTTTTAGATACTCTATTCTATAATCATCTTCTACCGTATTATTTTCATTTAATTCCTCTTTTACACCGACTCCATTTTCTGTTACAAAAATTGGCATTTTATATCTTGCATATATATCTTTTAAGGCTATTCTAAAACCTATGGGGTCAACAGCCCATCCCCATTCATTTTTCTTTAATAATGGATTTGGACTAACGCCTTTCATAATATCATTATCTTCTTCTCCATAGTTTTCTACAATTGTACTTTGATAATAACTGAAACTCAAATAATCAACTGTATTTTCTTTTAAGAGCTCTACATCCCCATCTTCAAATACTGGCTTTATATTTTTCCTTTCCCAATCACTTGTTACATACGATGGATATTCTCCATAAGTAAATACATCAAAGTATAAGTCATTAAAAAATTCTTTAAATTTTAAATTTGCTAATGCATCCTCTGGTTTACAGGTTGCTGGATATGTTGTCATATAAGTAACCATTCCACCCATTTTACCATCTGGAATTATTTCATGTAAGAGCTTCGAAGCTTTAGCATGGGCTATAAAAACATTGTGACATACCTGATAAGATAATGCTTCTCTATCCACTGCATTTGTTATTGTCACACCCCATAATTGTGGACGAACAAGTACTAAATTCTGCTCATTAAAGGTTATCCAATATTTAACTTTATCTTTAAAACTTTCAAATACAACTTTTACATATCTTTCAAACAAATCTACAACTTTTCTTGATGCAAACCCATTATATTTTTCAGCCAAAGCTTGTGGTAAGTCAAAATGATAAAGAGTAATAACTGGCTCTATTCCATTAGCTATTAATTCATCAAATAAATCGTGATAAAATTTTAAACCTTCTTCATTTACTTCACCTTCGCCATCAGGAATGATTCTAGTCCACGAAACGCTTGTACGATAACTATTAATGCCCAATTCTTTAAATAATGCAATATCTTCCTTATACCTATGATAAAAATCAACAGCTATTTCCCAATTAGAAAAACCTTCTTTTATTTCTCTCCTATCAACTATAGAAATTCCTTTGCCTCCTTCTTTTGAAGCTCCTTCACTCTGAAATGACGTAACTGCACTTCCCCATAGAAATCCTCTTGGAATTATTTTAACTTTTTCTTCCTTCACAGTAGTTCCTCCTCTTATTCACAAAATCTAAGTCTTATATTAATTGTAAACTCGCTAGATTCAACTTTCATTACCTGTCTATACAAGAAGTTTTGAACCTATGTTATAATGTTTTTAATTATTAAGCTTATTATTTGGAGGTTAAAATTGAAAAGCGATTATATTATTAATGACTTAATAGAAAAGATTACATCAGAAAAAATTGCAATAGCCTCTCGTATTCCTTCTGAAACACAATTGGCAATAAAATATGAATGTAATAGGCACACCGTAAGGAAGGCAATTGGACACTTAATTGAGCGAGGATATTTATTTAAAACTGATGATGGTTCAACCTTTGTCAGTGATATTACTCATTATAATAATAGTATTCTTTTTTTATCTTCTCTATCTGATTATTTTAATTCAGAAAATATTAAATCAGAGGTTAAAGAATTTGAATTAACTAAAGCTTCGGCTAAACTTAGTGAATTGCTACAAATAGAACAAGCTTCGAAGGTTTGGCTTATAAAGAGAGTCCGCTATATAGACTCACGTCCTATTCATATGGAAGAAATTTATATGCCTTATTCTCTATTTTCTAATCTTACTGCTATAGATTGTGAGGCAAGTCTTCTTTCTTATATTGAATCTCAATATGATTATAAAATAAGCCATGGTATTAGAACTGTGAGTCCTGTTAAATTAAATGAATATAAAAGTAACTTACTAGATTTACCTAATGAATCTGTTGTTATGCAAGTTGAAAACATAGGTTATTTAACTAATAAACGAATATATGAGTATTCTATAAGTACAACGCGAGAGAACAAGCTCCAATATTACTGCAGACGATAAAATTTAAACTTTGCTATATTTCAATAATATTATTTTCTAAAAATTAATATACTTCTTACTTATGGAAGAAAAATTGGACTATCATACAAAGAAGAAAAACTACAATACATTTAATTAGATTTTCAAATTTTAATACAATGTATTATGACTGATTTTCTTAATTCGACAGTCCCATTTTTAAGCATTTATAATTTTAAAAATATATTACTTTCTAAATTTAGGTTTTATTTAAAATTACTTCTTATTGCAGGTATCACATTGTTCTTTACATGTTTTGCTACTCTTTTCTTCATGATTGTCATCTATTAACTCTTCCGAAAATTCTGTTGAAAACTTAGACTTATATTTTCTGCTATTTATCTTCATATATGCATTTTTAGTCGAATTATTTAAGAAATTCATTCCCATATAAATTAATGAAAAAAATGCTACCATTAGCAATCCCACTATAAGTGCTGGAGCCTGATCAGGAATAAGAGGCATACTAAAAATAACAATTATCATACTTATTAGACCGATCCAAGATGTATATGGATACCCAGGCATTTGGCACTTTCCATCTGGCGGACATCCATTTCTTTTACGGAAGCGTATATGAGTTGCCATAATTACTGCATAGGTAAACAGTAATGCAAATCCCCCAGAGCTTATTAAGAATAAGTATATTCTAGGGAATAATAATCCAAAGCCTAAACCTAAAAGCATAGAAAAACCTGAAACTAATATTGCCTTATAAGGAATATCTCCTTTATCTTTCAACCACTTCGGAGCATCTCCTTCATCTGCAAGAGATCTTAGCATTCTTGCGATTCCAAACATAGATGCAAGAGATGCAGAAAGTATAGCTGTAATAAGTACCAAATTTATAATATTACCTACCCATGTAATTCCCCATCTATTAAGTGCTGCTACCATGGGACTTATGTCTTCATTAAGCTCTGAAGTAGGAATTAATGGTAGTAATGCCGCAATATAAAGTATATATAAACCAACAAGAGTTATGACCGTATAATTAATTGCTTTAGGAATTGTTTCCTTAGGATTATATGCTTCTGAAGCTGCGAGCCCAATTATTTCAAACCCCGCATAAGCAAAAACAACTATGAGCATGCTTCCGGCAATGCCTCCTGTTCCCCCTGGTATTAGAGGCTCACGCATTAATTCTCCTGCCCCAACAGCTGCTCTTCCTGAAATTATTCCTGTAACTAATAATAATGATATAATTATGAAAGAAATTATAGTTATTAATTTTATTGCAGAAAGTCCACTTGTGAGCTTACTTAATTTGTCTGCCCCTAAAAGATTGAGCAACGTTACACCTATTATTATAATAGTACCACCAATGGCTATTGATATGCTTGGAATCCATTCCTGTAACAAAATGGACACAGCTGTAGCCTCACTAGACATTGAAAGTATCATTCCAACCCAATAAACCCAGCCTACAACAAATCCCATTCCTGGTCCAAAAGCTTGGGTTGCAAAAGTTCTGAAAGATCCTGAATCAGGATTAGCCACAGTCATTTCCGATAAAGCGTATAATATAAAATACACCATGAATCCTCCTAATATGTACGATATTATAATAGCAGGCCCTGCTGCATTTATAGCCACAGATGAGCCAAGAAAAAATGAGCCTCCTATAATGCTTCCAAGTGCCATCATTGTAATCTGCCAGGCAGATAATCCATTATATTTTTTCTTCATAATATTTCCCTCCACTTTTATGCATCTAAAACTTCGTGTTTACTAATGCTTTAAATAGCTTCTAGAATATTATTCCGCAAAATCGATATAACATGTGCCAATTTAAATATAAAGTTATTTAAAATTGTATTTATTATATAGGTTCTAAAAAACTTAGTTCATAAATATCTAATTTAACCTCTCAGTTCAGTTATTACTAACCAAGTAGCTCTATAAAGAATGAATCATATTATTTAGAACTTATATATATAAATTTTCGCTCAAATCTACAAATAATAATAAAAAAAGCTAATGCAATAATATTAAAGCATTAACTTTTATCTTGAGTTAATTTTATAAATATGTTTTTTAATTTAGTTTTCTTCTTCTATTTTTCCAACAATAAATATATATGACAACGCACCTATTAATGCTAAAATTCCTATCAATGCTATTGCTGGGGTAAAGTTTCCGCCTGATACAATTATACCAATAACAATTGGAATTACTATTGAGGATAAGGCTCCTGTACAATTAAATACACCACCAGCTAAACCCACTAAATTTTTAGGTGCTAATAATGATACAAACACCCAGGTAATAGTAGCTAGTCCATTTCCAAAGAATGCTATAGCCATAAACATTACTATTAATGGAGTACTGTCAACAAAATTAGCTCCTATTATCGTAGTTGTTAATAATAACCCTATTATTATCGGAGTTTTTCTTGCCACGCCCATAGAAACTCCTCTTTTTATAAGATTATCTGATACAAAGCCTGAAACTAAAACTCCGCAAAACGCTGCTAAATATGGTACTGATGATACAAAACCAGATTTTATAAAACTTAAATGTCTATATTCTACAAGATAAGTTGGGAACCAGGTTAAGAAAAACCAAAATGTTGATGATATGGTAAATTGTCCAATATATATTCCTATCAACTTTCTATTAGAAAACATCATTTTTAAATCACTAAATTTAAATTGTGTTTTAGGTTTGGCAGAAGTTAAACTTGCATCTGCCTCTATTATAGCCCCTCCATCTTTTAGATAATTTAATTCAGCATTATTTATACGTTTACTTTTGTTTGGATCTCTATATAACGCATACCACACTATAGACCATGCTATGCCCACTACTCCTGTTAGTATAAATAAAAATTTCCAACCGAACTTATCTTCTAGTATAAATAACAATGGACTTACAAACGCTAATCCAACAAATTGTGCTGATGAATATATTGCAATGGCAGATGCGCGTTCATTTGTTGGAAACCAGCTCGACGCAACTTTATTGCTAGCTGGCATTACTGGTGCTTCAAAGCATCCTATAGATAAACGTAATCCTAATAATGAACCAAAACTACCAACAAGGCTTTGCAATAATGTAGCCAGTGACCATATAAATAAGCTACAGGCATATACAGCACGTGGTTTAAATTTATCGACCAAATATCCACTAGGTATTTGTAATGCTGCATATACCCAGCCAAATGCTGAAAATATTAATCCCATTTGAACAGTTGACAATTGTAAATCTTTTGACATATGTGATGCTGCTACAGATATATTAGAACGATCCATGTAGTTTATTACTATATTCATAAATATTAAAGCTAATACAAAGTACCTGATTTTAGTAGGTTTCTCTTGAACCTCATTAATTTCATGATTTCCATTGATATTCATATTCTATTCCTCCTTATATGTGAGTAAGTTATTTTGTCAATAAACTCTTACTTCTACAAGTTCAACTCTTTGACCGCCATTTGTGGATTCAATACTAATTCTCAATTTATTTGTTAAAATTCCCTTTAATTCCTTAAATATTTGTTTTCTCTTACGGTTATCTTTTTTAACTATAATGGTTTTCCATTGGTTATCTTCACATATATCAATCTTATAATCCTTTACCAACTCAGGCATCACTGAAAAATCAGTATAGTGATGATGGAGATTTATAAGATCTTCATTTACATCGTCATTAAAAGTAATATGAATTTCATTAATTTCGATATTATTTTCCCAATCAAGCTCAATCCATTGATTACTATCTCTTATTTCATCAGATATCCACATATGTGGACCCCCATAAGGTCTTAGATAACCATCTATGATTTTATCAGGAGAATATACATCTGTTTCCCCATTAATCTTAAAGCAAAATTCTTTTCTAACCATATCCTTCATTGACCATTCAACAATTGGGTTTGCTCCTATATAATCATCTAAATTCGTATTTTCTATTGCTTTTTTAGTAAATGAAAGTACTCCTGTTAATGGTTTATAAGATAAATGTACTGATACTTTATCATTAGCTCTTACAATTAAAAATATATTTTTCCCTATTTCTGATTTTAAGTCTAAACCAGTTTTAATCCATTGATTTTTTCCTTGTTGTAATCTTATCTTCGCACTCTTCTCAAGACTTTTAGGAATATAATTTTCAGCCCTGCCTGTATTCCAAAGTTCGACTTCCAAATTAGTTTCTTCTAAACTTGAAACTAATATTTTTATATCATCTATCTCTCCTTCAATTGGAAATAATATACCAATATCAGTAATCAAATTATACTCAGCTTCTGAATTATTGATTTCTATTTTTTTTAGATAACCAGATGCTTTTACCGATGAAAATTGAGCTTTATCCTCTTCATCTTGATTTTTTATTCCTATAATAGATCCATCCTGCTTCAATAACATTTGCTGTAATTTCGTGATATATTTTTTATACACATCTCTTGGTTTAATTTTCTTATCAACGCATATAACTGCTGCTGCTCCAACTGCTTCGCCTATAGTTGCACAAGTAGCCATAACCCTAGTTGCCCCAAAAGCTATATGTGATGCACTAATGTTTCTTCCCGCAAACATCAAGTTTGATACGTTTACAGAATAAGTCGAACGGAATGGGATGTGAAAAATGCCATCTGCTTGTATATTCTTTGAACCACTGCTTTCTTCATATATTCCTTTTTCAGGATGAAGATCAATTGACCATCCTCCAAATGCAATCCTATCCTCAAATTCAGTCTGATTAATAATATCATTTTGATTTAAGACATAATCTCCAATAAACCTTCTGTACTCTCTCTTACCTGGTATTGATCCAACCCATTCCAAAGTTAAATTATCAGCATCATAATTTCCTGAATTTTTTATATAATCCCATATTCCATAAACTAATGCCCATAATTCGTCCCTTATGACTTCATTATTTTTAACAACATCTATTTCTCCACCTAGTTCTATCCACCAATAACAACATCCAGAATCGCTGCATTTTATAACTCTATTTTTAGGAATGCTAGTTTTACTAATATCTTTTGCAAAATTAGGCGGTACAAATCTAACTGCGTGTCCAACATCTTTAGTATAAAATAATATAGTGCTTCCTAATAAAATTTTATCAGACTTTTCAGGTGCTAATAACTCATTAAACTCATGGCGTGCTTCTCTTCCAATATTATATTTAGCTCCTGCCAATGCCCCAACTAAGCCATCCCCTGAACAATCCAAATATATATCACTTTCAAATTTAGTCTTTATTTCTGATCCAACAGTCCATCCTATTACAGATTTTATTTCATTTTCTTTTTCCACCTCAACTACATCCAACTCTGACACTTCTGTATTTAAAAATAATGAAATATTTTTTTCAGCCTTTACTTTCTCTAGTAGCAATAAATCCCATATATAGGGATTTCCATCTGGATTTCGATATTGATTTTCTAAGAACAATTCTCCCATGATTCCTGTTTCCCTAGCATATCTATTAATACCATGCTTAGTTGCTCCACAAACCCATACACGAATTTCACTACTAGAGTTTCCACCTAAAACGCTACGATTTTGAATTAGCGAGACAGTTTTTCCATTTCTAGCAGCAGAAATTGCAGCACATACACCTGCTAATCCCCCTCCTATTATAGTTATATCTTTTTTTACATTTTTGTAATCCATAACGCGCTCCCTTTATAGACAGATTAATTTACTTTCATGCTTTAACTAATTTTTATTTAAATGTTTACAATGCATTGTATAGTTCTCCATAACCAGCATTAAACAAGATTATACATTATTTTTCTTATCTCATCCTCACTGATTATATTTCTATAATATATCAACACGCTTATTTTTTGAATTCACTAACATATCATTTCCATATACTTTATTTCATAAAGGAACTAGAACCTTTCTTAATTTAACTAAATAATATAAATCAAAATTAAAATGTTTACATTTTAACTTTATTTCTTTATAATTTCTATATACTTTTTTGTTCTTTAGGGAGGATTTGCTAAATGTTTGGGTTAAATAATTTAAATATAACTATTAATCAACATATTTTCTGGGATAAGAAAGAGCATTTTTTACTGGATGAAGATATAGATTCTAATTGGGTGTTATATGCTATTGAAGATGGTGAATGTGATTTTGAAATCTCATCTCACAAAGGATTGGGGAAGTTTGGAGATATTATTATTTGCCCTCCTGGTATGATTTTCAAAAGAAAGGTTATAAATGATCTGACTTTTCACTTCATAAATTTTTCAATACATAATCAAGATGATGTAAGCTCTTTTCCTGTTGGTAAAATATCGGTCTCTGATCTAAAAAGACTTAATAATACATATTATTACTTAAAGCTATTTTGTCATAACAATAATAAAGAGCTAAATCAATGGAAAAACTCATTAATAAGTGACATTATTAAACTTTATTATATAGAGACACAATTCAGTAATTTTCCTAAGAACTTCGTTCAAGATGAACTTATAAATTACTCTCTTAAATATCTAAATAAAAATGCTTATAATTCAATTAAAATTAAAGATTTATCTGATTCATTAGGACTTAGTTCTGTACAGTTCACAAGAAGATTTAAGAAATGTATTGGAACGACTCCAATAGAATATGTGACTTCTCTACGCTTAAGAAGAGCTCAGGTATTATTGCTAAGAACAGATGACACACTAGAATGTATTGCTTCCAAATGTGGTTATGATAATGGCTTTTACCTTAGCCGAGTATTTATGAAAAATTTAAAAATCACTCCTTCTAATTATAGAAAAAAGTATAAATAAAACTCTAGCCTCACTAAATAAATAGACTAAAGTTTTATTATTATGCAACATATAATTATTTTTCAATATAATTAATTACATTTTTCACTATTAAATTTATTGTTCCATCGCCATTTCTTTGTATTTCAAATTTACTTGAATCGTGGTAAGTATTTTCATTTATGTACAAATCAATTTGCTTATCAATATTAAGCCTTACTCTTTTTAATTTTTTCTCAACCCAGGTCTTATCGACTGCTACTTCTTCATTTAGCCCTTGCTGCTTTATATAACTTGAAAATCCCTCTTTTACTCCAGGCTGTTCATTAAATAACTCTGCTGAAAAGTCATCAATATTTATTGTATCTTCTTCTTTAAGCTTAGCTTTAATGGCTGTTCTAATCTCTTCTGCCTTTCCTGCATCTTCTGTAATATTTTTTCTAGTCCAGTTTTCAGCTGCCTTTACAAAAGTTTTAGTCATATCTCTTTCATTTGTAACTATATTGGCACCTAAAAATGTATTTATAAAATAGTTTGCTCCATATTCATCTTCTTTACCGCTTCTTTGCTTATCCAAAATCATCAGATTGTATCTATCAGTATCTTTAATAGGCTTAATAAATGCAGCTTTTTGAATCTTTTGCCCACTACCGGGAAGACCTGCTACCTGTGGCACTATTCCTATTCCAATCTTATCCTCTATAAATTGCACTTCATGAGTAAAATTTTTAACATAATCCATTTTAAGTATTCCAACCATTGGACCTTGATCAGTAGTTATTGATGTTATAATTAAATCACCAGATGGAATATTCACATTCGTCTTCATTATCAAAAATAATTGTCTCGCTAATTCTTTTGATACATTAACTAAATCATTATCTATCCCATTTAAATAATTTTGTACAACTTCTTTTACTATATTTCTTTCATAATTAAATCTTCCATATTTAAGTTCATCATCCTTTAAACACTTTTCTACATGCTTATATAAAAATGCATATATGTCTTCATCTAATTCTAAACTATATTCGTTTAAAATAGGTTCTTCCCCATTACTATCTAATATGTGAATTATTGCTTCATTTATATTAATTTCATTTATGTATTCCATATGTATTTCACCATCCAAAAATATTTGTACATTAGATATTATAAACTTTAATTAAAATAAAAAAAAGTTTTTCAATATTTTCTTTTAATGTGCTGGTATTTCTTGATTTTTTCCAAATGCCTTTTCATATTTAGGACATCCAAAATGCTTTGCAAACCACTGCACAACAAAAGGACATAAAACTGCAGATAAAATAGCTGCACAGGATATCTGTATAGTTGCTACCTTTACATATGGAAGAAAAGCAGGTACTATTTGTCCAATCATCGCTGGTACTGCAATAGTGTTTCCTGCAACAGATACGGTTGCCATTCCACCATATCCCGGCCTTTTTAATATAAAACGATCTACAATAAACGCAACTGGCCCGGTTACAAGCATTACTATAATAAAAAGTAAAATCCCGCTAAATCCAGCTGTTATAACTTTCTCAAGATCAATATTAGCGCCTAATATAAATCCCATTATTGGTAATATTAATGCATTACCTGTTTTTGTAGCTACTCTAATTTCTTCGTCAATACTTGATAGTAAAATGCCTATACATATTGGCAGCAAAATAGTCGCATATTCCTGCCAACTGATAAAACTAGCACCTGAAACCCCTATAGTCATTAATGATAACATAGGTCCTGAATTTAAATTAAACATGGATCTTGCTACAATGTCGGCATGATCTCCATAGTTCTCCATGAGTCCCATATATAAGCTGCCATTATTGTTTGTTAAAGCACATAATAGTGATAAGCTGCATACTCCTAAAATTCCTTCATATCCAAAGAAATGAAATACAAGAATATATGCACCTGCTCCTGCTAAATATTTAAATAGAACATGACTACCTCCACGTTTTAACGCTTCTGGAATGTCTTTTACTTTCATCTGAGTTCCTGTAAATAATAAAGTTAAAAACATGATAATTCTTAATCCATCATCAGAAAGCAGCGCTTGACTATAACTACCTATCCTTAAAATCCATGGACAAAGTGTATTTAAAATAGCTGCCACAAATAATGGTATAATCATTGTTCCAGCTGGCACCTTATTTACTGAATTCAATAACTTCATTACTCTCTCCCCCTCTTTATCTAATCGTTTTACTTTTTATTAATACATATTTAAAAACGCCTCTTATTTTTATGTACTAACTCTACTTTAAATACTTTCTTTATACTTTTCAAGTATAAACTCAAAAATAAAGAAAGTGAAAAAGAGAACACTTTTTACGAATCTATTATGATTCACAAACTTCTCTTTTTCACTCTCTGATACTTTTACTTAAGATATGTTTTATAAATTATGATATAATTTTTTATTTACATAGCTTTCTAAATTCATCTGCAACAAATTGTACTTGTGTTCCTACAACGACTTGTACACTTGTTTTTCCTGGTCTAATTACGCCTGATATTCCTGCAGATTTAATAACTTTTTCATCTACTAATGCTTGATCTTTAACTTCTAAACGTAACCTAGTTACACAGTTATCAATAGAAGTTATATTTTCTTTTCCACCAACACCTCTTAATATGACAGCTGCTACTTCTGTGAAGTTATCATTTGAAAGTTTTACATTAACTTCATCTGCATCATCATCTTCTCTACCTGGTGTCTTTAAGTTAAACTTTGTGATTACTATACGGAATACAACATAGTAAATTACACCAACAACTAAACCAATTGGAATTAACATAAGTGGATTTTCAGCCATTGGAGCTTGGAAACTTAAGAACCAATCTACAAAACCAGCACTGAAGTTAAATCCAGCTCTTACTGGTAATAATGTACATACAAACGCTGAAAGTCCTGTTAAACCTGCATGAACTACATATAATCCTGGAGCTAAGAACATAAATGCAAATTCTAATGGCTCTGTAACACCAGTGAAGAATGAAGATAATGCTGCTGCTAATAATAAACCATAAACTACTTTTTTCTTTTTATCTTTAGCTGTATGATACATAGCTAAAGCGCCTGCTGGCAAACCAAACATCATTACTGGGAAGAATCCAGTCATATACATACCTGTTTGACCTTTTACTCCTCCACCAGTAGTTCCCCAGAACTTACCAATATCATTAATTCCAGCTACATCAAACCAGAATACTGAATTTAATGCATGGTGAAGACCAAATGGTATTAATAATCTATTAAAGAATGCATAAATACCTGCTCCAACTGCACCTGTAGATATAATAGCTTCACCAAAAGCTACTAATCCTCCAAATATAATAGGCCATGCGAAAAATAGTATTACTGATGCAATAATTGAATATAATGCTGTTACAATAGCAACACATCTTTTTCCACTGAAGAAACCTAATGCATCTGGCAATTTAACCCCCTTAAATCTGTTATAACAAGATGCACCAATTAATCCTGATAAAATACCAATAAATTGTGTTTGAATCTTTCCAAAAGCGGCTGGAACTTCCTTAACATCAATGTGTTTAAACATTGCTACAGATGCTGGATCTAATAAAGTTGTAATCATAAGCCACGCAACAAGACCTGCAAGCCCAGCTGTTCCATCATTATCATCAGACATTCCAACAGCAACACCAATTGCAAATAAGATTCCCATGTGGTCAATTAAAGCACTACCTCCTTTTAAAAGGAAGGCTGAAACCACATTATTTGCCCCCCAGCCTGTAGGATCAAGCCAGTAACCAATACCCATTAATATACTAGCAACAGGTAAACAAGCTACTGGAAGCATTAGTGATTTTCCTAGTTTTTGTAAATACTTCATCATAATAATATAATTCCCCTTTCATCATATATGATATATAAAATTTTATTTTAAGGATTTTATATCCTAAAATACATAATTAAGAACAAAATCACAAGCGGTTATAAAACTTAATATAACTTCTTAAAGAATAAAAAAAGACTTTTTTATTTACTATAATTATAGAAAATAAAAAAGCCGAAAAGGATAATTAAAAACTTATCCTTTTCAGCTAATGCCCACTTTAATCGGTTACACGCCTACAGATTTTTCTTATAAATATCTTACCTTAATTTTTCTATATAATCAATACTTTTTTGATTTTTTTTATTGTTGACACTAATAATTTAAAATAATATAATTATCAATATAGATGTGTTACTGTTAAATCAGGCATAAGTTTACGTTTTTTCGGGAAGCTTATGCTTTTTTTTATTACTAATACACATGAAATAACAAAGGAAAGGAAGTGACTATTCCTAGTAACTATAGGAATATAAAATATGTTTAATTTTTTCAAAAAGAATACAACAAATGAAACAAAATTATTAGCTCCTGTAACTGGTAAAACAATAGATTTATCACAGGTACCTGACCAAGTTTTTGCAGAAAGAATGGCTGGGGATGGAGTTGCTATAGATCCTACTGGTGATGTCATAGTCGCACCTGCTGATGGACATCTAGCTCTTGTATTTAATACTAAACATGCATTTGCCTTAGCATTAGATAATGGCGTTGAATTGCTAGTTCATATAGGAATTGATACTGTTTCCTTAAATGGTGAAGGCTTTGAGCAATTGGTTGAAGCTGGAACTAAAGTTAAAGCTGGAACACCAATTATAAAGATAGACAGAGATTTTATATTAAGCAAAGGTTTTTCTTTAATAACTCCTGTTTTAGTTACAAATATGGATACAGTAAAAGATTTAAAAGCTGATGTTAATAAAGATGTAGTTGCAGGTCAAAGTGAAGTAGTTACTTTTAGTTTATAAAAAATAGCTAACATATTTTTAATATGTTAGCTATTTTTTTATACCTCTATAGTAGCCCTTCTAAATCTTTCTATATGCATTGCTAAATATGCTATCTCATCTTCAGCAATATCTTTTTCCAATCTATCTATCAATATATTGGATACTCCCTTTGCTATTTTATATGATAATTTATACTTGGACTTTATTTCTTTTATAAAATCATTTTTAATTGATATATCTGCTGCTATTCTCTTTATTGCAAATTTCAAGTGGGTTAAGAACCTTGCATAATCCAAAGACGTTTTATCTATTTGTATTCCTATCTTCTCTTCTATAAAGCCAATTATAGAATTTATTAAATATGTATTTTTTATTGTATTTGATACTTTTCCAGAATTTCTAGCTGAGTGAATATGCAATGCTATAAACCCAATTTCGCCCATTGGAATATTTACCTTTGTTTCATTTTGCAAAATTTCTGCAACTTTTTCTCCTAATGTATATTCTTTAGGATATAAAGCTTTAATTTCTATTATAAAAGGATTCTCTATTTCTTCGTTATTAGACAGTCTTTTTAGTGCAAAATTTAAGTGATCTACTAATGCAATGTGTATTCTCTCATCCAAATTTTCCTTTAATTCAGCTTCTATATAAGATATCATTTTTTCACATAATATTAAAAATTCTTCATCAACATTTTCAATTACCTGCTTGAAATTCCTTAAATTATCCTCATCCTCAATAACAAATATCTTCTCAACTTCAGTACCTTTGTCAATAACATCTCCAAGCTTCTTTCCAAATCCAATGCCCTTACCAAAAAGTACTCTTTCCTTCTCATTCATTTTTACAGAAACTATATTGTTATTATAAGACTTTATTATGACTGCTGAATCAATAATTGTACTCATGCTCCCACCCTTTTTATTAATTATTATAATATACTTAATTTTAATATATTATGTACGTGGCAACCTCATTCTTTACTAGGTTAAAATACCTTTTATTTATTCCTACTTACTCAGATCATAAGGTTATTACCACTTAATATTTATATAAATTTAAATTGTTACGTTTAAAATTTCTAGCATCACATTTATTAAAACATATTTCATTATAAAAGTCTCAATTTTTTATTATATGTTCTTTAAATTAAAAATTCCATTTCTAATTACTTACTTTGTAAAATATATTATTTTTATGTTAAATAATTCTACTTTTTTATATTCATTTTAACGTAATATATATTTTATTGTAAAGTATAGATTGAAAAATATTTTACTATGTAAATTGCAAAAATTTTACATAAAATTAAAAGGCAGATTCAGAAGAATCCGCCCCATTGCGTACATTTATTAGTATAAAACCAAATTATATTTGCTTATTATATCACTAACAATTATGCTTGTCAATTTGTGCAAATTTGCAGTTAATTAAACTTACATATTAATACTTTTCGAAGCTTCTTCTCCAGCGGTTGCTTGCCTGCCTGCAGCATATACAAATGGCATATATATTAGTACGCTTACAACCAAGCATATTAAAGCTGTAACTCCTCCCATAATTGAATTAGTAGATATTATTGCTCCTAAAATTGGCGGTGTGGTCCATCCTGCCATTAATGATACCTTTGGTACAAATCCTATTGCTGTTAGCATATATGCTATTAATACAGAAGCCATTGGAGCAAGTATAAATGGGAAGAAGTACATAGGATTTAAAACTATTGGAAAACCAAAAATTACGGGTTCATTAATATTAAAGCATCCTGGTCCAATACCTAAATTAGCAATCATTCTTTGTTGAGATCCTGCCCTTTTTCTTAAAATATATACGGCAATTAATAATCCTATAGTAGTTCCTGAACCTCCCATATTCACATAAGAATCCAAAAATTGACTATTTAATATATTTTCTGGCTGCAATCCAGCATTTAGTTTATCTGTATTAGTCAAAAGTAATGGAAGCAATAAAGCATTTATAACCGGTGCAAGTATATTAGCTCCATGCAATCCAAAAAACCACAACAGTTGTATTAAGAAAACTATTATAAGAACTCCGCCTAAACTTCCTACAATTCCTTGTAGTGGTTTTTGTAATGTGAAAAATAAAGCTTGATGTATATCTGCTACATGTATTAACATAAATAATTCCTTAACACCTGCTGCTATTGCTAAAATTATAATTGATGGAAATAAAGCTGCAAATGATTTAGCAACTGCTGGTGGTACCCCTTCAGGCATTTTTATTACTAATCTAGGATTACCTATTAATTTAACAAAGATTTCTGTGCCAACTAATGCTACTATTAATGCAATAAACAAACCTTGTGAACCTAAAAATGTCATTGGAAATGCTCCGTCAGGAGTTGTTGAATACAAAATTATTGATGCAGCTGTTACTACAATTCCGGCTGCTAATCCATCTTTATCGTATGATGTTGCTAAATGATATGATATTGTGAATACAATTAATATTGACATAACACCAAAAGAACCATTCCATATAGCACCACCCCAAGCTGTCCAACCTGCTGGTAATAACCAGTTCATGAAATTTTGATACCCTTTAAATCCTAAATTATTAAACAATACTGCAAAAGCACCTGCAATTATTAAAGGTGTAATTGTAGCAAAGCCATCACGGATTGCTACTAAGTGCCTCTGAGAGCCAATTCTGGATGCTATAGGAACAAAATGTTCTTCCATCCACTCAAAAAATTTGTTCATAAATAAAATTCCCCCTTCATTATAAAAATATTAATTTAACCTAAAGCCAAAGTTCATCCAAGGTTTGATATAATCTAATAAAAATATTTCATCATCTGCTATCCTTCCTATCACATTAGTTTTACCTGAATTCTTCATATCTTTTAAAGCGACTTGAAGCTCACCTGCATACCTAGTGTATAAATCTGAATCAATTAATATATCTCCTCGTCTAATATCAACGGTATTTGCTGCTGGAAAACTTTCTCCTTTGTACTTAACTCTACTTTGTGTAGACCGTATCATGTATTCAGAAACATCTCCTCTGCTAAAATGATATTCTTCCAGAACAATTTTCTTATCTAGCTCTGTTGCACTATCATTAAAGCTGACTTTAAATGTCAATTTTTCTTTATTTAATTTGCTCAATAATTCAAGTTCCTCTTCTGAGGCAAAGGAATTTGCTATAATTACATCATCAATTAATCCAGTAGCCAAAAAGTGTTTAGCTTGTATATCTATTGCCAAATTTCTATGCATTTCTAATGTACATAGGCCTTCTGAAACTGGCCACGGACCATACTTAGCATCTTTTGAATTTACAAATGCTGCTGTGTTTAACCCGAGTTCTTTAAACTGTTTTGAGCATTCTATAAAATGTTCAAGAGAAATTCCTGTATATTTGTGTGGATAAAAATTATGACATCCATATAAATTATTTGGATTAGCTTGATAAGATAAAATATTATCAATATACTTTGTTCCATTACTCATATTTAATTCTATTTTTAGTCCGTATTCATTAAAACTCATAATTGCTTCTTCATGTCCGCTAAAGCCCATGTCTAATCTTATTCCATCTAATCCAATATCCTTAAATACTTTCAAATCATAAATAGATGCACCTAATTTTTTAAATATAGTTGGCTCTAAATCTGCAATGATCTCCATATTTTCTTCCTTTGCAGCTTTTGTAATAATTTTAAATTCTGATATTATATCTTCTATATCCCTATCCGCTATAGAGATTAAACATGTAAATATTCTTTTAAATCCATATTTTCCAGCCAAATGAATATAATTTACAATTTGAGTTATATTACTATGGCTTGGATAAACTGAAATTCCTAGCTTCTTCATTGTTTCACACTCCATTTTCTTCTTTTAATTTGCTTATATATAATCTCTACCTTCTACTTTCTGCAAATAAAGTTCTCTCTTTTATAAATTTTTCATGCACATCTATGATCTCAATTGCAAGAGATTTTAATGTCATGCTAGTCATGAAGTGATCCTGTGCATGTACCATAAGTAGTGAAAGTTCTGTTTTTCCACCATCAGCTTCTTTTTGTATTAATGATGTTTGTATATTATGTGCTTTTGATAATTCTATCTCAGCTTTTTCTATTAACTTTCTTGCCTCAGCTATATCTTCATTTTTAGCATATTGAATTGCTTCTATTGAATAACTTCTAGCTTCTCCACTGTGTATTATAAGATTCATTATTATTTCTTCCATTATGTTTTACTCCTTTTAACTACTTATTTTCTATAAGCTCTAATGCTCTCTTTAAAACCTTTTCTCCATCCATCATTCCATAATGCATCGTATTTATGACTTCTACTGGTACATTTTTATCTGCTAAACTCTTTTTAAATTTTGACAATAAAAATCTTACTTGAGGCCCTAATAGTAACACATCTATATCATTTATATAATTTTTAACTTCTGACTCTCCTGTGGCTTGAACACTACATTCAATCCCCTTTTCTTCTGCTGCTTTTTCCATCTTAGAAACTAATAAACTTGTTGACATCCCTGCTGAACAAACCAATAATATTTTTTTCACTGTAAGCGTCCCCCTTTAAACTATATTATTTTCAATATACTAACTATATTTTCTTACACCATTAATATATAGCAATTATAGTGCCAACTTTCAGCATACTTGTAAATTTTATCAAGTGCCTTAAGTACTTGGTTTCAATTATAATTTTTAATGTGTGTTATATAGAAGAAAGTGTGCAATTCACTTTACACACTTTCTTTATTCTTACACAGTAATTAAATTTTCTTTGATCATTCTAAGTATATAGGCTAACTCATCATCTTTAATTCTTATTTCATAATTATATTCTAAAACTTGCACAGCTTTTTTGATTAATATAAATTCCTTGTTATACTTACTTCTGTAATCTTCTAAATTTTTGAATATAATTTCTTTTCCCCCGTGTTTTAATCTGTCTATGAGGAAACTGACATGAATTAATATTCCAATCTGTGCATCATGTTGTATCTCGACATTTAAATTTTCTTCTATCTGTCTTATTATTCTTCTAATATCTGAAAGTAATTTTATGCAGTTTAATTCCTTTATCTCATTGACTAATGCTTTTTGTACTTTTAAAAAATCATATTCAATATTTATTAAATATTCTAATTCCTTTATGCCTTTTTCTACAAAAATATCTTGTGCGGGTATAAATGGTACCCCTTTAATAAATATATTTACTGTTCCTACAACCGCTAATATTACATACCTTTTTTTTAATTCACTTACTTTCTTTAAAAAATCCTCTCTATCTAAAATATCCAGAGGAATAAGTTCTACTCTTTCTATATTTTCCAAGTTAAGATTTATTCTTGTTTTTATTCTTTCTGCTGCCCCTTCACCTGTAAAGCATGTCGTAATTATAGCAAGTTCTTTTTCTTCTTCATAATCTTCATTAGACATTTGTATAGATGCCTTCCCTATATCTTTACATGAATAATATATCTCATCTAAATTCCTCCCAATTAAAGCTTTCCTTCCCGCTTCAATAACAGTTAGCGTTGTTACCATATCTATTGTTTTAATTTTAATTCCCAATTCACTTCCAATAATACTTCCAAAGTTAATCAATGATCCCATATCTACTAATATTAAAATGCCTTTTTTACCATTTATTCCTTTGATTTTTTCCTTAGCCTTTTCTAACATATACTCTGGCTTCATTGTCAGTGGCATGTCCAATGCTTGGATATATTCCTCTCCTATTAGAGAATTTGCTACTTCTGCCATGCTGCTAGCTGTACTTGTCCCATGCATCATGACCAATATCCCAACATTTTCTTCTAACTGTTCATTGCTTTCCTCATTACATTCAGATAAAAACATAGTTATATAACCGATTTCATCCAATGGAACATCTAAATTGAATTCTTTTTCTATGATTTTAACTATCTCCATTGCCACAATAAATTCATCTCTATATTGTACTCTAACAACATTTAACTTCGGATGATATATTTTCTTTCCTGAAACAATTCTTTTAATACTCCCCTGCAAATGAAGTGATAATCCAAAGAAAACCTTTTGTTCAAATTCCCTGCTTAATTTTTTTGATGCTATATTCAGCATTTTTTCAACTACATTTGCCACCTTAAAATCAACAACTTTAGCAATCTCATCTTTTTTAAAATTTGAATTTATGTTACTAATATATTTTTTGAAATACTTCCCTAAATCAATATTCAAAATATCATTAATCTTACTTTCATCAATACCTTGATTTTTTAAATCTTCCATTTTATTTTCTATTATGGAATAAAAGCTGCTATCTTCAGAAGCTTCTGATTGGCTAAGCTCTAAATCCAAATTTTTTAATACATTATCTTCACTTGAAAATCTTAAAATATCCGTCATATTTTTTGACAGATTATCTATTTCTTTTCTGTATTCACGAATCTTCATTATTCCTTTTTGAACCTTTGGCTGTAAATCACTTTCATCTATTAAAATATAGTTATTTTTGTTTATTTTATAATTTAAAAATGCCTTAGCACAAGAAAGTTGAATATCACTTTTTAACTGACCTATATTATTAGGGCAATCATATAGCAAAAACGATATAACTGAATTTTTGCTAATATATATACTTTTCCCTAATCGTAATGATTCTGCTACTATAAATTCATTTAATAAATAATATCGTTCTTCAAATGTTCTTTCTCGTAATGGCGGTAAGACTATCATCATAGGAATTCTTCTCATAAAAGTTTTTAACAAAAATGATTGAGGTTGTTCAGTTGTTGCAGCTATAATCTGAACTTCAACTTTTATTCTCTTTTCAGTATCACCAAGACGCCTAAAATATCCTTTATCAATAAAAGTGAATAGCATCTCCTGACCTTGTGGAGATAACCTGTGTATTTCATCTAAAAAAAATATTCCTCCATCTGCTTTAGTTAATAATCCTTCTTTATCACTATCTGCACCCGTAAATGCTCCCTTTTTTACTCCAAATATCTGCGCTACTACTAGTTGTGGATTATCAGCATAGTCTGCACAGTTAAATCTAATAAAAGGTGCATCATTCTCTATCATATTTGACTCTTTAGCAAAGCTGTACATAACTTCCGCAAATAAAGACTTTCCTACTCCAGTTTCTCCAAGCAAAATAGTGTGCAAACCTCTAGGAGGATATAATATTGCTGCCTTTGCCTGCTGTATGGGTAATTTAAGCGATTGCTTAGCTCCTACAAGTTTTTCTAAACCATCCTGCTTTCTAGATAATCTACCTAATCCATTTTCCTGAACTTCCTTATTATAGAGCCTTGAATCCCTAATACTACTATATATAACCGGTCTTCCCTCTCTTTTATTTACTCTTTTTTCTTCATATAATCTATTTAAATATCTGCTTATATTAGCTCTATCTAATCCTATGTATGAACTTAATTCAGCTGCAGTTATTCCCCTCTTCTTATCATTTTCAAGTTCTATTAAACACTTTATAACTTCTTCTTTCCTGGTTAATTCTCCCATAAATTTTTCCCTCACTAGCAATAGATGGTTTTATTTAAGCCCAAGATCAAATAACATCGTGCATATATTCCCAATTTTTACTTAATTATATAATATGAATATTTCCATTTGCAAGAACATTGGGAATTTTTATATACCCATAGCAGAAATAATTAGAATAAGTTATACTTAATAAATGAATACTATTTCAAATGGCTAAACTGCTATATTATAAAAATTTAGTAATGGCCATAGATTATATAAAAAACTAAAAAGGAGATAGCTTTTATGCAAGAATTAGAGACTAGAATTGTTGATATTGATGTTGACGCTATAAGAAATATCTTGTTATCAAATAGTGCAGAAAAAGTTAAAATGGAAAATCAGATTAATGACATATATGATTTTGAAGATGGCAGGCTTTTAGCTGAGAAAGGCTATGCACGCATCAGAACCGTAAATGATATGCTTAATAATAAAATTATATATTTCATGACTACAAAGAAAATGTTATCACAAGAAAGATTTAAAGTGATGGAAGAAAATGAAGTCATAATTGATAATAAAAAGATGGGCGAAGGCATTTTTAAATCTTTAGGATTAGTACTCAAGGAATCTAATAAAAAATATAGAGAAAGTTATAAATTATATGATTGCTTAATTGAAATAGATATAAATGATAAAAACTTTTGTCCGTTTCCTTATTTAGAAATAGAAACTACATCTGAAGAAAAATTAGAGAGAGTAGTAAGACTACTTGGATACACACTCGATGATACAACTTCTCAAACTATTTACGATATTTTATCTCAAAGGGGATTACTTAATAAAGTTCCTAAAGGACTTTGATAAGGCACAATCAAAAAAATAACAGACCAGTATGCTCGCATATTTGGTGTCATACTGCGTCAGCAAATTTTACTAATAGACCCGCTATGAGCAGAATTTACTTCCTTGCCTGACGTAAAATATGCGTCGCATCTTTGGTCTATTATTTTCTTTCATGTGCCTAATATGTCATAAAAAGGAGGACCTTATGGAAGGTTATAGTGAAAAATTAAAGTATTTAAATTTACTAGCCAAGCAATATCCTACAATTGCAGCTGCATCCACAGAAATCATTAATTTGGAAGCAATTTTAAACCTGCCTAAAGGAACAGAACATTTTTTAGCTGATCTTCATGGTGAATACGAGCCTTTTGTTCATGTTTTGAGAAATGGATCAGGTGCAGTAAAGAGAAAAATTGAAGAGGTTTTTGGTAATTCTTTAATGGACTGTGAAAAAAAAAGTTTAGCTACATTAGTATATTATCCTGAACAAAAATTAGAAATTGTTCTAAAGGAAGAAAAAGATATAAATGATTGGTACAAAATTAATTTATATAGATTAATTGAATTATGCAGGCATGTATCATCAAAATATACAAGATCAAAAGTAAGAAAGGCTCTTCCTAAAGATTTTAGCTATATTATAGAAGAATTACTACATGAAGAAGCAGATGATGCTGATAAACAAGGTTATTATGATGGAATAATGAATACTATTATTGAAATCGAAAGAGCCCAGGAATTTATAATAGCCTTATCCAAGTTAATCCAAAGACTAGTAATAGATAGGCTCCATATAATAGGTGACATATATGATAGAGGTCCAAGACCTGATATTATACTTGATACTCTTATTGATTATCATTCTGTTGACATACAATGGGGAAATCACGATATATTATGGATGGGGGCTGCCTCAGGTAATACTACCTGCATAGCAAATGTCTTAAGAATAGCAGCAAGATATTCAAATTTAGATGTAATTGAAGATATTTATGGTATAAATTTATTACCGCTTGCAACTTTTGCACTAAAGCACTATAAGAATGATCCTTGTACTGGATTTATACCTAAAAACTTTGATGAAACTGTACACGGAACTTCTGAAATTGAACTTATTTCAAAAATGCATAAAGCTATTACAATTATTCAATTTAAACTTGAACATGAAATAATTACGCGAAGACCTGAATTTAAAATGGAGCACAGATTGCTTTTAAGTAAGATAAATTATACAGATGGTACCATAACCTTAAATAATAATACTTATGAACTTAACGATAAAAATTTTCCTACAATTAGTCCGAAAAGGCCTTTTGAGCTTACAAGTGATGAAAGAAAATTAATTGAAAAATTGCAAAGTTCATTCATAAATAGTGAAAAGCTTCAAAAACATGTTTTATTTTTGTTTAATAAAGGGAGAATCTATTTAACCTTTAACTCAAATTTATTATTTCATGGCTGCATCCCTTTAAATAAGGACAAAACTTTTAAAAGCCTGACTATTAATGGAAAAGAATATCAAGGCAGAAGGCTTTTAGATAAATTTGACTCGTTAGCTAGAGAAGGTTACTTCAGTAATAGAGGTAGCGAAGAAAAACTATATGGAATGGACATAATGTGGTATTTATGGACTGGTGCCTGTTCCTCTCTTTTTGGTAAGGAAGATATGGCTACCTTTGAAAGATATTTTATAAGCGACAAAACTACTCATAAAGAAAAGAAAAATCCATATTATGATTTTAGAGATTCTGAAGAAATGTGTAATATGATTTTCGAAGAATTCGGATTAGATCCATCAGAGTCAAAAATAATAAATGGACATGTTCCGGTAAGAAATAAATTTGGTGAAAATCCAATAAAATGCAATGGAAAATTAATAGTTATAGATGGTGGCTTTGCTAAAGCTTACAGAAGTCAAACTGGACTGGCTGGATATACGTTGACTTATAATTCATATGGATTGCAATTAATATCTCATCAGCCTTTTAAATCAATTGAAGATGCATTTAGTAGGGAAACAGATATTTTATCTTCAACTAAAATAGTAGAGAAATTGGATCGAAAAAAAGTTGGAGACACAGATGTGGGGAAAGAACTTAAAAACCAAATTAAAGATTTAAAATTACTGCTAAAAGCTTATAGAAAAGGTCTTATAAATGAAATAGGATAAATTTAAAACCACCAGCTTGGTGGTTTTAAATTTATCATTTATTAATAAGGGGATATCATATAAAAAACTTTTGATTTAATAATTTAAATAATTCAATTTTAATGTTTATTCTACAATTGAAATTTTATAGCTATAATTAAATTCCTCATCTTCTAAAATTCCTAATATACCTTCTCTTTCTCTAAAGTCTCCTGAAAAATCTTCATAATCAGCATGTCCAAACCATGGTTCAATGCATACAAACGGTGCTCCAGTTTCTGGTGCCCATATGCCCACATATGGAAAGCCTTCAAATTCCACACATAGGGATTTATTGTGATTTTTAGATTTTAAAGCTATTTTATTTGATTTTAAGTCATCAAATATTAATACTCCATCTTCAAAAATTTCTTTTGTTAAATTCAGAATATTGGAATCTTTAAAAAATTTTCTTTTTCTTCGTGAAAGATATATATCTTTAGTTATTTCTATAATTGAACTATCTTCTTTCTTATTAAATTCCAAATAATAGTCTTCCAGCTTTTCATTCTCTTTAATAGGACACATAAATGCTGGATGCGCTCCTATTGAAAAGAATATTTTCTTGTTATCTGAATTTATAATGATATATGTCACTTTCACAGCACTTTCTTCTAAAGTATATGTTATAAGTAATGAAAATTTATATGGATATACCTTAAGAGTTTCTTCAGAAAAAGTTAACCTGAAAGTAATTGAATCGTTAGTTCTTCCTATCATTTCAAATTCACTTATTCTAGCAAAACCATGAGGCGGCATTTCGTAACTTTCCCCGTCAACTCTATATTCTGAATCAACTAACTTACCAACTATAGGAAATAAGTGTGGCGCATGGTATTTCCAAAACTCTGGATTTCCATTCCATAGATATTCTGTTCCTTCCCTCTTTCCTTTAATTGAATGTAATTCTGCTCCATCAGTACTAATGGTAATCTTAATTGTTGAGTTCTCTAATGAATAAATCATAAAAACATCCTTCCATATATGGTTTTCTAAATTTCTTCTACTGTTATTTTATCTAAAAGTTCATTCACTCTAAATTCTCTAACAAATCCAGTTTCTTCTTCCATTGCATTTGCTGTTCCACATGCTGAAGCAAGTTTTAATGTATCGATAATATCATAGCCTCTTTCTAAAGCTACTGCTATTCCTGCAACATAAGAATCACCAGACCCGACAGGATTAACTGCTTCTATCTCTGGCACCTTTACCTTATAGATTTTTCCTCCAAATCCTGCTATTGATCCTTCTTTTCCTAATGATATAACAACAAATTTTACACCTTTATTATGGAATTCCTTTATCTCCTCTACTGCATTTTCTAAATTCAATATTTTTCTTCCAGTTAAGGCTTCTATTTCATCTTTATTTGGCTTTATAAAGAATGGCTTTCCTTCTATTCCATCCTTTAATAATTCTCCACTAGTATCTAATAAGAACTTTTTTTCTTGAGAATTAGCTAATTCTATTAGTCTTCTATAAAAATCTTTTGGTATATTTCTAGGTAAGCTTCCAGATGCTGCAATTACTGTTGCTTCCCCTATCAAATCAATATATTTTTCTAAAAAATCCTGTTGTTCAATCTCACTAACTTCTGGACCAGCTTCTAATATCTCTGTTTGTATAAGGTCATCTGTAATAAAAGCTAAACAGGATCTAGTTTCCCCTTGTATTTTCACAAAGTCATGTTTTATGCCGTACTTTTCCAATCCTTCTTCTATAAATTCACCCGTTTTTCCTCCAAGTAAACCTGTAGCGACACAATTTTCTTTTAATATAGTTGCTATATTTGCTACATGCAGTCCTTTTCCTCCTGGCGTATTTTCAACATGCCTTGCTCGCATCACTGTTCCTTTTTCTATATCTTTTATTTCATATCTTTTATCAACGGATGCATTTAGATTTATAACTAATATCATATCTTTTCTCCTATTATTCTATAATAATTTTTAAACAACCTCATCTGTATTTTTTACTTTCATTGTTTATAAAAGTTATTATATTAATATCTATTTGCACTTCCACATACCTCAATCTTATGTTCTACTATTTTTTTCATAGCCTCTTTACCAGGTGTCATATACTTTCTTGGATCATTAGCACTTGGATTTTCACTAAAGTAATTCTTTACTGCATCAGCAAACGGTATTTTTAAATCAGTTGCTACATTTACTTTGCATATTCCAAGGGAAATGGCTTTTTTAACTAGTTCATCTGGAACATCCGAAGCTCCATGTAATACTAATGGTATTTCAACTTTGCTTCTGATCTCCTTTAATCTGTCAAAATCTAATTTTGCTTCACCTTTATATAAACCATGAGCTGTTCCAATTGCAATCGCTAACGAATCCACTCCTGTTCTATTTACAAATTCTACAGCATCATCAGGATTTGTATACATTGCATCTTTTTCATCTACAATCAAATCATCTTCTCTTCCACCTAATTTCCCAAGTTCTGCTTCAACTGTTGTATCAAATTTATGTGCATACTCAACTACATCTTTAACAATTGCAATGTTTTCTTCAAACTCGTGTTTCGATGCATCAATCATACATGATCTAAATCCAATATCTATATCCTTCTTAATTTCATTAACATCTTCGAAATGATCTAAGTGAATAGCTATTGGAATATCATATTTTCCCGCTGCCACTTCTGCCATTGCCTTTATATACTCTGGACCCGCATAATCAGTAATTGTTGATGGTGTTCCTGCGATAATTACTGGAGATCTCATTTCAAATGCTGTTTCTGCTACCACTTGCAGAGTTTCCAAATTATGAATATTAAATGCTGGTACCGCATACCCCTCTTTTTGTGCTTTTTTTAACATTTCTCTTGTTGATAATATCATGTTTATTCCTCCTCTTCACCTACATATCTTTTAATATTATGAAATATAAAGCGTTTATTTACGTTTTATATTATTAATACTAAACGTTTAGTTTTAATGTTATAAAGTCAATATTTTTTATTTAATTTTATTTTTTAAATTGAATTTTTCCAATTGCCTTTTTAACAATTGCGCTTGTGAATCTAACTCTTCCACTTCAGCTGCAACTTCTTGAGATGTGCTTGCATTTGTTTCAGCAATTAAAGATATTTTATCTATTCCTTCAGTTATTTCACTTATTGCTAAAGTTTGATTTTCAGAAGATATAGATATATTTTTTATTAAGTCAGTTATTTGGTCTACATTTGTAATTATATTCTGTAGCGACTGAACTGTATCTTTAGCCAAATACGTTTTTTCATCTACGGTTTTTATAGATTTATCAATTATCTGTGTTGTATTTTTTACTGCTTCTGAAGATCTTTCTGCTAATATTCTAACTTCACTTGCTACAACTGCAAAACCTTTTCCTGCTTCACCAGCTCTTGCTGCCTCTATAGCTGCATTCAATGCCAAAAGATTCGTCTGATCCGAAATATCTTCAATGGTATTTATTATTTTACTTATTTCCCTTGATGATTTATTTATCTCTCGCATAGAATCCATTAACATAGTCATTTTATCATTTCCTTCTGCTACTATTTCCTTAGTAGTATTAGAAAATTCATTTGCTCTTTCTGCATTTTCCGTATTTCTTTTAGCCTTATCCAATATTTCATTAAAGCTCGCAAGTAATTCTTCTATGACTCCTGCCTGATTTACAGCACCTTCTGAAAGAATTTGAGTCGTAGCTGATATATGAGAAGAACTAATAGCAACTAGATTAGAAGCATCATTTATATTGTTTAGAACCTCATTTAATATATCTATAATATTCTGTAGGGATTCTTTCATAGGTTTAAAGTCTCCCTTATATTCCATTTGTATATCAATATTTAAGTTTCTATTAGATATATTCTCTAGAATATCTGATAAATCTATTATATATAGCTTTAAGTTTTTCACAGTATCATTTAAATTACTTACCATTATTCCCATTTCATCTTTTGCTTTATAATCATCTCTCTTAAGCTTTCCTTCTGATAAATCTCTGGATATATTCATAACATGTTGAACACCTTCATTTATACTTTGCTGCATTACTTTTACAATTAAAACCACTAGACAGAATATAAATGCTATCATAAATATATCTAATACTAAAATAATATTTTTATACTGATTTGTTTGATTTACGAAATCTTTTGCCATCTGCTCTGAGACGTCTGAAATATTTACTAAACATGCCTGTGCTCCATCTATATTCTGTTTATATGTACCTTGCATCATACTAATCGCCTGGATATTATTTTTTTCTATAAGAGCTTGACATATCTTTTCCCTATATGCTTGTGATGCATCAATATAAACTTCAAATGAGTCAATTTCTTTCTGTTCTTCTGTAAATAGACTTCTAAGTGTTCCAATGTTATCTTTCAATTTATCCGCTTCTTCATTAGCTTCATTAACTTGTTCATTTATTTTACTAGCTTCTGTTTCTAACATGGCCTTATATAAGTCCTTATCCATTTCCATCAGATTATTTCTCATATTCCACATCATGTTATTGACATTATAAGGACCACTATATAATGTGTTAGTTTTATTAGCAACTACTTGCAAACTTATTAGAGTTACACTAATACAAATAACAGTTAATGAAATGAGTATTGAAAATCCTATAATAATTTTATTCTTTATTGAATGATTTTTGAACTTCTCTTTAATATTCTCATACATACAAATTAAATCTCCTTGCAATTTGAACAAATTATTGAATTCTTTTTTGTAAAAGTAATTTTCTAATTTGCCTATATTTTTCTTAACTACTTTATCATTAGTTTATATTTAGGTGATTTAAAATACGTATTACTGTGAAAAACATTTTTTATCATAACTGTTTATTAAATGTATAGTCTGTGCTTTTAATTATAATAATTACTGCACAGACTATTATTAAATTAGTAAATTTTTTTATTTAAATTAAAGTATAAGACTAGCCTAAAGGATATAGTACTTTATGAGATTCTTCATCCTTCATATTTTCAGGTGTTACTATAACTGCTCCTGTATCAACGCTCTTCTCAATTTTTTCGCCACTTAAACTCTTCATTATATTTTCTACTGCATCATATCCCATTGTATATGGCTTTTGAACTGCTGTAGCTTTTATAGTGTTATCTTCTAATAAAGGAATAACGTCGTCTGATGAATCAAATCCAGCTACTATAGCTTTTGAATTTGTTTCCTTAACTCCTCTTGCAACTCCAACTAGTGATTGTTCATTAGCTCCATAAATTGCTGTTATATCTGGATGAGCTGTTATTATATCTTGAGTAAGTGTTAATGCTTTTGCTTTATCACTATCACAATATACTGTTTGTACAACTTGGATGTCTGGGAATTCTTTCATAGCCTTGTTAAATCCTTTCTCTCTTGCTACAGCTGATCCAGCTCCTGGACTAAAGCTAACTATTGCAACTTTTCCTTTTCCTCCCATTAATTCTCCAAGTTTTTTACCAACTTTGTATGATGCTTCTTCATTATCTGTTGTAGCATATGATAAATAGTCTTGAACATCGCAAGCTGAATCAACTAATGCTAAGGGAATCTTAGCATCTATTAACTTTTGAGCTGCTGGTGCTACTGCTTTTGCATCTGATGCTGCTAATACTACTCCATCTGGCTTTTGGCTTACTGCATTTTCAACAAGTGTAACTTGTCCATTAATATCAGATTCACCACCTGGTGCTCCTACAAAATCAATACTTGCGCCATATTTTTTTGCTGCATCTTCGGCTCCTTTTTTAACAGTTTGAAAATATGGCGATTCTACAGTTTTTACTATAACCGTTATCTTTTTACTTCCATTGCTAGCACTTCCATTATCTCCCGCTTGACCTGATGCTCCACTTTTCCCACATCCCATAACAGCAACACTTGTAACCATTGCTATTGCAAGAACTAAAGCTAATTTTTTCATTCTTAATTTCATATTAATTCTCTCCTTTTACTGATTATTTTCTTATTGTAAAAATAGTGTTAATTAAATTTTATATTTCAAAATTTTATTTATGTTAAGCTGTAAAGTAATACTATTGCTAAAATACTAATTTCTTTACTTATCTGCAATTACTACATTACACATATTATAAAATTTTAATAATATCGTTTACTTTTACATTATCTTAGCTGTTTTCTTTCTTCTATAAGTATCTAATGCAACCGCAACTATAATTACAAGACCAATTGCTACCTGTTGCCAAAATGCACTAACACTTAATAAATTTAAACCATTTCTTAAAACTCCTATAACGAAGGCTCCAATTATTGTTTCTCTTATCTTTCCTACACCACCTAATGGACTGCATCCACCAACAATTGCTGCTGATATTCCATCCATCTCATATCCAAGTCCTGCTGTAGCTTGAGCTGATACTAATCTAGATGCTAAAATTATTCCAGCTGCAGCTGCTAATAATCCTGAAATCATATAAACGCCTATTTTAGTTCTATCAACATTAATTCCAGAAAGTTTTGCTGCATCTTCATTACTTCCCAAACAATACACATATCTTCCAAAAGTAGTTTTCCTTAAAACAAATCCAAATATAAATGCAATGACAAACATAATAAGTACAGCTACTGGTATTCCAAGAATCTTACCTCCACCAACTACATAGAAGCTTTCTGGTAATCCTGATACAGGTAAAGCACCTGTGATAATATATGCCGCACCTCTTGCTATACTCATCATTCCCAAAGTTGCTATAAATGGTGCAATTTCAAGTTTTGTTATTGCTAGTCCAGTCAAAAATCCACAGAAAGTTCCTACTACAAGTCCCGCTAATATAGAAATTGGTACTGGTACCCCGTAAACCATAAGTTTACCTGAAACAACACCTGAAACCGCTAGTACTGATCCAACTGATAAATCTATACCCGATGTTATAATTGCATATGTTTCCGCTATTGCTAAAACTCCTATAACTGATGTCTGCAAAGCTATTGTAAGTAAATTATTAACAGTCAAAAAGTTTTCGCTCAATATTGAAAATATCAATCCCATTATTAATAATCCAATAAGAATTCCAGAATTTTTTATTAAATATTTTAAATCTATAGTGTTCTTGTTTGAATTTGTAATTGCCTTTTCCATTTTCATCCCTCCAAAATTTTAACTAATCGCATAAGAAAGTATATTTTCTTCTGAGTAATCCTTTTTCTCTAACTCTCCAGCTATACTTCCTTCTCTGAAAATTACAACCCTATCACTAATTCCTATGATTTCTGGTAATTCTGATGATATCATTATTACCCCTATTCCTCCTTCTACCAATCTTTGCATCAATTCATAAACTTCATATTTTGCACCAACGTCTATTCCTCTAGTTGGTTCATCAAAAATTAGCACTTTAGGATTTCTGCTTAACCACTTTGCAATTATTATTTTTTGTTGATTACCTCCACTTAAATTTTTAGCCAGCTGATTCATGCTTGGTGTCTTTATTCTAAGGCCTTTTATATATGATTCAGCATTATCTTTTGCTTTCTTATCGTTTACAATTTTAAGTTTGCTTAGAGACTCTAAATTCGATAAATTAATGTTATACTCCACAGATTGACCTAATGCCAGTCCATCTTTTTTTCTATCTTCAGTTAAATACGCTATTCCCTGACTCATCGCATCATGTGTTGATTTAACTTTTATATCTTTTCCTTCTATTTTAAATTCCACAATCTCAGCCTTATCTGCTCCAAACAAAATTCTAGCAAGCTCAGTTCTTCCAGATCCCATCAACCCGTAAAAACCTAGAATTTCATTTTTGTATAAGTTTATATTTTCTATATCTAATTTTTTCCCTTGTTTAACCTTTTTAATTTCTAAAATAGTTTCTTCTCTATTAGAGGCTCCATATTTAGCTATAGGAAATTTATTGTTCATATCACGTCCAACCATAGATGCTATCATTTCTTTCATTGTTATATCTTTATAAGCACAACTTTTTATAAATTGCCCATCTCTTAAAACTGTTATTCTATCGCATATTCTTTCCAATTCTTCTAATCTATGTGATATATATATAATTCCCACACCTTTTTCTTTGAGTTCTTCTATTACTCTAAATAAGTTTTCAGTTTCACTTTCTGTTAATGCAGCTGTAGGTTCATCCATAACTAATATTTTACAATTAACTAATAATGACTTTGCTATTTCTACCATTTGTTGCTCTGCCACGCTCAAATTTGAAACCTTTTCATCCGGATTAATTTTAAGATTCAAATTATCTAATAACTCTATGGCTCGTTCCTTTTGGCTCTTATCATCAATAATAAATTTCAAGCTTTTATTCATTTTTTCTCGTTTAATAAATAGATTCTCTGCTACTGTTAAATCCTTGAATAAGTTAAATTCCTGATATACTATACTTACACCTAATTTTAAAGAAATATCAGGGTTTAATTCTTGAATTTCTTCACCTTCTATAAATATCTTTCCAGAATCTTTTTGATGAACACCTGCTAATATTTTCATTAATGTTGACTTTCCAGCCCCATTTTCTCCAACTAAAGCATTAAGTTCTCCTTTTCTTAATTCCAAATTAACTCCTGATAAAGCTTTAACTCCTGGAAATGACTTTTCTATATTTTCCATCCTTAATAATTCATCCATTTTATACTTCACCACTTCCTATTTATTTTAAAGTTAAACGTTTAGTTTTATTTTTTATAAATATGTCTAACCGTTATTTATTTTATACACTCATCATATCATATTATGTTATCATTTACAATTAAAAATTGCATAGTTATCTTAATTTTTTCATTCCAAACATTTTAGCTACAAACATTGTAAAAATTGGAGTTAAAATTATTGTAATTATCACTGCAGCTGCAATCTGGGTTGTTGCTGTTGCAACATAAGCTTGAAATCTATCATCCAATAGTGCTAATGCCGATGGTGTAGTCACTGCATTTCCTGCGACACTTGATAATGCAGCACCAGCGTATCCTGGTCTTTTATTTAAAACTCTATCAATTATTACCAATGGAATTCCTGTTCCTATAAGAACTATAAATCCGAGTAAAACTCCACTTGTTCCTGCTTCTATTACATTTTTAAGATTTATGGATGCTCCTATGCTAAATCCCATCAAAGGAATTACCATTGTTATTCCTGGCTTAAAAAATTCACCTATATCTTCGTCTATATTTCCAATTAACATTCCAACTAAAAACGGTCCAACTGCACTAATAAGGCTAATTATTGGTATATTAGCTGAACCTTCAATTCCTAAAATTACAAGTGTAAAAAATGCTCCTGTATTAAAATTTAGTATACTTTGTGCTGCCAAATCTTTTTCATCACCATATTCATTTACAAGCGTCAGATATAAATTGTTATTGCTATTAGTAGCAGCTCCTATAATTGCAATTGTTGATACTCCTAATATCCCATCAAATCCAAAATATGCATTTATAACGATTCCAATAATAGCTCCTGATAAAACTTTTGTAGCCAGCAGTACCATTCCTCTTTTAAAACATTCTTTGATATCCTTAATTTTGAAATTTGTTCCTAAACAAAATAAGCATATTCCTATTATTGTAGCTGATCCTTGCGTTGAAAATAAAGCTGTTGTAAATGATCCTATTTGCATTGCCTCTGGTATAAGAGAATTTATAATAGTTGCTAATAATAAAGGGATCATCATCAGTCCACCAGGCACCTTTTTTACAGTTTTCAAAACCTTCAACTCATCCAACTCTTTTCACTAATTATGTATTTTATACTTAATTTTCTTCTACTTATTTGTGGATTTCTACTAAAGCTTTAATCCCTATTCTTAAGTAGATTATAATAATCTACTTAAGAATATTAGTACCTAGTTATATAATGTATAAATTAAATAGTTGTTATTGTTCCATCGAGATCCCATAAATCTTCCCAGCCTTTAGCACCTTCCCATAAGAATACTTGTCCTTTAATTAAACGGCAATTCTTATCTGCTGCTTCAAGCTCTTTCATTTCTTCATCAGTTAAAGGATCTTCAACTGCACTTAAAAGATTACTATAGTATTCATTTTCGTGAATTGAGAATGGAATTGGTGTATGTCCATGTTGAACTCCCCATTTAACACAAATTACTGCTGGATGAACTTTATGTGCTTTTGCAATCTTAACTACTGTAGGTTCCTCAATATCTGCAATATCACTATCAGTTTTATCTCTATCTGGACGAGTTGGTGATCCGATTGGGCAGAATCCAATTACTTCTATACCACTGTCTTTACAGAATTTATATAATTCTGGCTGTTGGAAACATGGGTGCAGTTCCATTTCATTAACAGCTGGCTTAATCTTAGCATCTCTTAATATTAATTTTAACTTAGGAATTGTTACACTAGATGTTCCTATATGTTTTACTAGTCCCATTTCAACTAATTGTTCCATTTGTCTCCATGTCTTCATGAAATCTTCATGTATATATGGTTTTGCATTTGGATCACGAGAATCTACTGATACTCCTTTAGCATGGAAGTTAGGGAATGGCCAATGTACAAAGTAGCAATCTAAATAATCTAATTGAAGGTCTTTTAATGTTTTCTTGCAAGATTCTATAACATTATCATGTTGATCATTCCAAACTTTTGATGTTATAAATAATTCTTCTCTTTTAATTCCACTTGCTAATATTTCCTTATAAACTTTGCCAATCAAATCTTCATTTCCATAAACACTAGCTCCATCAAAAAGCCTAAATCCTAATTTAGCTGCTCCTTTTACTGCATTTGCAATATCTTCAGCTGAAAAACGATCTGAACCGAAGGTTCCCATTCCTATTCCAGGCATTTTAGCCCCTGTATATAATGTTCTTTCTGGTACTTTATTTGGGTCTATAGGTGTAAAATTCATATTTATCTCTCCTCTTTAATTTATTTCTTATAGTTTATTTTTTATAAATTTCTGTTAATGTAATTTATCTTAAAATAGCTAATAACCAGCTATTGATTAAGCTTGTCTATTTTTATGATTAACTTTTTTAAATTTCAAATAATACTTTTGTAGCACAAGCATTTTTATCTCTCATTATTTCAAATGGAATTAAGCCATCTTCTAACTTATATACATTGGTAATCATAGATTTCAAATCTATCTTTTTTTCTTTTATATATTCAACTGCTGTAGTCCATTCATAACCTGGATAAGGTGCACTATAAGACATCCATGAGCCGGTAATATTTAATTCTCCTCTTAAGATTTTTTCGAAAGTTTCAGGTTTTAAAATTAAATCTCTAGTTGCAGTTCCAATATATACAACAGAACCACATTTTTTTACTATTTCTAAACATTGTGCTTGAGCAATAGGTGATCCAGAATTCTCAACTACTATTTCAGGCTTTCCATGTTGTGATAAATATTCATTTAAATAGACATTCATTGAATTTATCACATCATCAGCGCCTAATTTCTTAGCTAATTCCAATTTCTTATCAACTACGTCTACCATATAAACTTTTCCTGCTCCTACTGCTTTTAAACATTGTAGTGCTAAAAGTCCTATAGTTCCTGCTCCAAACACTAAAGCTGTTGCTCCTGCTTTTATATTAACTCTCTGAATTCCATGAAGTGCTACGGTTAAAGGTTCTATCATAGCTCCTTCTTTATAATCAACTTCATCTGGTAACTTAACTACATTTTGAGCTTTTACAGCTACATATTCTGCCATAGCTCCATTTTGCCTAGAGCCTATAAATCCATAATTAGTACACATAGCTGGTCTACCTTGTTGACAAGCTTCGCATTTTCCACATGGCAATAATGCTCCCGCTGTTACTCTATCCCCAACCTTAACACTTTCTACATCTGCCCCTACTTCTACTATTTGTCCGGAGAATTCATGCC